>JBFLVU010000091.1:3452-11303 GCA_040758175.1 Acidobacteriota bacterium | reverse complement strand
GGCCGTTTCGCCTCCCAGGTTCCGACGGCGGCCGCGTGGAGCCCGGGGGGCGACCGGCTCTACTTCTTCGAGCCAGGTCCCTCGGGGGCGACGGGGGATTTCGTGGGCCTTGATCCGGCCACCCTCTCGCGTCGAAGGATCCTCTCCCAAGAGGTCTTCAAGGGCGTCACCGGTTCCGAAAAGGAATTGATGTCATTTGACCTCTCCCCCACGGGCAAGGAGGCTCTGGTGGAGGCGAAGGGATTGTGGGTCCTGAACCTGGCCACGGGGAACCTGCGGCGCCTCCTGCCCGAGGACGCGGAGGCGGAGAATCCCGAGTGGTCCCCCGACGGCTCCCGCGTGGCCTACGCCAACGGCGACGGTCTTTGGGTGGTGGACCTCTCCGGGGGACCGCCGCGGCGCCTGGCCGCTTCTCCCTCCGAGACGGTTCTCGTCGGGCGGGGGGACTGGCTGTACGGGGAGGAATTGGACTTCGAGAGCGCCATCCTCTGGTCCCCAGACGGACGCCGGATCGCCTTCTGGGTCTTCGACGAGACGAACGTCCCCACGTTCCCTATGGTTGACGCCCGGAAAATCCATCCGCAGGTGGAACCCCAGTTCTATCCCCGCCCCGGCGATGCCAATCCCCGGGTCCGCCTCCGGGTGGCGGAGGTGGCCTCGGGCGTCTGCGCGGAGGTAACCGGCGCCGATTCGGGCGACGGGTACCTGCCTCGGGCGGCGTGGAGCCCGGACGGGTCCGCCCTTGCCTTCGTCCTTCTGGACCGGAGGCAGAAGCACCTCCGCCTTTTCCAATCCGACCTGTCGGGCGCCCCTCCCCGCTCCGTCCTGGAAGAAACCTCGGCCTCGTGGATCAATCTCATCGGCCCCCCGCGCTTTCTCTCCGATGGGAAGCGCTTTCTCTGGACGAGCGAGCGCGACGGGTTCGCCCACCTGTACCTGGGGCGCTTGGGCGGAGGGGATCTGATGCAGATCACACGGGGGGCCTGGGTGGTGGACGACCTCCTGGCCGTGGACGAAGCGCGGGGGCAGTTGTACTTCGCGGGAAACCGGGAGGATCCCACGGGGCGACAGGTGTACCGGACGGACCTTTCGGGATCCCCGCCCCTCCTCCTCACGGACGGTCGGGGGTGGCACGAGGCCGAGTTCTCCCCCGAGGGCTCATGGTTCCTCGATCTGCACTCCCGCCGCGGAGTGCCCCCCAGGGCGGACCTGGTGCCGACGCGCGGCGGGCGCGCGACGGTGCTGTACGAAAACGTCGAGCCCGCACTCGCGGAGTACGGATTTGTCACGCCCGAACCCGTCCTTCTCACGGCGTCCGACGGGACGGCGCTCCACGGCCGGCTGTCCCGGCCCCGGGACTTCGATCCCACGAGACGGTATCCCGCCGTGATCGACGTCTACGGCGGACCCCACGCACAGATGGTTCAGGATCGCTGGGTCGGACGGTGGGAGACCATCGGGCACCTCTTCGCCCAGCGCGGTTTCGTGGTCTTCTCCCTGGACAACCGCGGCTCCTGGCGGCGGGGGGCGGCCTTCGAGGCCGCCCTCGCGGGGGGGTTGGGACGGAGCGAGCTGGAGGACCAACTCGCGGGCGTCGCCTACCTGCGGTCTCTGCCCTTCGTCGACCCGGACCGCATCGGCATCTGGGGGTGGAGTTACGGCGGGTTCATGACCCTGTGCGCCCTGGCCCACGCCCCCCCGGGGACTTTCCGCGCGGGAGCCGCCGTCGCCCCCGTTTCCGACTGGGCCGCCTACGACTCCTGCTACACGGAGCGGTACCTCGGCCTGCCGTCGGAGAACCCCGAGGGCTACCGGGCGAGTTCTCCGGTAAACTCCGCCGCCTCCCTGTCGGGCCGCCTTCTCCTGATGCACGGCCTGTCGGACGACAACGTCCACTTCCAAAACAGCGTCCGGATGGCGGAGGCCCTTCTCAAGGAGGGCCGACCCTTCGAGATGGCGTACTACCCGGGCCAGGGCCACGGGATCCGGGAAAGGACGCACCGCCGCGACCTCTTCGAGCGCATGCTGGCCTACTTCGAGGAGGCCCTGGCGCCGGTTCCCGCCCGCTGACGGGTCCGACGCTTCGATGGCCGATCAGGGTTCGGGCGAGAGCGCCTCCAGGATGTCGTCCAAGAGCGCCCCTTCGGGGTCCGCGGATGAGGTTGTCCCCTCGAGGATCACGACCTTGATCCCCGTGCCTTGCCCGACTCGGCTCCCGCGCAGGGGCTCGGCCTTGACCTTCGTGACGAACTTCTTCTTGGGACCGTACGTGCCGGGCGGCAGCGTGACGGTCACCAGGCTCGATGCGGGGGTCGCTCCATCCACGAAGGTCACCACCTCGGGGTCGAAACCCTCAACGAGAGCGTTGCCCCTCGCGCGATCGTCCATTTCCGCGTCGAAGGGGAAGGTCACGCTCCTCCCCCGGGCCGTCATGTCGGCACGAAAGACGAAGGTCCCGCCCTCGTCCAGCTCCGCCACTCGAAAGATGACTACCGTGATTCCTTCCCCGTTGTGAATCACCGTGGCCGCCGGCACCGCGGTGGCGGGATCCACCGCATACGAAATCCGGCGCCCCGTGCTCTGGGCGTACAAAACCGGGCCGAGAAGAGCCGCGGCCATCAAAACCCACCACCTGCGTGCCATGGAAGGACCTCCTTCTCCGCCCCCTGGGCGGGCCGAACCCTGTCCCGCCGCGAACGGGTGCGGCGCGCATCGTCTTCGCGGCGGCAGCTCTCGTTAAGATGTTTCCCGGCGGTCGCCCAGGGTCACTCCGAGGAGGAGGCCCAGTGGTTCACGGGGCCGTGGCCCCCGCCCAACCCGGGCGCCGTTCGAATCGCCTCGGTGATGAAGGCCTTGGCCCTACGGAGCGCGGGAAGGACTTCGAGCCCGAGCGCCAGCCCGGCGGCGGCGGCGGCGGAGAAGGTGCACCCGGTTCCGTGTGTGTTCCGATCCCCGCTCCTCCGGCCCTCGAGGGTCTCCCACACCCGTCCGTCCCACACGAAATCCCGCGAGATTCCGCCGGGGTTCACCGGGCTGTGGCCCCCCTTGAGGACGACGACCTCGGGGCCCGCCGCCCGGATGATCTCCGCGGCCCTGCGGAAGTCGTCGAGCGCCCGCAGGGGGAATCCGGCGAGGGCCTCGGCCTCCGGCACGTTGGGCGTGACGATGCGGGCCAGGGGGAAGATCTCCTTCACGAGGGTGGTCACCGCCTCGGGGGCGATGAGCGGGTCGCCGCTCTTGGCCCTCATGACGGGGTCCACCACCAGGTTCCCCACGCCACGGTTTCTGAGGATGGAGGCCACGGCCCGGATCGTCGGGGCATCCACGAGCATTCCGGTCTTAAGGGCGTCCGCCCCCACGTCGTCGAGGCACGAGGCGATCTGCTGAGCCACGAAGTCCGGGTCGAGGGCTCGCCATCCCTGGACCCCCAGCGTGTTCTCGGCCACCACGGCGGTCACGGCGCTCATCCCGTACACACCGAAGGTATGGAAGGTCTTCAGGTCCGCCTGGATCCCGGCCCCGCCGGAGCAGTCGGAGCCGGCCACCGTTAGCGCGCGACGGAGGGACATGGTCTTCATCCTCCCGGACCATCCTACCGCGAAGGCGTTGGGGGGACCACGGCGGAGCGGACGGCGAGGCTTCCTGGACAGGGCGGCGAAGCGTATGCTTGCCTCGGATCGCACGCGGTCCCAGCCGAAAGGAGGCGCCATCATCTTCCACGTTCCCGGAGTCGGCGAGGCCGCGGCCTTGGCTACGGCCCTGTTGTGGGCCTTCACGGCGGTCTTCTTCACGCTGGCCGGCAAGCGGGCCGGCGCCATGGCCGTGAACCGGACGCGCCTCCTCATGGCGGTCGCCCTCCTGGGCGCGACCCACGTCGCCCAGACCGGCGCCCTCCTTCCCCTCGACGCGCCGGCGGCGGCCTGGATCTGGCTGGGCCTCTCGGGACTCGTCGGCCTGAGCCTGGGGGACAGCTTCCTGTTCCGGGCCCTCCTCGATCTGGGCCCGCGGCGAGCCATGCTCGTGATGGCCGCCTGGCCCATCTTCTCCTCCCTCCTCGCCCTCGCGCTCCTCGGGGAGCGCCTCCTTCCCCGCGAGGCGGCGGGCATTCTCCTCACGGTGGCGGGGATCGCGTGGGTAATCCTCGAGGGAAAGCGCCCGGAAGACGGGCCGAGCGAGTCGCGTCTCGCCGTGGGCGTGGCCTACGCCCTCGGCGGCGCCCTGTGCCAGGCCCTCGGCGTGGTCCTCGCGAAGGAGGGATTGCGCTCCGGCATGCCCGCCCTTTCGGGAACGCTGATCCGCATGGTGGTGGCCGCGGCCGGTCTCTGGGCGGCCACGCCGATCCTGAGGTCCCGCGGCTCCGTGTCCGACATCTTCCGCGACGGCCGGGCCATGGCGCTCACGGCGGCGGGAGCCGTCACCGGCCCGTTCCTGGGAGTGTGGCTCTCCCTCGTGGCCGTGGCCCACGCGAAGGTCGGCGTGGCATCGGCCCTCATGGCGCTGGTCCCCATCCTCATCCTCCCCATCGTCCGGGTCGTATTCCACGAGAGGATTTCGCTCCGCGCCGTGCTCGGGACGCTGGCCTCCATCGCCGGGGTTCTCCTCCTCACCGGAACCTCTTGACATCGAACGCCAAGGGTCTATATTTCCCGTAAGTCGCGGCGTGCGCGGCGCATCGTCGTGGACGGCGGCTGGTCTAGAGGAGGAGGTCGGGAGACGAGAGTCTTCCGTCTGAGAATGGAAGAGGGACAAGTTAGGAGCCTGCGTGCGCACAGGCACCGAGGGGTTTTGAGCCCCTCGCCGGCGGTGCCGTCCTCGCCCCTTCCGGGCGAGGCTTTTTCTTTGATTGGCCGGAATCCTGGGCTCTGCGCGGCGCTCTTTCGCGGGAACGGAATCCCGCGGGGAGGAGACCATGCTCGCGAATGAGGCGCCCGCGCGAGGAGCGGGCGGCCGGGCCCAGTTCTTTCCGGAGGCGACCGACGCCGAATGGAACGATTGGCGGTGGCAGTACAGGAACCGCGTCCGAGACCTGGACGTCCTATCCCGGCTTCTGCCCCTGACCGCCGCCGAATACAAGCAGCTCAAGCTCCTGGGACCTCGCCTTCACCTCGGGATCCCCCCCTACTACCTCAGCCTCATCGACCCGCAGGACCCGGACGATCCCGTGCGGCGCCAAGCCGTGCCCTCGCCCGCCGAGTTCCTTCCCCAGCATCCCGGACTCGTGGATCCTTTGGCCGAGGACCACCACATGACCGTGGAGGGCCTCGTCCACAAGTACCCCGACCGCGCCCTCTTCATCGCGACCAACATGTGTCCCATGTACTGCCGCCACTGTACGCGGCGCCGCGAATGGGACGAGGGGGAGAAGCCAAAGAACCGCGGCCAGCTCGACCGCATGATCGGGTACATCCGTGAGGCGCCCCAAATCCGGGACGTGATCTTTTCCGGCGGGGATCCCCTCTCCCTGCCCCTTTCGGTGCTGGATTACTGCCTCTCCGAGCTTCGGAAGATCCCCCACGTGGAGATTATCCGGATCGGGACGCGGTACCCCGTGGTCCTGCCCCAGCGAATCACGGAGGACCTGACGAACCTCCTCTCCCGGCACCTCCCTCTCTGGGTCCACACCCACTTCAACCATCCCAACGAGATCACGCCCGAATCCTCCGAGGCTTGCCGGCGCATCCAGCGCGCGGGCGTTCCCATGAACAACCAGAGCGTCCTCCTCCGGGGCGTCAACGACAGCGCCGAGACCATGCTCCGGCTGTGCCATGGGCTTCTGCGCATCGGGGTCCGGCCCTACTACCTCTTCCAGTGCGACCCGGTCCGGGGAGCCGAGCACCTTCGCACTTCCGTCTGGACGGGCGTCGAGATCCTGGAGAAGATGCGGGGGCACACCTCGGGCTTCGCGGTCCCCACTTTCGTGGTGGACACCGAGGGCGGCGGGAAGATCCCACTCGGACCGACGTACCACCTGTATTCCACCGAGGACGCGTTGGTCCTGCGCAACTACGAGGGGCGGATCTTCCAGTACCGCAACCCCGCGCCTCCGCCCCCGAGGAGGCAGCGCCGGGCGCCCGGCCTCCCCTTTGAGGAAGCAGACAAGCCCCGCAAGCCGCGCCTCGTGAAACGGGACCGGACGGTCGTCCATGCGAATCGGGCTGACGTTTGATCTCAAGCCGCCGGCGTCCGAACCGGCGGACGGGCAACCCGACGATCTCTATGAGGAATTCGACCCGCCCGAAACCGTGGGCGCCATCGGCTCCGCCATCGAGTCCCTCGGCCACGAGGTCGTTCCTCTCGGGGGCGGCCGGTCCTTCCTCGAAAAAGCGCTCACCGAGCGCCTGGACTTCGTCTTCAACATCTCCGAAGGACAGGGGACGCTTCGCAGCCGCGAGGCCCAGGTTCCCTCCGTCCTCGAGATGCTGGGCATCCCCTACGCCCTGTCCGACCCGCTCACGCTGGCCCTCAGCCTGGACAAGGCCCTGACCAAACGCCTCGTGGCCTTCTCCGGCGTGGCCGTTCCCTCGGACCTCCTCGTTCGCCGCCCGGCCGACCTCGACGGCGCGGAGAGGCTCCGGTTTCCCTGCATCGCCAAGCCGGCGTACGAGGGCTCCTCCAAGGGGATCCGCGACACGTCGGTGGTCCGAAGCCCGGAGGAGGCCCGACGCCACGTGGAAGCCACCCTCCGCGCCTACGGGCAGCCCGTCCTCTTGGAGGAATTTGTTTCGGGCGACGAGTACACCGTGGGCGTGGTGGGCAACGACCCGCCCCGGGCCATCGGAGCCATGCGGATCCGTCCCAAGGCGGGCCCCCGCCCGGACTTCGTCTACTCCGTCGAGGTGAAGCGGGACTGGAGAAACCGGGTGGCCTACGACGTGCCGCCTCCCCTGGAATCTTCGCACCTGATGCGGCTTTACTCCGATGCGGTCCTCGCCTTCCGGGCCTTGGAGTGCCGGGACGCGGCCCGGGTGGACTTCCGGGTGCGGGACGGGCTCCCCGTTTTCCTGGAGATCAACCCTCTCCCCGGTCTCTCTCCAACGTACGGAGACCTTCCCATCCTCGCACGGGGGATGGGCATCGCCTACCCGCAGTTGATGGAGGCCATCCTCAACGCGGCGCTGACGCGCTGTGGCTTGGTCTGAACTTTCCTCTCTCGCGTGGGAGCGCCGTCATGACCCAGTCTCCCCAGGACCGGTCCCTCTCGCCCCCGGGGCCCCAGGCCGCCCCGAAACCTTCTTCCGCCGAGTGGGAGGGGGAACAGCTCCGGATCTTCACCCTCCGCCGGAAGCCCGTCTTCGTCCTCTACAACGACTTCGACAGCGACCTGGACGGAGGCATCGCCGAACGGGCCGTCCTCGAAACCGTCGGGGGGGTGTGCCGCGCCCTCGATGAAGGGGGGCGACAGGTGGAGAGGATCCCCCTCGTGCCGCCCCTTTCCGGAGCGGCCCGCGCGCTGGAGTCCCTCCCCAAGGGCTCCACCGTCTTCAACCTCTTCGAAGGGTTCGCCGACGACCCCCCCAGCGAAGTGGCCCTTGCCATCCACCTCCGGACCTTGAGGCTCCGCTCCACGGGTTGCCCTCCCCTCTCCCTCCACATGGGCCTCTACAAGGCCATCACCAAGCGCTTTCTACAGGGGGCGGGCCTTCCCACCGCCCCCTTCCGCGTGTACGAACGCCCCGGCGAGGCACAGGAGGCTCCCCCCTTCGGCTTTCCCGCCTTCCTCAAACCCGCCGCCGAGGACGCGAGCCACGGCATTCAGGCCGAGAACCTCGTGCAGGATCCGGAGGACCTTCAAAGGCGGGTGCGCCTTCTCCTGGAGAGATTCCCCGCGGGAGTCCTGGCGGAGCCCTTCCT
>JBFLVU010000091.1:0-3442 GCA_040758175.1 Acidobacteriota bacterium | reverse complement strand
GAATTGCTCCGTCGTGGAGACGCCCGACGGAACCGTGGCGCTCCCCCCCTCGCTCGTCAACTACGAGGAGATGCCTGCCTCCCATCCCAAGGTCCTGACCTTCGACGCGAAATGGGCCGAGGAGAGCGAGGCCTATCGGTCAACGCCGACGGTCTGCCCCGCCCCCGTGGAACCGGGATTGATCCGCCGCATCCAAGGGCTCGCCCTCGAGGCCTACTCGGCCCTGGGGTGCCGGAGTTACGCCCGCGTGGATTTCAGGGAGGACCGGGAGGGGAACTTGCAGATCCTCGAGGTGAACCCGAATCCCGACTTCTCCCCGTCGGCTGGGCTGGCCAAGCAGGCCAAGGCCCACGGATGGGAGTATGCCGAACTGACCCTCCGCGTGCTCGCGGCGGCCGAGGTGAACGAGCCGTGGACCTGATCCTGAGAGCGATCCAGCCCGGGGACCGTCCCCGGATCGCCTCCCTGCTCCGTTCCGCGGAAGTGTTCCGCGAGGACGAGGTGGACGTGGCCCTGGAACTCGTGGACGCCGTCCTGGAGCGGCCCGACCACCCCGACTACCGATTCGCCGTCGCCGCCGCCGGCGACGAAGTGGCGGGCTACGCCTGCTGGGGCCCTACCCCCTGCACCCTCGGGACCTTCGACCTCTACTGGATCGCCGCTTCTCCCGCCCATCAGGGAAAGGGCGTCGGCCGGCTCCTCCTCTCCCACGCCGAAGCCGACATGGCGGCGAGGGGCGCCCGGATATGCGTGATCGAGACCTCGTCCCTTCCCAGGTACTCTCCCGCCCGGGACTTCTACCTCCGAATGGGCTATCGGGAGGAGGCCCGGCTGAGGGAGTTCTACGCCCCAGGGGACGACAAGGTCGTCTTCGTCCGGTACATCCCCGGCCCCGGGGACCGGAGGGCTCCCCCCTTGCTCCCGGCCCGTGGAGGTATGTAGAATGACGGCAATTGAATGGAGGTTGAAATGAGCACGCAAAAGGCCTTCCGATGGACCGCACTCCTGGCGCTGGGTCTCCTCCTGGTCGCCTTCTTGACGGGCTGCGCCACGAGGGAGGCCGCCTCCGCGGGTCCCGGCCCGGGAACCACCGCTCCCCCCGCCTCTCCTCCCAGCACTTGGACGCCGGAGGCGCCGGCCACCCCCTCCCTCGACGTGGAAAGCAGCGCAGAGGCCTTCAACCGCCAGGGCGTCCTGGGCCGCATTCACTTCGACACCGACAAGTGGGAAATCCGAGCGGACGCGAGACCCGTCCTCAAGGAGAACGCCGCCTGGCTCCTGGCCCACCCCCAATTCCGCGTATCGGTCGAGGGGCACTGCGACGAGAGGAACACCGAGGCGTACAACCTCGCCCTGGGAGAGCGGCGGGCCAACTCCGCCAAGGAGTACCTCGTGGGCCTTGGAGTGCCCGCGGACCGGATCCAGACCGTCTCCTACGGCAAGTCCCGTCCCGCGTGCGAGAGCCACGACGAGGCCTGCTGGCAACAGAACCGCCGCGACGAGTTCCTTCTCATCGACGTGAAGTAGGCGCCCATGCGCACCTTCCGGCTCGCCTTGGCCGCCGCGGCGGTCTTCGCGGCGGTTTCCGTCCTCGCCGGGACCCGCGAGGACATCCAGAGGCTGGACCAGCAGATGGCCGCCCTTGGCGCCCGCCTCCAGCAAGTGGAGGCTCAGCTTCCACTCCTGCAGAAGGCTCTCCAGGACCTCTCCGCCCGGGTGGAGGCCCTGGGACGCGCCTCCCAGACGGCCGACATCCGCTCGGACCTGGAGGAGATCAAGAGGCGCCTGGAACAGGTTCAGGAACAGGTCTCCGTCCTTCAGAGCCGTCAGGAGCTCCCGGCCGCCCCGCCGCTCGTCGCCCCGCCAACGATCTTCGAGGCGCCCCAAGGGGAGACTCCGTCGGGGGCGGCAGCGCCTCCACCCCTCGCGCCGGGGGCGCCGACCACCCCCGACCTCTACGCACAGGCCTACGCGGACTACCTCCAGGGAAAGTACGACCTCTCCCTGGAGGAGTTCCGCCGGTTCCTCCAGGCGTTCCCGGACGAAGGGCGCGCGGGAAACGCGCAGTACTGGATCGGGGAGTGCCTCTACAGCAAGAAGTCCTTTGGAGAGGCCAAGGAGGCCTTCCGGACGGTTCTCGACCGCTACCCGAAGAGCCCGAAGGTTCTTGCGGCCCGGCTCAAACTCGGGTTTTCCCACCTCGCGCTCGACGAGACGGCCCAGGGGATGACCGCCCTCCGACTCCTCATCCAGTCCGCGCCGGATTCGGGCGAGGCCGCCATCGCCCGGGAGCGCCTCGCCCGGATCCAGTAGCCCCTCTCCGCCCTCTTGCGGTCCACCCTCTCCGGAGGCGTCCAGACCGTTCCGACCTCGACGTGACAAGGGGCGGCGCATGGGTATTTAAACCCCGCGTTCTCTTGCTCGGTCACAAGGAAGACCCGCCGTGGGCTCGCCGGCGTTTCAGTGCTCCGGGGGTCCGCGGCCGCAGGAGCCTCTGTTGCCGCCTTCCCCTTACGCGGCCGGGAGCGGAGCGGCGTATCCTGAGCGGGCGCCCCGGCCCGGGGGAGCGAACTCGACAGGAGGGACCCTGGACCGCCACGAAACGTTACGCGACGAGGATCTTATGGCCCGCACCGCGGGGGGGGACCGCGACGCCTTCGGTGCCCTTGTGCGGCGCCACCAGGGGAGCGTCTACTCCATCGCGCGGAAGTACCTCGGCGACCGGACGGAGGCCGAGGACGTGGCCCAGGACGTCTTTCTGCGGCTGTGGGAGGCGTCGCCGCGTTACCGACCCGAGAAGCCCCTCGTCGCGTACTTGAGGACCATCACGGTGAACCTTTGCCTGGACCGGCGTCGCCGGCCGGGCCTCCTCTCCCTCGCGAACCCCGGAGCCCTCCCCGGGACCGCGGACTCCGAGGCCGGCGTGCTGGCCGCCGAGCGTGAGGAGGCTCTGAAAAAGGCCCTGGCCGGCCTCCCGCCTGCCCAGAGGATGGCCATCGTACTCTTCCACCTCGAAGGACTCTCCGTCGTGGAGACCGCCCGTCTTCTTGAAGTCGGAGCCAAGGCCGCCGAATCCCTCCTATCCCGGGGCCGCCGCGCCCTCCGGGAGAGACTGGCGGGCTTTCTGGACTGACGCATTCCCAGGCCGAAGGATTTTCAATTCCCGTGCGTTATGCCTGTTCTAAGGAGGCCCCGTGCGGTGCGCTGAGGCCCTGAAGGAAATCGACCGGTTGGCCGTCGAAGGAACCCGCCCAGCGGGGTCGGACCTCGCGGAGCACCTGGTCTCCTGCTCCGGCTGCGCCCGGGAGTTCCGGCGGCAGGCGGCCTTGCTGGACCTCCTCGGCCACAGCGATCCGCCGCGGGAGACGCCCGACCTGGCTCCCACCGTCCTCCGGCGCCTCCCTCCGCGCCGGACCTTCCTGGACAGCCATCGGTGGGCCGC
>JBFLVU010000090.1:0-11321 GCA_040758175.1 Acidobacteriota bacterium | reverse complement strand
GCGGGTCGGATCGCGAGTCTTCCAAGGCGATGTCGAGGCGGCGGCCCCCCACGCCGCCCGCGCTGTTGACTTCCTCGGCGCCGAGGAGGATTCCGCGCTCGAGACTCTCCCCGTAGGCGGCCTGGGGGCCCGATAGGGGGAGGATCACCGCAAGACGCACGGGCTCCTGGCGACAGGAGGCCGCCCAGAGCAAAACCGCTGCGCAAAGGACCCGTCCACCCTTGCAGAACATGGCCCATCAATATAGTCCAGAAACCCACAAACGTCAAGGATTCCAGAGGGTTCCGCCGCATCCGTGGACCTGCCGACCGGCCCGCTCCGGGTGGGTACCGGGGCACCCCGGTGGTAGACTTCGGCGTCGGGAGGTGCTCGGTGCGGAGCCTCAGATTCTTCGCGGTTCTTTTCCTGCTGTCGGGTACGGCCCTTTGGGGCGGCGCCCCCGACGTGGTGGTGGTCACCCTGGACACGTACCGGGCAGACCGTTTCGCCGCCTGGGGTGGCCCGCCCTCCACGGCTCCGCACCTCAACGGATGGGCCGGGTCGGGCACCGCCTTCGTCTCTTGCTCGGCCCCGGCGCCGGTTACGCTCCCGTCCCACGCCTCCCTGCTGACGGGATGCTGGCCCGCCCGGACCGGGCTTCACGACAACGGCCTCGGGGTCCTCGCCCCTACGGTGCCCGTTCTGGCCGAGTTTCTCCGGGAGAAGGGCTACCGTTGCGAGGCCGTGGTGGCCAGCGCGGTCCTGGAGGGACGCTACGGCCTCAGCCGGGGCTTTCACGGATACGACGACGCCGTGGGTCCTGACCTTGTGCGGCGGGCCGGTGAGGTGACGGACCGCGCGCTTTCGATCCTGTCGGGCCGCCGCGCCGGCCCCCTGTTCCTCTGGGTGCACTACTTCGACGCCCACGAACCTTACTCCAGCCCGGAGGCCTTCGGGACCCGGTTCCCAGGTCACCCCTACGACGCGGCGGCCGCCTACGTGGACGCCGAGGTAGGACGCCTTCTCTCGGGCTTGGCCCCCGGGACACTGGTGGCGGTGGCGGCGGACCACGGGGAATCCCTGGGGGAGCATGGGGAACCGACCCACGGGGCCCTTCTCTTCGAATCCACCCTGCGGGTCCCTCTCCTTTTCGCCGGCCCGGGAGTCCCCGAGGGGGCCCGGCGGGAGATCCCCTGCTCCCTCGTGGACGTGGCCCCCACCCTGCTGGGGCGCCTGGGATTCGCCCCGGACACCGTCAAAGGCATGGACGGTGCCGACCTCTTCGCGGAGCCGGCCGCGGGGTCACGGGTTCTCCTGGCCGAAACCTGGCTTCCCTTCCACGCATTCCGGTGGAGCCCCCTCGCGTCCGCCACGGACGGCCGTTTCAAGTGGATCCGGTCGGCGTCCAAAGACCGCCTCTTCGACCTTTTGGGCGATCCGAAGGAAACGAGGGACCTTTCCGGGTCCCCTCCGAGGGGCGCGATGCGAGTTCGCGACCGGCTCCCCTCCTTTCCCGAGTCCTCCCCCGCGGGAAGCGTGGACGCATCCCTGCGGGGGCTTGGATACGCCGCCGTCCCCTCCGGCCAGGCGCTGCCAAGGACCCTTCCCGACCCCCACGACAGGACAGGGATTCTCCAGACCGACGGCCGAGCCCGCCTCCTCCGCCGGCAGGGCGACAAGGAAAAATCGGAGGCTCTCTTCCGCTCCGTGACCGAGCAGGATCCGGGGAACCCGTCGGGCTGGTTCGAATACGGGGAGACCCTGCGCCGGGGAGGGGATGACCGTGCGGGCCTCGCCGCCCTGGAGAGGGCGCTGACCATCGCCCCCCGGATGGCGGAGGCCCACGCGGCCAAGGGCCACGCCCTCGTCGGGCTGGACCGTCCGGAGGAGGCGGCCCGCTGCTACGAGAAGGCCCTCGCCTTCTCTCCGCGCCTGGTGACCGCCCTCAATCCGTTGGCCGCCTACCACCTCGACCGCAACGCCCCGGAAAAGGCCTTCCCCCTCCTGGAGCGGGCCCTGTCCGAAGGGTTCGCCGACCAGGACACCTATCTCATGCAGGGGAGGATCCACCTCGTCCAGGGAAAACCGGAGGAGGCCCGGCGCGACTTCGCCGCGGCCCTGCGGCTGAGCCCCGATCCCGCCCTCACCCTCAAGGCACAAGGGGACATTTATCTGACCCGGAACCTCCTCCAAGATGCGGTGAGAACCTTCGAGACAGGCATCCGCCAATTCCCGCTCTACGCCCCCAACTACCTGACCCTGGGCGCCGTGCTCCTCCAGGCCGACCGTCCCGATGAAGCCCTCGCGGTCTTCCGGAGGGCCCTGCAGGCCCGCCTCGATCCCGCGGAGCGGGCCGACGTGGAGCAGATCGTGCGCGACCTCGAAGCGGCGGGACCTCCCCCCGGCGCCCCTTAGGGAAGGGCCGCAGGCGGGCCCGGCGGACCGGGGCTCAGCCCCTCGGCATCGGCAGCAGCGCGCCGCCCGAACAGCAAAGATCCGCCCCCGTGAAGTGCCGCCCGGCCTCGCTGGCGAGAAAGACCACGGCCGCCGCCACGTCCTCGGACTCGGCCACCCGTCGGAGGGGAACCGCCGCGACGATGGACGCCTCCCTCAGCCTCAAGGCCTCCTCGCTCATGGGGGTTCGAACCCAGCCCGGGGAGACGAGGTTGACGCGGATGTCCGGGGCCAGCTCCTGGGCGAGGGAGTAGACCATGGACAGAACGGCCCCCTTGCTCCCCGCATAGTGGCTGTGGCCGGGCTCTCCCCGCTGACCCGCCGTGGAGCCGATAAAGAGGAGGCTCCCTCTCTCTACGACCGCCGCGCACTCTCTCGCGAGGTAGTACGAAGAGAAGGCGTTGGTCGCGAACATGCGCTCCAGGTTTTCCCTTGTCAGCGTGCGGATGGAGCCGCTGTTCCAAATGCCCGCCGAGTGGACGAGGACGTCCAAGCCCCCGAGGCGCGCGGAGGCCTCCCGGACGAGGGTGGAGCATCCCGCCTCCTGGGAAAGGTCCGCCTGGAAGGCCCACGAGGCCCCGGGGTGGAGCGCGGAAAGGGCCTCGGCGGGGGCCTTCTGGCTCCGGCACTGCAGGGCGACCCGGGCGCCGGCCTCCAGGAACATGCGCGCGCAGGCCAGGCCGATGCCCGAGGAGGCGCCCGTAACGAGGACCCTTCGGCCCGCCAGGTCCGGATAGCTCTTCTCAGATGTCATTCGACCTCCAATTGGATAGGCTCCCCGTCGAAATCGAGTGTGAGCCCGTCGTAGGCCGGCTCGACGCCGGGGGGCAGGGAATTCGAGAGGGACTCATGGTCCATTTCGTGGCCCATGTGGATCAGAAACACCCGGCGAGCCCCCACGGCCTTCGCCGCATCCAAGGCCTCGCCCACGGTCATGTGCGTCGGGTGCCGGGGCGAGAACCTCAGGGCGTTGATGGCCAGCGTGTCCACTCCCCGAAGGCCTTCCACGGCCTCGGGGGGGAGACGCTTGCAATCCGTGGCGTAGGCAAAGGGGCCCATGCGGAAGAGCGTCACCTCCATGCTTCCGTGATCCCCCACAAGGGGAACGACGCGAAGTCCACCCAGTTCAAAGGGCCCGCCGACGGGAACCAGGTCGAGTTTGGGCCGCCCCCCGCCCTCGGGGAGGTCCTCGAAGGCGTACCAGAAGGTCTTCCGGACGCCCTCGAGGGTGACCGGGGACCCGTAGACCGGTATGGGAGCCCTTTGCCAATAGGCGAAGACCCGGGTGTCGTCCAGCCCGAAGATGTGGTCGGCGTGCGGGTGGGTCAGGAGTACGGCGTCGAGCCTGCGAATTCCGAAGCGGAGGGCCTGCTCCCGGAAGTCCGCTCCGGCGTCGATGACGAAGGAGGCGCCGCCGTATGTGATCCACAAGGACTGTCGAAGGCGCCGGTTCTTGGGGTTGGGGGAGGAGCAGACCTTGCAGGGGCAGTTGACGATGGGGACGCCGACGGACGTTCCGGTACCCAGGAAGGTGACTCGCATGCCCGCTCCAACAGGAAGTGTACCACGGAGCCGCCGGGGCACGGGAACCCAGGCCCAGGAGTTCCTCCCGTCGGAATCATGTCACTTGACAGCCGCCTCAATCCGCACTAGTTTGGCTGCATGCACGAGGTCTTTTCCCCTCCACGCCGCGGCCGGTGCCTTCTCGTCCGAAGAGACTACGGGTACCCGGAGCCTGCGGTGCCGGAGTACAGGGTCCTGGACCTCCGCCGGCGCCCTCTGCCCCCGGCCCCGGACCTTCGGGAGGGAAGGGGCCTCCTCCTGCTCGGTGGGGAAACCCTTTTCGGATGGGCCCGCACACGGGAAAGGCCTCACCTCTGGAAGGAACTTGCTGGATGCGCCCGGACCTCCGGATTGGCCATCGGGTGCCGCTTCCCCCGCGAGACGCGAAGGGTGGGCCAGGCCCTTGCGGGGACAGGCTTGGAAGTGGAGGTGCGGGACCACGCGCCGGATGGGCGGATCCCCCCCCTTTACCTCGATGCCGGCGCCCGGCCGGCGCTCCTGGCCCTCCACCTGGCCTACGAATGGGAGACCGGGGCGGCGGCGGCGCGGGGTGGAGTCGCCCTCCTGCGGGTGGCCCACCTCCTGGCCTGCGGGCCCGCCACGGCGGGGGAGACCGCCTGCGCCCTTGGGATCACGGCCGGGGCCGCGCGGTCCTACCTGAGATGGATGGAAGACGCCGCCCTGGTGCGGCGGGAGGGCAGGAAGATGGCCCTCCGGCACCCCCTGCTCTCCACGCTCTTCACCGGAACTGTGGCCGCCCCGAGGGCCCCGTCCCCGGTGCCGGTTTGGAACCCCGTGGAGCTGGACTGATGGCCGATCGCGTGGTTGACACCGGGGCGCGTGTTCCCTATCCTCGGGCCTCGGCGGCGGAGGGGGCCATGCGCGCGTTTCTGGCCGTGGAGATTCAGGAGGCGGCCCAAGAACACCTTTCAGATGTCATACGACAGCTTTCCCTTACGACAAGCCGCGTCAAGTGGGTGGACCCCCGTCAGATCCACGTGACGCTGAAGTTTTTCGCCGACCTCACGCCCCACAACCGCTCCGTGGTCGAGGCGGCCCTGGGCGAGATCGCGTCCTCCGTTTCGCCTATGCCCCTGGCCGTCCGAGGTCTCGGGGCCTTCCGCTCGGGCGCCAGGATGCGGGTCCTTTGGGCCGGCCTGGAGGATCCCACGGGCGGCCTGTCGGCCTTTCAGGCTTCCATGGAGCAAGCCCTTGAAGGCCGGGGGATCCCCCGCGAGGAGCGCCCCTTCCGGCCCCACCTCACCCTCGGCCGGTTCCGGGAGCCCTCCGTAGAGCCCCGATTGGAAGACCTTCTCCACAAGCTTAAGGCCTTCGACGCAGGCGCCTTCGAATCGGACCGCGTGACCCTGTTCCGAAGCCGCCTCACCCCCGCCGGCCCCCGGTACGACGTTCTGCGGCGCTGGCCCCTGGGAGGAGAGAGATGACCTTGCGCGACGGATGGATACTCCTCATCTGCTACCTTGCCGGTTCCATCCCCTTCGGCCTGCTTCTCACCCGATGGAAAGGCGGAGGGGATATCCGCGCCCTGGGATCGGGCAACATCGGCGCCACGAACGTCCTCCGCACCCAGGGGAAGGTCCTCGGGGCGCTGACCCTCGTCCTGGATTTCGCCAAGGCCGCCCTCTCGGTGTGGGCGGGCCACCGGTTCGGCTCCGTCCCCTTCGCGGGCGCCGCGGCGGGGGCGGCGGCCGTGGTGGGCCACTGCTTCCCCGTCTACCTGAAATTCAGAGGGGGCAAGGGCATCGCCTCCGGGCTGGGGACCTTCCTCTTCGTAGCGCCGGCGGCCACCCTCGCCGCCTTCGCCGTCTTCGTGGCGGAGATCCTCCTCCTGCGGTACGTCTCCCTCGGCTCCGTGCTGGCTTGCCTGACCTTCAGCGCCACGATCCTGGGCCTCCACTTCCTCCTCGATTGGTACCCGGTGGGCTCGGCCTGGATCGGAGCCGCCACGGGTCTGCTCCTCATCACCCGTCACCACGCCAACCTCCGCCGCCTTCTGGCCGGAACCGAACCTCGGGTTTGGGGCCCCGGGAGTAAACGCGCGGCGGGAGGCAAGCCGTGAGGGGCCCCGAAAGCACCGTCGTCTGGGGCGCGGGCGCCTGGGGCACGGCCCTGGCCCTCCACCTGCAGAGGGCGGGCGGCTCCGTGGCGCTCTGGGTGTACGAGGAGATCCAGTTCGCCTCCATGGTCGAATGCAGGGAAAACCGCGACTTTCTTCCGGGGCACCCCCTTCCGGATTCCCTCCGGCTCTTCCACGACCTCCGTGAAGCCCCGCGGGACGCCGCGGCGTGGATCTCCGTTTCTCCCGCCCAGGCCACGAGGGCGCTCTGGCGGGAGATCGGGCCCCGGTGCCCCAGTGGGACCCTCGTGATTTCGGCCTCCAAAGGCATCGAGCGGGAGACCCTTCTTCCGGTCAGCGCCCTCATCGAGGAGCACTTGCCCCCCGCGGCGGGCCCCGTCGTGGTCCTCTCGGGGCCGTCCTTCGCCGCAGGCCTCGCCCAGGGCGACCCCACGGCGGTGGTCCTCGCCTCGCCCGATCCTTCGGGCGCCGAGCGCGCCCAGCGCCTCCTCTCCCACGCCCCCCTCCGCGGGTATGCCAGCACGGACCGGGCGGGAGTGGAGCTCGGGGGAGCCGTCAAGAACGTCATCGCCCTCGCCTGCGGCATGGCCTCGGGGCTTGGCTTCGGGCCGAACACGGTGGCCGCCCTCATCACCCGCGGTCTGAGGGAGATCGTCCGGCTGGGCGTCGCCATGGGCGCCGATCCCCACACCTTCTCGGGCCTGTCCGGAGTGGGCGACCTGGTCCTCACCTGCACCGGCGGGGAAAGCCGGAACCGGACCGTGGGGTACCGGCTGGGAAGGGGCGAGCCCCTCGCCTCCATCCTCGGCTCCATGAAGGCCGTCGCCGAGGGCGTCCCGACGACCCGCTCGGTGGCCGAACTGGCCCGGCGCCACGGGGTCGAGATGCCCATCACCTTCGTCGTCGAGCGGATGCTCTACGAGGGTCTCCCTCCGGCCCAGGGCGTCCGGGAACTCCTGGCCAGAGACCTCAAACACGAAATGGCCGACTGAGGGGACGCACCGGGGTACCGGCGGATCGGCGTGCGGCTGGTTCCGGGTCCCCGGCTTCTCTCGATCCGCGGCCCTTACTCCCGCCCCTGCCCCTCCACCTCCGACAGCAGGGTCAGGTAGCTTTCGTACCGGGCCGGGTGGATCGACCCCTCCTCGGCGGCGCTTCGCACCGCGCACCGGGGCTCGACGAGGTGGCGGCAGTCCTGAAACCGGCACGCCTCCCCGACCGCGTGGATTTCCGGAAAAGCGCGCTCCAGTTCCCTCCAGCCCATACCCGCCAGGCCGAACTCCCGAATTCCCGCGGTGTCCACCAGGAAGGTCCCGTCCGGCAGGCCGTGGGCGTAGGCGTTGGAGGTCGTGTGGCGGCCCTTCCCCCGGGTGGGGTCCACCTCCCCCACGGTGCGGTCGAGCCCAGGCGCCACACGGTTCACGAGCGTCGTCTTCCCCACTCCCGAGTGACCGAGGAGAAGTACCCAGCGCCCGCGCATCGCGGCGATGAACTCGTCGACCCCGTCCCCCCTCTTCGCGCACAGGAGAAAGTTGGGGAACCCGAGCTCCTCGTAGGGACACAGCGTCCGCTTGACTTCCCGGGGCGAAAGAAGATCCATCTTGTTCACGAGGATGGCCGCGGGAACTCCGATGCGGGAGCATTCCACGAGGGTCCGGTCCAACAGGCCCGTGTTGAGGCCGGGATTGGGGGCCAGCATCACCGCCAGGACGTCCACGTTGGCGGCGATGATTTGCTCGGCGCCCGAGAAGGAGAGCCTCCTCGACACGGCGTTGGCCCTTTCCTCCACGGCTTCGATGAGGGCGGTGCCATCCTCCTGGTGCCTAAGGCGGACCCGGTCCCCGATGGCCACGAGGTTCTTGGCGCGGTTTCGCGAGAGGGCCAGCCGGCCCCCGGGGAAGGCCTGAACGGTCCTCTCCCCGTCCCAGACTCGGTGGAACTTGCCGTAGGTCTCCACCACCCTCCCGCTCTGTTGCACCCTCGCCTCCACTGCACTATAATGCCACACCCAAGTTCCTGTGGGGGTTTCACGACGATTTCCGCCGAACCGTCACTCTCGTAGCGAAGGGGCCGCCATGTATCCGATCACGAAGAAGAAGGTGCTCGCCACCGGGGTCGTGGAGATGGACATCCTCGCCCCCCGCATCGCCAAGGCCCACAAGCCGGGCCAGTTCCTCATGGTGATGAACGACGAGAACTCGGAGCGCATCCCCCTCACCATCGCCGATTCGAACCCTGAAACCGGCGAAGTGACCATCGTCTTCCTGGAGGTGGGCCGGTCCACCATCGACCTGGGCCAGAACTACAAGGAGGGCGACAGCCTCTTCGCCGTCCTCGGCCCCCTGGGCACTCCCACCCACATCGAAGCCTACGGCGACGTGGTGGTCATCGGCGGGGGCCTCGGCGTGGCGCCCATCTACCCCATCTGCAAGGGCATGCGGGCGGCGGGGAACCGGGTCACGACGATCATCGGCTACCGGCGGAAGGACCTTATGTTCTGGCAGGATCGGCTCGCGAGCGCCTCGGACGAGCTCGTCGTCACCACGGACGACGGCTCCTTCGGGATGAAGGGCTTCGTGACCACGGCGCTCCAGAAAATGAGGGACGAGGGCAGGAAGATGGACCGCATCGTGGCCATCGGCCCGCCCATCATGATGCGGGTCGTGGCCGACTTGACACGTGCCTGGGGCGTTCCCACGGTGGTCTCCCTCAACACGATCATGATCGACGGCACGGGGATGTGCGGCGGGTGCCGGATCTCCGTCGGGGACGAGACCAAGTTCGTCTGCGTGGACGGGCCCGACTTCGACGGCCACAAGGTGGATTGGGACCTCATGTTCAGCCGCATGAAGGTTTACGTGGACGAGGAACACCGCGCCGTGGCCGCGAGCCCGTCCTGCAAACTGTACCTCGAAACTCTGAAGCGCTGAGGGGGAGCACATGGCCGAGACCGTGGACATCGCCGCCCTGGGCGGAGTCAAGGAAGGGGAGAAAAAGCGGCCCCGCTCCAAGGAACCCCGCCGAGAGATCGCCTGCCAGACCGTGGAGGCGAGGATCCGGAACTACGAGGAGGTGGCCCTCGGCTACTCCGAGGCCGACGCCGTCTACGAGGCCATGCGGTGCCTCGAATGCCCCAAGCCGCGGTGCGTCGTGGCCTGCCCCGTGCACATCGACATCCCCACCTTCATCGGCCTCATCAGCCGGGGGAAGTTCTCCGAGGCCGCGGAGGACATACGGAAGTACAACAACCTCCCCGCCGTGTGCGGCCGCGTCTGCCCCCAGGAGAACCTCTGCGAGGCCGCCTGCATCATCAACGACACCAACAAGGGGAACCCCATCGCCATCGGGCGGCTGGAACGGTTCTCCGCCGACTGGCAGTTCGGCCACACGGAGCGCCGCGACGTGCGCAAACAGCCCGCCACGGGCTTCAAGGTGGCCGTCCTGGGAAGCGGCCCTGCGGGCCTCTCCTGTTCGGCGGACCTCGCCAAGATGGGCCACACCGTCCACCTCTTCGAGGCCCTCCACAAACCCGGCGGCGTCCTCATGTACGGCATTCCCGAGTTCCGCCTTCCGAAGGCCATCGTCCAGAAGGAAGTGGAGTACGTGGAGTCCCTGGGCGTGAAGATGGAGTGCAACGTGGTCGTGGGGCGGACCATGCCCGTCCAGGAAGTTCTGGACGAGTTCGACGCCGTATTCGTGGCCACGGGGGCGGGCTACCCCAACATGATGAACATCCCCGGGGAGAACTTGAACGGGGTCTACTCGGCCAACGAGTTCCTGACCCGCGTCAACCTGATGCGTGCCTGGAGCCACCCCGACGCCGGGACGCCCGTCAAGAAGCCGAAGCGCGCCGTTGTGGTGGGCGCCGGATTCACGGCCTTCGACGTGGTGCGGATCAGCCTCCGCCTGGGCGCGGAGGAGGCGCAGATCGTCTACCGGCGCACGCGGGAGGAGATGCCCGGCCGCGGCGAGGAGATCGAGCACGCCGAGGAGGAGGGCGCCGTTTTCACCCTGCTCTCCGCGCCCGTCCGGTACATCGGCGACGAGAAGGGCTTCGTCAAGGCGGTGGAGGTCCAGCGCATGCAATTGGGAGAGCCCGACGCATCCGGCCGCCGGCGCCCCGTCCCGATCCCCGACAGCAACTACATCATCGATTGCGACCTCGTGGTGGTGGCCATTGGCCAGACGCCGAACGTGCTCATCCCGTCGAGCCTCCAGGGACTCGCCACCAAGTGGGGCTCGGTCATCAAAGTCAACCGGGAGACGTACATGACCACGGTGCCCAAGGTCTTCGCGGGAGGCGACGCCATCACCGGCGCGGCCACGGTCATCCTTGCCACCCGCGCGGGCCGCGAGGCGGCCCGGTCCATCGACGCCTACGTGCGCGATCCGTTCCGCGCCTGGCACGCGCCCGCGTGATTCGGAGGAGGGGGAGACCATGTCGATCCGAGACGTTTTCGTCGCGTACCTGAACAGCCCCTTCGCCGAGAGCCTCGCAAAGGACTTCGAGGGCGCCAAGGCCGCCCTACCCCCCGACGGGGCCGTCGCGTCCTCTCTCCAAGAGGCGCTCCTCGCCGTGGCGCCGGAGGGTGACCACCCCGCCTTCGCTCGAAAGTGCGGGCTCTTCCTTTCCGCCGTCTTCCAGACCCTCGCGTCGGACCAGTCCCTGGACCTATCCCCCCTGGCCGGCGTTCGCCTCGTCGGTCTGGGCACCGGCTTGAGGCGCTTCGACCTCAGCGTCCAGGGCGACCTCGGAGACTACGCGGGCGCCTGCATGGAATCCGGCACCCTCACCGTCGCGGGCGACGTGGCGGACTACGCTGGAATGGGGATGCGGGGCGGCGACCTTGTCATCAAGGGCCTGGCGGAAAATCACCTGGGCCACTCCATGACGGGGGGAAAGATCCTCGTGGAGCGCAACGCCCACGATTTCGCGGGGAACCGCATGGTGGGCGGCCAGATCGTCATCCGGGGAAACGCCGGGTACTCCACGGGGTACCGCATGAGCGGGGGGACCCTGGAGGTGCGGGATCTCACCTGGGACCAGGCCGGAGAGGAGATGGTGGGAGGGCGCGTCCAGATCGGCGGGCACATCGGCCGCGAACTCGGCCTCGCCATGGCGGGGGGCGAAATCGCCCTCTCCGAATCCCACAAGGACACGCCGAGGACCAAAGCCCAGGGCGGGCGCCTGTCGGTCATCGCCAAAGGAAAAAAGGGATAGCCCCGC
>JBFLVU010000089.1:0-11347 GCA_040758175.1 Acidobacteriota bacterium | reverse complement strand
GAATGAGGCGGAGGGTTCGTTTCACCCCAACAGGCGAAGAGCAGTTTCTTGCCCTGTTGGCTTACATTCGCCGTGACAATCCTTCTGCAGCCGCCGACTTCAGATTGAAGGCAGAGCACAGCCTGCGAAGGCTTGAAAGCAGCCCTGACTCTGGCAGGCGCCTCCCCGAGTTTCCAGGATTGCCCTATCGAGAGGTCATAGTTAACCCGTACCGTTTCTTCTACCGGCTTAAGGGCAATGTTGTTTGGGTGGTAGCCGTGTGGCATTGTGCCCAATTGCCAGATGAACCCCAAGACCCCACTTAGCAGGGCAGCTCACACGGACCCTGTCTCGCTGCGTCTGGGTGCCCTTTGAAGAAGGCTTGCTTGGAAGCCCTCCGAGACGGGGGGGATCCGGGTCCGGTGAACGGGGGCGCCAGGCCTACTTGCACAATCCCTGCACGTGAAGGGAGGACGAAGAGAATGCACGGCAGTCGCTTGGGGGGCGTGATTATCGATTGCAGGACCGACGACCTCGAACGGGAGGCCCGCTTCTGGAGCCAGGCGTTGGGCTACTCGGTGCGCGGCGCAAGCGATCCCGGCGAGGGGGACTTCATCTCCTTGAAAACTCCGCCGGGCGAACCCTACATCGAGGTCCAGTCCGTCGATCATCCAAGTCGCGTTCACCTCGACATCAAGACCGATGACCTGGAGGCAGAGGTGGAGCGGCTCGAGCGCCTTGGCGCCAAACGCGTCGAGAAGGTCGAGTATTGGTGGGTCATGGAAGCCCCCAGCGGCCACCGGTTCTGCGTGATCCCGCTCCACCCAGGTCAAGAGGTGGGCAAGCTGAACGAGTGGGATGAGTGAGTCAAGGCCAGCCCTGAAGTGGAGTCACCGGTCCGACGGCCCGTTTCGCGCGGGCCCAGGCAGGGTTCGGGATGGCGAACGTGGAAGGGAGTGGAAAGGAGTTGGTGTGTGGAGCCGTCCTTCGAAAGGGCGCCCTGGGTACCGTGAGCGCGGGCTTTAGCAAGCGGCTGAAAAGCCCCTTGTGGGTCGCAAGAGCTGTTGGGTGCGCCAAGGATAGAAAGGCCTGAGAAGACGTCATGAGGTGCGGGGATGGCAAGCCTGGGTTCAAAAGATCAGCCAGCGGTGGTTCGTGTCAAGACAAAGGAAAAGGCAGAAGCCATCCTCCAACTGTGCAATCAGCACGGCTGGCTGGTGATTGTCGGCATAGAACCGCAGAAAACAGAAAACATGAGCGATGTTAGAAAGTTGATGCGAAGGGCAAATTCAGCTATCCCCGAGTACCTGCAACCAGTACCAGAATAGGAATGGGGGTCCTGGTGGTCCGGCCTCGTGTCCCGCACGCCCCACCTTCCATGGCGGCGCACTCGGCCCTGGTCGCGGAGCACGGGGACGGCCTTCAAAAGGGGCCAGGTCGAAAACCCGCCGCATGGGCGTGTCGCGTCAGGTGATTTCCAGCGTCAGGTGGTTTCCAAGTTCCCCGGAGGAAAGGCGTCTTACAAGAGAGGGAGGCCTTTGATGGCACAGAGCTATCTTCTGGTGATCAACGATGGCCCGTACGGTAGCGAGAAGGCTTACAATGCCCTCCGTCTTGCGTTGAGTCTCCTCAAGCTACCCGAGTCTGCCGTCCACGTCTTTCTACTTGGTGATGGCGCCTCTTGCGCTGCGGCGGGGCAAGAAACACCGCAAGGTTATTACAACATTGAACGAATGCTGCACTCCATCGCATCACGAGGCGCGGTCTACACCTGAGCAAGCTGCGCAAAGGCCCGCGGGCTCGGGTCAGAAAGGATGGTCGAAGGAGTCGAACTGGGAAGCATGGAAGTCTTGGCGAATCTAACGGAAAAGTGCAGCAAGGTCTTGGTTTTTTGACGCGCGGGCGATCGTGAACGATGAGTGCCCTGGCCGAGGCGTGCTGATCAACCCGGGGGGCCATTCAGCAAGTCTGAACGCAGGCCCTGATTTCGCCGGGGAAAGTTCAGCTTCGAAGAGGGCTTGCTCGGTTGCCCTTTGCAAGAGCAATCCGGGTCCAGTGACTGCCCGCGCTGGGCGGCCAAATTAAATGAGCAGCGGAATCTGGATAGCCCTAGTTGTAGTAATCAGCCTCATGATTGCTGCCCTTATGCGTGGACGTGCAGTCGCAAAGCTGAAGCCGGTGATTGAGGCGGCTGCAAAAAAGCACAAGGCAACGATCCACCAGTCCTTCTTGGGCATGCCCCAGATCACTAAGGTCTGGAAGGGTCACGCAATGCGGTTGACCCCAATGAATATTTCGACCACTTCGCCCGAAGGTGGTGGAGAGATGACCTCCGTGGATTTTGACTGGCCATGGCGAGACGTTGGTGAGTTTCGCGTTCGTGAAAGGATCGAGGCGAGGCAAAATGCTGTTCCTGTCATCCTGACGGGAGGCAACCAACCCTTCACCCTTGGTGGCCCTCAGCTTGATCGGCGCTACTCGGCAGCCGGAACGAATCCTGTTGCAGCCTTGCAAGTACTGGGCAATGCAAGAGTTGCTGAATCGCTCATCTCACTTCCAGGCGGTGCAGATGTGCACGTAAGGGGAGGGAGGTGCTACGTCACAGTGAAGGGGTATCCGTCTGCTGTGGAAGACGTCGATTGCCTCTTCGCCACGTGTGAACTCCTGCTGGAGGCTTCGTTGGACGTTCGGCGAGGGAAATGACAACTTAACGGTTGGTGGCTACGCAGCCCAATGATTCGCTGGAGGCGCGACGGCCCTGGCGGGCCGAGGTTGGAGTTGGCCGTGGGGCCGCCGTCAAGGGATCCATCGAATTCAGACCGTTGCAACACCGAAGCCTTTCGTGGCCAACCCAAGGTACCGGGAAGAAAGGGAGCTTGCTTTGGCCTCTCTCGATCTGCGGAAGAGTGACGCCCTCATCCAAGGCGTCATCCGGGCCTTTCCCATGCTGCCGTACGGCTTCACCGTAAGGATATCTGGGGACACAATTCGCAAGGGCGCCGAACCGTCGTCTCGAACAGACCGAGAGAAGCTCCGTCGGCTGAAAAGCACGTCAAGCAACTCCTTGCAGGAGAAGTGATGGAATTCATTCTGATCGCTCATGACGGGAACGACGAGGGAGCCTTGGATCGACGCCTTGCAGTTCGAGAGAGGCACCTTGCCCTCTTTGACCACTTTCGTCAATTGGGCATCTTCAAATACGGAGGCGCCATTCTCGACAACAACGGGCAAATGGTCGGCTCGGTTATTGTATCTGAATTCTCCTCCCGTGAGGAATTGGAAAGCGCTTGGCTGGCGAAGGAACCGTACGTTCTCGGCGGTGTATGGAAAAGCATCGAGATCATGCCAATTCGGACGCGGGTCTGACAGGCTGCTGCCATACGGGGTCAGGTCTTTAGTGTTAGCGAGATTCCGAAAAGGGACCGCACTGCGAGGCTTTCGATGCGATCCCTGGGAAGGACATTGCGGGAGGTGCGTGCCGCGGGGTGAGTCTCGCCGCGGCACTCGAACGGGGAGCGGGGACGAGTGTAGGGTAAGGCGTGTTGCAGGAAGGGGGGAGGTTCATGCAGTCTGGCGATTCTGAACTGGTGATCCGTGATTACCCGATTGTGCCGTGGTTCCTCGGGGTCGTCTTCGCGGGGATGGGCTTCCTGATCCTTGGAGCGCGGGGGCCCTGGGCCTTTGGGGGCGTCTTCGCGGCCGTCGGGCTGGGCCTCCTCCTCTTCAGCCGCGTCGCGGTGGCGCGAGCGGACGGGACGACGAGGATGCTGACGCTGGATTCGCGCTCGGCAGTGCGGAGCACACGGACGCAGATCCCCTTTGACGAGATTGACGGCATCAACGTGGAGCGGCGAGTCAGCGGAGGAAAGTCCGGCTACACCTACCGGATCACCGTGCTGAGGAAGGACGGGCAGATAATCCCTTTCCGGCCTTCCACCAGCAGCGGCTGTAAGGGGAAGGAGCGGCGAGCGGCCCGGTTGCGCGAGTTTCTGGGCATCCAGGAATCGAACCGCGTCCCCTCCGGAGTCCTGCCCGAGGGACTGTCGCGGGCGGCCGAAGTTCACGAGACGGACGGCGTGCGCTGGACGTCGCAGCCGATGTTCACGGCCACCGCGTCCGCCCCCACGGGAATGCGCTGGCACTCGGGAGATTTCAAGACGACCGGGGCCTTCCTGTTCGTGGCGCAGAAGGCCGAAAGGCAGTCCTCGGGGGGGTTCCTGGCCTCCCTGGGAAGCCTGTTCATCCGCCAAGCCCTCTCCCTCCACGGCTTCAAACCCGAGGACACGCCCGGCCTGGAGAGGGCCGTCGCCCTCGCGCCTCTGAACCCGTCGCTCGAGGATCATTTCATGGCCTACACGAATTCCCCCGCACCGGCGCGCGCGCTTCTGGATTCGAATACGGCGGGGCTACTCGCGGACTGGGCCGAGCGCCATCCCATGGGGCAGGGCCTTGGAGGCTCGGGCGCCGGCCAACTGATGACCCTCCTCGGGCCGAACGGCGTCAGCCTGGCCACGCTGAACCTCTCCGAGCCCAGCCAAGCCCACGAACTGGTTTCGCTGGGCGTGGGACTGGTCAAGGGCCTGCGCTCCGGGGCGGGACAATTCTCCTCCGGCCGTTAGCCGGCCGGGGACGTTGGCGAGGCCGTTATATCTGGGGACACAATACGTATTGCGGCAGTGCAAGAATAAAGCTCCTGTCTGCAAAGGCACGAAATAGGTATTGTGTCCCCGGATTTAAGAACAGAGGACGGAATCGAGGCGATGAGTGCGGTTCGGACGGCGTCGAAAGGAGACGGGCCAATGAAAGAATCCCCTCGGCAGTTCGGTCGGCGCCTGATGCGCTTGGGCATCCTCCTCTTTCTCTTGGGGCTCCTGACGGGTCTAGCCGTGCCCGCGTTGGGCAATCCGCGGATGGGCCTCTCGAGCCACCTCGAGGGGCTTATGAACGGCATGCTACTGGTCATCTTGGGCCTTTCGTGGCATCGGCTCAGGCTGTCCCCGGGCTTGTCGCACATCACATTCTGGCTGGCGGTGTACGGAACCTACGCCAACTGGGCGACCACCCTCGCCGCGGCGGCGCTGAACGCGGGCGCTACCCTGATGCCCATGGCGGCGCTAGGCCACAGGGGAACTCCCCTGCAGGAGAATCTCCTCGCATTCGGCCTCATATCGCTATCGGTTTCCATCCTGGTCTGTTCCGGCGTGGTTCTGTGGGGCCTGCGCGGCGAAGAGGAAGGGTGATGAGGGGACTAGCCAAGACGGGGCGACGGGAGTTCCGGAAAGGAAATCCCATGCGGCCGATGAAGTTGAGCCGGGTTTTCACCCTCCTGGAGCCGGGACCCGTCGTCTTGGTGACCACCCGGAACGGTGACAAGAACAACGTCATGGCCATCTCCTGGACGATGGTCCTGGACTTCACGCCTCGTCTGGCCATTGCGACTGGAGAGTGGAATTTCTCCTACAAGGCACTCCGGAGGACCCGCGAGTGCGTGCTCGGAATTCCGGCCATGGACTTGCTGGACGTGGTGGTGGGCGTGGGCACCTGTTCGGGCGCCGATACGGACAAGTTCGCCAGGTTCCGGCTGACGCCCGTTCCGGCGAAGAGGGTGCAGGCCCCCCTTATCGGAGAGTGTCTGGCCAACATCGAGTGCAAGGTCGTGGACATCGTGAAGCGGCACAACATCGTTGTTCTGGAAGCGGTGGCCGGGCATCAGGCCGTGGGGCGCAAGGAAACCCGCACCCTGCACGGGGTGGGCGACGGGACCTTCATCGTGGACGGACGGAGGCTGGACCGCCGCGAGCGCATGGCCTCCAAGATTCCTGCAGTCTTCTAAATTCGGGGACACAATACTTAATTCGGCCACGAAGAATGAGACTCCTGACGCCAAGGACGCACAATAGGTATTGTGTCCCCTTATTTAATTCCGTAGTTGCTGGGAGGCCCTCGTGAAGGAAGAGCAGGTCGAGGAACTGAGGCGGATCTTCGGCGCCGCACCGTTTATTGCGGACCTTGGGATCGAGGCGGTCTCGGCGGGAGAGGGCGATTGCGTCGCGCGCCTCGACCTTCAGCCGCGGCACCTTCAGCAGGACGGCGTCGTACATGCAGGGGTTCAGGCGACCCTGGCGGACCACACCGCCGGAGGGGCTGCGGCCACCCTCGCGCCGCCCGGCCACATCGTTCTGACGGCGGAATTCAAGATTCATCTCCTGCGGCCCGCCCGGGGACGGATGCTCGAATGCGTCGCCAAGGTTCTCAAGCCCGGCCGGATAATCACCGTTGTCGAATCCGAGGTCTGGTGCCATTCCGAGTCGGAGCGGGTCCTTGTGTCCAAGGCCATCGCGACCCTCGCCATCGTGCCGAAAGAAAGGGTGCCTTAAGCGCGCCCCGCTGCGGCGCGGGCCAAAACCTTCTTCGGCCGCCCGCGTAAAGTCCACAGCGGAGGTTGGAGGCCATACCCTTCGCGAGGGAGGACTCATGGATCGGAAGGAATTCTTGAAGGGGCTGTGCGGAGTGGGCGCGTGCGGCTGTGTGCTGAACGTCCTGCCCGTCTCCGGGGCGGTGTTCGCGGGTGACGGCGCCGGATCGGACCAGCGGCTGGCTTTTGTCCGGTACGAATTGGCCAAGATGATCGGCTTCATGGCCGCGGAAACGACCCCCGCGGCCTGTGCGGGGATCCTCCAAAAGACCGGCCGGGAGTGCGCCAGGCTGGGCCGGGTGGCGGAGCGATTCAAGGGCGACCCGGAGGGGTACTGCGCCGCCATTCGCGAAAACTGGGGCACCGAAACCTCCTGGGATAGGGAAAAGGGCCTCCTCACCGTCTCCGTGGCTGAGGGGGAGTGCGGCTGCCCCCTGGTCGACAGCCGTCGAATGCCGGATGTGTGGTGCCAGTGTTCCGTTGGGTATCAGAAAGAGTCGTTCGAGACCGTATTCGGCAAGCCAGTCGAGGTTGTCCTCCGGGAGTCAAAGCTCCGCGGAAGCAAGCGCTGCGTCTTCGAGGTCCGCCTCGCGTAAGGCCGTTTTATCTGGGGACGCAGTACGCAATTGGTCAGCGAACAGCGAAGTTCTTGATTTCACAGGTCTGAAATAGGTATTGTGTCCCCTTATTTTGGGTTCGCGGGCTTACGGGTTCGAGGAGGGTGCGTGATGGAGCGGGTGGCCTATTGCAGTTGCGGCCAACTGACGGCCAGGGTCCGGGGTGAACCGGTCCGAATCTCCGTGTGCCATTGCCTAGCCTGCCAGCTTCGCACGGGCAGCGTCTTCGGCGTTCAGGCGCGCTTTCGCAAGGAGGACGTGGCCGCGAGCGGGGAATCGAGGACCTTCACGAGGGAGCCCGACGACGGAGGAACCATCACCTTTCACTTCTGTCCCCACTGTGGGGCTACCGTGTACTACGAGACGGAAGGGCTCGAGGAATACTACGGAATTCCCGTGGGCGCCTTTGCCGACCCCTCCTTTCCGGCTCCCCGCGTGACCGTCTATGTGGACCGCAAACACCCGTGGGTCCTCCTGCCGCCGGAGATCGAACACGAGGCATGATATTCGGGGACACGATACGCAATTCGGCAGTGAAGGACGAAACTCAACTCCCCAATAGCGCGAAATAGGTATTGTGTCCCCCTATTTAAGAGGGAGGCGGGGAGTGAGAGGCTTGTTCGCTGGGGGGCTCCGAGGATGAAGAGATCCGCCGTGGCATGGGGAGCGTTGGGCGTCGGGCTCGTTCTCCTCGCCTTGCTCGCACTGGCGGCCATGCGCCGGCTCCGGATGACGGAGGAGAAGCCCGCCGGGGCGTCTTTGTTGGCGACGGCTTCGGAAGGTCCCGAGGCACCCCGAGAGGGGGAGACGGATGTCCGGGGCCTCCTGTACGGCCGGATCACCACCATCGGGGGCACCGTGTACGAGGGGCGTCTGCGGTGGGGGGGCGGCCAGGAGGCCTACTGGAGCGACACCTTCAACGGCTCCAAGCGAGAGAACCCCTGGATCGCGCACGTGCCGCCGGATCGGCGCCCCGCGGAGCGCCGCCCCATCGAGGTGTTCGGGCTGGAGATCGCCCGGCGCGAGCGGCCCATGGATCTCCTCCGCCCCTTCATGGCTCGCTTCGGGGACATCGCGCGCATCGAGACGCGGGGCCGGGACGTGCGCGTGGTCCTCAAGAGCGGGAGCAGCTTCCTTCTCGATCGCCTGGAGGCCAGCGACTTCGACGACGGCGTCCGCGTGTGGGACGGGGTCCGCGGCGTCGTGCACCTCGACAGCCTGTTGATCCGCACCATCGAGTTCCTCCCGTCCCCCTCCCCGGGCTCCGCCCCCTCCCGACTGCACGGTGCGGTGCGGGCGCGAAAGGGCGTCTTCACGGGCTTCGTCATGTGGGACAGGGAGGAGTGTACCGGCTCCGACGAACTCGATGGTCGCACCGAAGGCGGCGCGCTTCGCCTGCGCTTCGACTCCATCCGCTCCATCGAGCGCCGATCCCGGGAGGGATCCCGCGTGACGCTGGCGGACGGCCGCGAGGTTGACCTCTCGGGCGCGGGAGACGTGGGTCCCGGCAACAGGGGCATCTACGTCGAGGACCGGCGCTACGGCCGGGTGCTGGTCCCCTGGGACGCCTTCGAGCGCGTCGATTTCAGCCCCGGCGGAAACGGACCGGAGTACGATGATTTTCCTCCGGGCCACCCGCTCACGGGAGGCGTCACTACCCGGAGCGGCCGGCGCCTCGAAGGCCGGATCGTCTTTGACCTCGACGAGAGCGAGACCACCGAGACCCTCGACGCTCCGTCGGGCGGCGTGGACTACACCATCCCCCTGGGCCTGGTCGCCTCGATCGTGACGGCGGGCGGCGGGGGGGGCGGCCCGGCTCACGCCGGCGTGGCCCTTTGGAGCGGAGAGGTCCTGGCCCTCGAGCGCGCCGGCGACCTCGGCGAGAGGAACGCGGGCCTGCTGGTTTTCGTCGAGGGCCGTCCGAGCCCCGAATACGTTCCCTGGACCGAGGTGGAGCGGATCGAGCTGGAGCGCCCGCCGTCCATGTACCCGCCCCTCGACGGGCGGTAGGGATGGGGGGCGGCGGCTGAGGCCGCTTGGGACGAAGCGGCTTGCGAAGCCGTCGAGGCGTTTCGGGCGGGGGCGGGGGCGAAAGTGAAACACGAAAAGGGAGACCCCCGGTTGCTGTGAGGCCCTCCGGGTGGGCTTTCGAGGAAGGATATGGCGATCCGGCACTCAGAACTGATCCCGTTGGGATGGAACGAGTGGCTCGAGGAGAAGGCGTCGTGCGAGCCCGGGGACACCCTCGCCCGCGTGGCGGCGGTGGATCGCGAAATGCTCCTGCTCATGGATCCGTCCGGGACCTTTCGGGCGAAACTGGCGGGGCGATACCTGTACCGGCACAAGGTGTCCCGGGAACGGCCGTGCGTGGGGGACTGGGCCTGCGCGGAGAGGAGCCCTGGGGACGACGTGGGGCTGGTCCGCGCCCTCCTGGAGAGACGGACCGTCCTGCGCCGGAGAGCGGCGGGCGGATCCGGCGAGTCCCAGTGGATCGCGGCCAACGTGGACACCGTGGTGATCGTCCAGTCCTGCCACTACGACTTCAACGTCCATCGGCTGAAGCGTTACCTCGTCATGGTCCGGGAGGGCGGAGGGGAGCCGTGGGTCCTGCTCACGAAGACGGACCTGGTGCGGCCCGAGGTGCTGGCCTCCCAGGTGGAAGAGATCCGAGCCGCCGGCGTCACCGCGCCGGTGCGGACCCTGAGCCACGTCACCGGGGAGGGCGTGGAGGAGTTGATGGGGTCGTTGCTTCCCGGGAGGACCTATTGCTTCGTCGGGTCCTCGGGGGTCGGGAAAAGCACGGTCCTCAACGCGCTCCTCGGAGGGGCGAGGCTCCCGACTGGGGAGGTGAGCGCCACGGGAGAGGGGAGGCACACGACGGTGCGGCGGGAGTTGGTCCTCCTAGAGGGCGGCGCCCTGGTCATCGACAATCCGGGGATGCGCGAGTTCGGAGTCGTGGAGGCCGAAGGCGGGATCGGGGACACCTTCTCCGGCATCACCGGGCTCTCCTCGCGCTGCCGCTTCGGGGACTGCCGCCACGAGAATGAGCCCGGCTGCGCCGTGCGGGAGGCCGTCCAGACGGGCGCCCTGAGTCCGGAGGAGTATGGCCACTTCATCCAGCTCCGAGAAGAGTCCGATTTCTACGCCATGTCCCGCGCAGAGAAGCGGCAGAAGGACCGGGATTTCGGCAAGTTCCTCAAGTCTGCCAAGAAAGACTTGCGGCGGGGATAGCCGAAACACAGCGACTCCGTGCGGAGGCGCGGTCCCGTGAGACGGCGAGGCGGCGCCGAAGGCTTGCGAATCTGGAGGTGGCTCGGGTGAAATTCCTTGCGATGGAGGTGGAAAGGGAAGGGGCGTGGGCGGAGGACTTCGAACCGCACCTCAAGGAAGAAGCGCGGCATCTCTGGGACCTCGAGCAGGCGGGGGTAGTGCGGGAGGCCTATTTCCGGGCGGATCGGCACACGGCGGTTCTCGTGTTGGAGTGCGAGGACCGTTGCCAGGCCGAGGCCGCGCTGGGCGGGCTTCCCCTGGCGCGGCGGGGGCTCATCCGCTTCGACCTCGTCCCGCTCCGGCCCTACTCGGGGTACGCCCGCCTCTTCGAGTAGGCGGTCGGTCGGATGGAAGGAGGAAGCCATGGCGGTGCCCGTGCAAGTCGTCCACCTGGGGATCGGTCTGATGACGGCGGTCCTCGCCGTGCCCCTGATGCTCCGCAAGGTCCCCATGAACTACTGGTACGGGGTTCGCACGCGGACGGCCTTCGCCTCCGAAGAGAACTGGTACGCGGTCAACGCCCACGGCGGGAAGGTGCTTCTTCTCTTCGGCCTCCTGCTCGCGGGCTTCGCGCTGGCCACCTGGTCCGTCGCGCCGCCGCCCCAAAGCCCCTGGGCGCCGGTCTACGTCGGAGCGCCCCTCCTAGGGCTCGTCCCCGTCCTCTGGAGGATTCGGCGTTTCGGGGCAAGCCTGCCGGGCCGCTCGTAGGCGGGCCTCGGAGGGATTCCATCCGGAACCGTTTGGCGATAAAGAATAGGAGGGGGGAGACGTGGGAACGGATCAAACGATGGATGCCCATGGGTGGACGCCGAGGCGCCGGGCCACGCTGATCTTGACGGTTGGGGCGGCCTTGGCGGCAGGGGGCGTGGTGGGAGCCGGAATCAGCGAGGGATGGTTCGGTCCCGTCCCCGGTGCGGCCCTCGCCGCCCTCATCGGCATCGGCACGGGAGCGGCGGTCCGGCGCCAGGTTCTCCGTGTTCGTCGGGCGCGCTCCGGAGGCGGAGGGTAGACCGTCCATCCTGCACGGAAGGGAACCGTGGCGGCGCCCGCTCGATCCGGACGTCCA
>JBFLVU010000088.1:0-11374 GCA_040758175.1 Acidobacteriota bacterium | reverse complement strand
AGGAACTGCACGAGAAGGGCCAGCCCGTGCTCGTGGGAACGATCTCCATCGAGAAGAGCGAGAGGATGAGCGCCCTTCTCAAAAGGCGCGGCATTCCCCACGTGGTGCTCAACGCCAAGTACCACGTGAAGGAGGCCGAGATCGTGGCCCAGGCGGGCCGGAAGGGGTCCGTCACCATCGCCACGAACATGGCCGGACGGGGCACCGACATCCTCCTGGGCGGCAACCCCGAGGGGCTGGCCCGGACGAAGGTGGACCCCGAGCTCCATCCGGAGGATTACACCCGCCAAGTGGCGCAGTTCCGAGACATCTGCGCCCGAGAGCACGAGGAGGTCGTGTCCCTCGGGGGCCTCCACATCCTGGGCACGGAGCGCCACGAGTCCCGGCGCATCGACAACCAGTTGAGGGGCCGGTCGGGCCGGCAGGGCGATCCGGGGTCCTCACGCTTCTACCTTTCCCTCGAGGACGACCTCATGCGCCTCTTCGGTGGCGACCGGCTCAAGGGCATGATGGGCCGCCTCGGCATGGAGGAGGGCGTGCCCATCGAGCACCCGTGGGTCACGAAGTCCATCGAGCGCGCACAGACCTCCGTGGAGGCGCGGAACTTCGATATCCGCAAACACCTCCTCGAGTACGACGACGTCATGAACAAGCAGCGCACCTCGGTCTACGGCCTCCGGAAGAGGGTCCTCGCCAAGGAGGGCCTTCGGGACTACCTCTTCGAGACCGCGGGCATGCTCCTCGACTGGATCCTGGACCAGTACGTCTCCGAGGAGAGCGGGGGGGGGGGACTGGGACGTGGAGGGCCTGAAGACTCAGGTCAGACACTATTTCGGCCTCGACCTCGCCGCCGCCGGGATTGATCCGAACGAAGTCCCCCGGGCCGAGTTGCGCGAGAGGATCGAGCGGGCCTACTCCGCGAAGTACGAGGAGAAGGAGCGGAGGCTGCCCCCCGAGATGATGCGGGAGTACGAGCGCCTCGTGATGCTCCAGGTCATCGACAACCAGTGGAAGGACCACCTCCTCTCCATGGACCACCTCAAGGAGGGCATCGGCCTCCGCGCTTACGGACAGCGCGATCCCCTCGTCGAATACAAGCGGGAGGGCTTCGAGCTGTTCTCCGCGATGATGGACCGCGCGGAGGAGGAGATCGTCCGGTACCTCTTCCTCCTGGAACCCGTCCTCCAGCAGGAGGAAAAGAAGGTCGCCCGCCGGGAGCAGGCCTATTCCTACTCGGCGCCCGAGAAGGAAGCGAAGCCCGCCGCCAAGCCCGCCGTCCGCAAGAGCGAGAAGGTGGGGCGCAACGACCCTTGCCCTTGCGGATCGGGGAAGAAGTACAAGAAGTGCTGCGGGGCGGGCACTTGACGCCCCCCATCCCCCCTGGTAGGCTCACCCTGCCCTGACTGCGGAGAAGCGCCCATGACGCGAAAGGCCGTTGGCACGCCGCCCTACGTTCCCCGAAAAGGCCTCCGGGCCATCCTGGACCACGCCCAGGTTCACGCGGCCGGGGACGTGCTCTCCAAGGACGAACTCCACAAGCGCGGCCTTTCCTCCCACTGGACCTACCCCGCCCTCGCGGCCCTTCGGTTCCTGGGGATTCTCGACGACGAGGACCGCCTCACCGGAAAGCACGCCGCGTTCAACCGCGAGAAGCCCGACCGTGAGGCCCAACAAAACATTCTAAAGGAAGCGTACGAGGACTTCTTCACCGCCGTCGATCTTCCGCAGCGCACGCAGGACGACCTGCGCCTCCGCTTCCAGGAAGTGTACGACCTGAGCGACCGCGTGACGAGTTCGGCCTTTCCCGTCTTCCAGACTCTTCTCGAGGAGTCCGGCTTCACTCTGGTGGCTCCGCGGGAGAGGGCCGTGGAGGCCCCGGCGGGCGATTCGACGGGAGGGGAGGCCGCCGAGGGCGACGAGGACGCCGACGCTGTCCTTTCACGGCGTTCTCTCCCCGGAGAAGAGGAACTCCGGGTCCGCCACGCGGGCTACCAGATCGTCCTCAACCTTCAGGTGACCAAGTACACCACCGAGAAGGACATCATGCGGATGATCCGGACGGCGAACCGGGCCGTCCATCTCATGAAGAAGTCCGGCGACAAGCACTGAGGGTTCTCCCGCGGGCCCCCGCGGGGGGAGAGGAGGGTATCCCATGCTGCGTAGCGAGAAGAACTTCCTCGAGCGGATCGCGGATATCATCCCGGGGCTGGCCGGGTACCGGGCCCGGGAGGACCGGCGCACCACGGACAAGCGCCTGAGGGAGTACCTGGCCGCGAGGCTCGACCGCGTGCGGGATCAGGTGGAGTCGGCCAAGCTCCAGGCGACCAACGCCGGTCAGCTCGCGGTGCTCAACGACCTGGGGCTCCTCCACCGGAAGCTCCAAGGCGCCGCCGATTCGGTGCGCTTCGCCTCCTACGGGTACACGGGCCTGTTCGACCAGGTCAAGGTCGGGGAAGAGGAACTGGACGCTCTCTACGCCCACGACCTGAAGATCCTCGAAGCCGTGGAGTCCTTGGAGGCCGCCGCCGCTGACGCACTCGCGCTCCCCCGCTCGGGAATGACCGCGGCGGTCGCCTTGGAAGGGCTCCTGGCCGAGCGCAGGAACATCTGGGAAAAGGGATAGGCCCGGCCGCACCGGCGCGCGGGACGCGGCGGGGGGCCCTCGGATCGGAGCATCCACCTTTCAGGCCCGGGGAATCGGATCGGGTATGCGGGAGTGACCCATGGCGACGAAATACCTGGAAGTGATCGAGTGGCTCGACGACACCGGCAAGGAGATGGTGCACCGCCACGAGATGGGCGGCGAACTGAAGCTGGGGGCCCAGCTGGTGGTTCAGGAGAGCCAGTGGGCGGTGTTCTTCCGTGACGGCCGCGCCCTGGACGTTTTCGGTCCGGGACGCCACACCCTCACGACCCTCAACCTCCCCCTTTTGAACAAGTTCGTCAACATGCCCTTTGGAGGCACGTCCCCCTTCCGGGCCGACGTGTACTACGTCAACCGCAAGGTCTTCACGGACATGAAATGGGGCACGAAGGAGCCCGTGCTCTTCCGGGACTCTGAATTCCAGATGATCCGCCTCCGCGCCTTCGGAAAGTTCGCCACGAAGGTGCGGGACGCGCAGCTCTTCATCAACACCTTCGTGGGAAGCCAGGGCGTGCAGACCTCCGACGGCGTGGAGAACTACGCCAAGGACATGATCGTCGCGAGGCTCAACGACGTCCTGGGCGAGAACCTCAAGACCATCCTCGATCTTGCACGCCTCTACGACGAATTTTCCGAGGCCCTCAAATCCCGCGTAAGGGACGACTTCGCCAAGTACGGCCTGGAACTCGTGGACTTCTTTATCGGCGCCATCACCCCGCCCGAGGAGGTCCAGAAGGTCGTGGACGAGCGGAGCGGCATGGCCGCCGTGGGCAATATGGGCGCGTACATGCAGTTCAAGGCCGCCAAGTCCATGGAGGAGGCCGCGAAGAACACGTCGGCCAACGGGGGGGCGGCGGCGGGCATGGGCCTCGGGGTGGGAGCCGGCATGGGCATGATGATCCCGGGAATGCTGGCCCAGACCATGCAGCAGGCCGGAGCGGCGGCCGGCGCCTCGGGCGGAGCCAGCACGGCGGTCATGTGCAAGGGGTGCGGCCAGCCAAACCCGCCCGGCGCCAAGTTTTGCAACTCCTGCGGGCAGGCCATGGCCCTTCCGGGTGTCGCTTGTCCCGCCTGCAAGGCCATCAATGCCGAGGGGGCCCGTTTCTGCAACGCCTGTGGCGGCCCCATGGTTCCCGCCGAGGCCGTCTGTCCCTCGTGCAAGGCGAAGAATCCAGCCGGAGCGAAATTCTGCGGCGCCTGCGGAAAGCCCCTGGCCTAGGACTCAGACGGGACGTAGGCGGCGCCTCCGCCCGGCAAGACGCGGACTGACCTGAAAAGCAGAGGGGCTCCCTTTGGGGAGCCCCTTGGCTTTTTCAACCGGGAGGACGGCTTACTTGGCTTTGTGGTCGTGGGACTTGGCCAGCATGGCGTCGTTCCAGTTGGCCTTGTGGCACTTCTCCGTGCAGAAGGCCTTCTCGGGCTTGGCGATGAGCCCGGCGGCCTTGGAGGCGGCGGGGTCCTTCATGACCGCGGGTTTCCAGTAATCGGCGCCGGGGCCGTGGCACGTCTCGCAATCCACCTTGGGGGTCTGCGCGGCGTGCTTGGTCTTCAGCCAGCTTTCGTACTGGACCTTGTGACACATTTTGCACTTCTCCGCGCCCACCGCCGCGTGGTCGCCCGCAAAGGCGAACGAAGCGAACAGGGCGGCGACCGCGGCGAGGACCACCAGGACCAGGGCTTTCTTCATCGCATTCCTCCTTTGAACAACCGCTCACACCCGGCCCGTATCTTGGGCCGCGGACAACAACGTAGGTCTAGACCGGTCCCTGTGCAATCCTCTTCAGGCCTCCGGCGTCCCAAGAGGGGCCTTGTCCCCCATAGGGGGAAATGCCTCACCACAGATAATACCTCACTTTGAGAGGCCTGTCCACTGTTCATCCTCCCCCGACGGCGCTTCGGACTCGCGAGCCCGGAGATGAAACCTGGTGGGGGGGCCGCCGGTGCGGGCCCGAGGTCCGGGGTGCCAGCCCGCGGGGTCCCCGAACCCCCTCCGCGACGCTCACGTGTAGATCGGGTGAAGAAGACGAGAGCCCCCTCGACTCCGCCCTGCGGGATCCGCGGAGGGGCGTCACGGCTCGCATGAGGGGGCCAGGCGTCTCTTTGTCCCTCGCGGGATTGGGGCGCGTCGCGCCCCTTGACAGTACGTGCTTCCATCGCCTATAGTGATTAGCTTGACGCGGGGTGGAGCAGTCCGGTAGCTCGCTGGGCTCATAACCCAGAGGTCGAAGGTTCAAATCCTTCCCCCGCCACCAAACCTGACCCGGCCTCGGCCGGGTCTTGTCGTTTGGGAGGTCGAACCGGGTGAGGCCGAACGTCGCACGAATCTGGCTCGGTGCGGCCCTTCTGGCGCTGGGGCTGTCCCCCGTCGCCCAGGAGGCGGAGCCGAGCGCCCCCCCGGGTGCTCCCCCCTCCCCTGGCCTGGTCACTCCCCTCGACGTGACGGGCGCCTTCGACCAGCCTCCCCTCCGATACACCGGCGACGTGCTGATCGAACCCCTCGAGGATGGACCTGTACCGGCCGGCGGCATCTTGCGGACGCGCGACCGTATCCCCTGCGGGCGCGACCGGGTTGCCGTGGACATCTTCCAGCCCTCCGCCCCGGGGCGCTACCCCGCGGTCGTCTTGCTTCACGGGACCCACGGCCCGGGCCGGGCGGAGAGGTATTACCTTCAAAACGCCGAGGCGTTGGCGCGAAGCGGGTTCGTGGCCCTGTTCCTGCGCTACTACGACCGGGGCAGGAAGGGGCGGGGCAACCGCACCCAGTGGACCCAGACCATCGAGGCGGCCCTGACGTACGCCGCCACCCTCCCCAACGTGGACGGTGACCGGATGGCCCTCCTCGGGTTCTCTCAGGGAGCCTTTCTGGCCCTCAACGACGCCCCCTCCGACCGGCGCATTCGGGCCGTGGTCGCCTACTACGGGGGCCTCTCTCCCGGCTTTGTCACACAGGCCAAGGAGGCCATGCCCCCGACCCTCCTCTTCCACGGGACCTCGGACCGGATCGTGCCGGTGAGGCGATCGCTCCAGACCCTCCAATGGCTGAGGGAGGAGGGGCGGCCTGCGGACCTCGTCGTCTACACGGGAGCCGGACACGGTTTCTGCCTCAACAGCCGCCAGGGGGCGGACCGCGTGGCCTCCGACGACTCCTGGCGCCGCACCGTCGACTTCCTGAACTTCCACCTCCGGTACCCGGGGTGGGCGCCCGCCGTCGAGCCCTGGAGGACGGCCCCACCGGAACCGCCGGCCGTGGAGGGATCCACGGGGGACGCGATCCAGGACGCCTTCGCCCAGCCCCCGCTGGCCACGCTCCCCTACCTGAACCTCTCCGAGGACCTCCTCTCGGGAAAGGTGTCGCTGATCATCAACCCGGGGCCGAAGGAGATCGAGGAACTGGCCAAGAAGTACCCGCCGAGGAAGCGGCCGGCGGCGAAGAAGGGCTCGAGACCGGCGGCGGCCAAGCCGAAACCCAAGCAGGTGCCCTCCGGAGCGGCGGTCCAGGCCCCGCCCAAGGCCGGCGGCTCCCCGCCCCCCGCGGGCGCGAAGCCCCAGGGCGCGTTGGGTTCCAAGGACGCGACACCGAAGCCTTCGGCCGTAGCGGGCGCCGCCCGCCCCCCTTCAAAAAAGCCCGTCCAGCCTGCCGCCAAGAAGTAATTTCGGACGCGGAACCCCCGTCAGAGCCGTTGGCTGCTGCTCCCAGATCCTTCGCTCTCCGGGCTTTCTCCGTTTCCTGGCACCGCTCCCACTAATGCAGGAAATAAGACACCCCACCCAGGACCAGGAGGATGACCGCCAACACGATGCGTTCGTTGGCCTCCAGCCAGGGGAAGGCGATGCGCGTGTAGCCCGCGTGGGCCAGGCCCGCCAGGAGGGCCATGGCCCCGATTGTGATCACGCTTGAAAGGACCGCCATGGCGATCAACTGCGGCCACGCCAGACCCCCGGCCGCGAAAAAGATGGGGATCAGCGATTCGCAGGGCGAAAGGGTCATCTCCAGGAAGAGGGCTCCGGCGGCCACCCGGTCTGGGAGGATGGGGTCGTCCCTGTGGTCGTGCGTGCAATGGCGGTGGCCTTCCCTCCGCCAGCCCGAGACCAGGTAGTAGAGTCCGAAGGCCAGCAGGATCAGGGCCGGCAGGGGCGTTTCCCACTCGTGGGCGTGCCCCTGAAGGTCCTTGCCCAACGCCGCGGCGATGAGCCCCACCACGGCCGTGGTGGTCACGTGTCCCAGACCCGAGAGGAGGACGACTCGGAGCATCTTTCCCCGGCCCCACTTCTGGGCCCGGGCCACCATCACGAAGGAAAGCCAGTGAGTCGGCAGAACGGCGTGGACGAGCGCCACGGCGAGAACGGCGGCGAAGAGGCTGGACCGGACCAGGTCATCCATCATGGCGCGCGCTCCCCTCGTGCCCGCAGGGCCTCCAGGGCGGAGGGATCCAGCCTCACGGAGCGCTGGGGAAACGGAATCTCGATATCCGCCGCCTCGAAGACCTCTTTGACCCGCTTCCTCAAGGCCCTCTCCACCATCCACTGCTGAAGGGGCTCCACTTTCGCCATCATCCGCAACGTGACGCCGGACTCTCCGAGCGCCGTCACACCGAGAATCTCGAAGGGCTCCAGGACATGCCTTCCCACGTCGTGATCCTCGCGCGCCCACCGCGCGACGTCACCGAGGGCCGCCAGCGCCGCGTCCAGATTCGTGCCGTAGCCCACGTCCACGTCCAGGACCGCGCGGGCCCACTGGCGCGTGAAGTTCGTGACGAACCGGATCTCGCTGTTGGGAATGATGTGGACCTCCCCGCCGATGGCTCGGATCCGCGTGGTCCGAAGGCCCATGTATTCGACCGAGCCCTGGAACTCGTTGATTTTGACCACGTCCCCCACTCGGAACTGATCCTCCAGGACCACGAAAAACCCCGTGATCATGTCCTTTACGAGGGTCTGTGCCCCGAAGCCGACGGCCACGCCGACGATGCCGAGGCCCGCGAGGAGCGGCCCGATCTGGACCCCGAAGTCGTTGAGGGCCATGAGGAAGGCCGTGGCGTAGATGGCCACGCCGCCCGCGCGGCGAAGAATGCGGGTGACGGTCTCGAAGCGCCTCTCCACTTCGTTCTGCGTCGTCGGATCGTCGTCCTCGACGGCCTTTCGCACCCGTTTGAGCACGAGCACGAGCGTCCGATCCAGGAGGAAGGCGCCCAGGGCGAACAGGGCGAGGTGGAGGAGCCGAACCGACAGCCAGGGACCCCAGGAACGGAACTGCCAGATCTCCCAGCCCTCCGGGGGTGGAACTGACGGCAGGGCGGCGAGACACCATGTCATGGCGCATCCTCCAGGACCGGCGGGGGTGACCCGGAGAATCCGGTCCCCTCATCTGCCCGCCCGGAAAAAAGACGAACGGGCTTCGGAGGAACCTCCCCGATCGCGGGCTACCCACCGGAAATGGAAGTTTAGCACGCTTCCAGAGACCTCAGGGTGGACGTTTGGAGGAGGACGGAAGGGGCGGCCGTGGGATTTACATGGTTCCCGCGTGGTAGGAACTTCGGACCAGCGGCCCCGACAGCACGGCGCGGATGCCCGCGGCCTTGGCGGCCCGTTTTATGTCCTCGAATTCCACGGGCTCGTAGTACCGGATCACCGGATGGTGGCGCCGCGTGGGCTGGAGGTACTGGCCCACGGTGAGTCGCTCGACGCCCGCCCCGGCCAGGTCGTCGAAGGCTCGCAGAAGCTCTTCGCGGGTCTCTCCGAGGCCGACCATGAGGCCGCTCTTCGTGGGGATCTGAGGCGCCATGCGGCGGGCGGCGCGAAGGACCTCCAGGGAGCGCCGGTAGGTGGCCTTGGCGCGGACCGAGGGGGTAAGGCGCTCCACGGTCTCCACGTTGTGGTTGAAGACGTCGGGCCCGGCTCCCAGGACCGTTGCGAGGCACTCTTCCCGTCCGCTGAAGTCCGGTGTGAGCACTTCCACCTTCGCCCCGGTCAGGCGGCGCCGGACCGCGCGGATGGTCTCCGCGAAGGCCACGGCCCCCTCGTCGGGCAGGTCGTCCCGCGCCACCGAGGTCACCACCACGAAGCGCAAACCCATCTTTTCCGCGGCCTCCGCGACCCGTTCGGCCTCGGCCTCGTCGGGGGGGCCGGGCCGGCCCGTCGCGATGTTGCAGAACCGGCACGCCCGCGTGCAGACGTCTCCCAAGATCATGAACGTGGCCGTGCCCTCGGCGAAACACGCGCCCTTGTTCGGACACGCGGCGGAGGAGCAGACCGTGCGGAGGCCGTTCCGCGCGATCTCGCCCATAACGGCGCTCGCCTTCTCCCCCACGGCGAGACGCCGGATTTTGAACCAGTCCGGTTTACGAACGACCTCCACGAGCCAACCTCCTCCGGGCGGTCAAGATAGCCCCTCGGGGGCCGCGGCGCAAGGTGGCGGGAACCGTCACCTCTCTGCCGCCGGGGTGCCCCCGTTGAGGGACGGGGCAATCGGTGGTATAAGGAGCCCGCCCGCGGGACCGGGCCGGGATCCCTCCCGGCGACGGACGGAGGGCCGGGAGGATGGGGACGGCTACCGGGTCGGACACCTCGAAGGGCCAGGGCCGGAGGCTGTTCTTTCTCAGTCTGGCGGCCCTCGGCGTCGTGTACGGAGACATCGGTACGAGCCCCCTGTACACGCTCCGCGTGTGCTTCGGCCCGGAACTCGGCCTCCCCGCCACGGAGACCAACGTTCTGGGCGTCCTGTCCCTCGTCACCTGGGCGCTGCTCTTCACGATCTCCTTGAAATACCTGGTCTTCATCCTCAAGGCCGACAACCGGGGAGAGGGGGGGATCCTCGCCTTGATGGCCCTGGCCAAGCCGGAGGCTTCCCGGAGCCGCACCCGCGCCCTCTTTCTGACGGCCATGGGGGTATTCGGCGCCGCGCTCCTGTACGGGGACGGGATCATCACGCCCGCCATCACGGTCCTGGGCGCCATGGAGGGCCTGGAGGTCGTGACGCCAGCCCTCGCCGCCTACGTCATCCCCTTCAGCCTCGTGGTGCTGGTCGCGCTCTTCGTCATCCAGAAGAGGGGCACGGCCAAAGTCGGCACCCTCTTCGGCCCCGTGATGACGGTGTGGTTCTTGACTCTCGCCGTCCTCGGCGCGGGCGGCATCCTCACCCAGCCCCGCGTCCTTCTCGCCTTCAATCCCTTGTATGGGCTGAAGTTCTTTTCTCAGAACGGCTTTCACGGGTTCTTGATCCTGGGCGCCGTCTTTCTCGCCATCACGGGCGGAGAGGCCCTCTACGCGGACATGGGCCACTTCGGCCGCCGCCCCATCCGGCTGGTGTGGTTCCTCCTGGTCCAGCCGTCCCTCATGATCAACTACTTCGGACAGGGCGCCCTCCTGATCACGGATCCCGAGTCCGCCCGGAATCCCTTCTTTCTCCTGGCCCCGTCCTGGGCGCTCTATCCGCTCGTGGCCCTGTCCACGGCGGCGGCCATCATCGCCAGCCAGGCCGTAATTTCGGGGGCCTTCTCGCTGACCCGGCAAGCCGTCCAGCTCGGCTTCTGCCCCCGCATGCAGATCCGCCACACCTCCTCCCACGAGATCGGCCAGATCTACGCCCCGGGCGTGAATTGGGCCCTCATGGCCTCCACGATCCTCCTGGTTCTCGGCTTCCAGAACTCCAACCGGCTCGCCGCGGCTTACGGCGTCGCGGTGACCACCACCATGGTGATCACAACCCTCATCTTCCTGGTGGTCACGGTGCGTAGATGGAACTGGCCTCCCCTCGCGGCGGTCTCTCTCTCGATGGCGTTCCTGGCGGTGGATCTGGCCTTCTTCGGCGCCAACATCATCAAGGTCCAGCACGGGGGGTACGTCCCGCTCGTCCTGGCCGGGGCGATCTTCGTTCTCATGTTCACCTGGAAGAGGGGGCGGGGGATCTTGGCCCAGCGCCTGCAGGAGGAGGCCCTTCCCGCCGACCTGTTCCTCGGCGACGTGGAGCGCAATCCGCCCCATCGCGTCCCGGGAACGGCGGTCTTCATGACGGGGAATCCGGCGGGGATTCCCGGCGCCCTCCTCCACAACCTGAAGCACAACCACGTCCTGCACGAGCGCGTGGCGCTCCTGACCGTGACCACCGAGGAGGTGCCCGCCGTTTCCGCGAAACGCCGCCTCACGGTGGAGCCCCTGGGCCAGGGCTTCTTCCGCCTTTGGGCCCGCTACGGGTTCATGGAGACGCCCGACATCCCCCGCTTGCTGGCGCTGGCGGAGGGGCAGGGGTTTCCCTGCGACCCCATGACAACGACCTTTTTCCTCGGCCGGGAGATCCTGATCCCCACGGACAAGCCCGGAATGGCGCGGTGGAGAAAGTCCCTGTTCGGACTCATGTCCCGGAACTCCCAAAGCGCGACGACCTTCTTCGGGATTCCGCCCAACCGCGTCGTCGAGCTCGGCGCCCAGATCGAGCTCTGACGAGGCCCGTCCCGACGGAGCCCCTCAGCCCGTCATCTTCCGGGCGTCCAGAATTTCTTCGAGAACGCGGGACGGGAGGATCTTGCGCTCGATGCAGAGTTCGCGCACGGTCCTCCCCGTCGCGTATGCCTCCTTGGCCAGCTCGGCGGCGCGGTCGTAGCCCAGGGCGGGAGCCAGGGCGGTGACCATGGCCAGACTGCGCTCCACCATCTCGGAGCACCGCTTTTCATCGGCCTCCAGACCTTCCACGCAGCGCCGCGCGAAGGCTCCCGCGCCGCGGGCGAGGATGGCGAC
>JBFLVU010000087.1:0-11380 GCA_040758175.1 Acidobacteriota bacterium | reverse complement strand
GCCCGCCGCGTCCGCAACGTCTCCCTGCCTTACCTGGAGCGCCTCGAGCGCGAACTGGGGGTGATCGTGCGCATGGGTTTCGCGGGGTACTTCCTCGTGGTGGAGGACATCGTCCGCTTCGCGCGCTCCCAGGGCATTCCCAACATCGGCCGGGGCTCGGGGGCGGGGAGCCTGGTCTCCTACGCCCTCGCCATGACCCACGTGGACCCCGTGGCCGAGGGGCTCTACTTCGAGCGCTTCCTGAACCCCGAGCGGAGGAACCCTCCCGACATCGATTTGGACTTCTCCTGGCGCGAGCGGGACCACATCATCCGCCACGTGTACGACGCCTACGGCGACGGCAACGTCTGCATGATCGCCACCCACAACACCTTCTCGGCGCGCTCGGGCTTCCGCGAGATGGCCAAGGCCCTGGGCGTGCCCGAGGAGGAGGTCTCGGTCCTCGCCCGCGCCGTCCCCCACACCTCCTTCGACCGCTTCGAGGAGGCCCTCCGCGCCCGCCCCGAGGCTCGGGGGGCGCCCTTGCGCGAGAACCCCTGGCGGGAGGTGCTCGAGGCCGCCCGGCGGGTGGATGGCCTGCCCCGCCACCTCTCGGTCCACTGCGGCGGCGTGGTGGTCTCTCCCGTGCCCCTCACCCGCCGCCTCTCCCTGGAGCGCGCCGCCAAGGGCGTGGCCATCACCCAGTGCGACATGTTCGACGTGGAGGACCTCGGCCTCGTCAAGATCGACCTGCTGGGCAACCGCTCCCTGGGCGTCCTCACCGATGCCGTGGCCTCGGTGCGCGACCACACGGGCCGGGAGCCGCTCGTGTTCCCGCCCGAGCGCACCTACGGGGACCTCAAGACCAACCACGTAATCTCCGAGGGCAGGACCATGGGTTGTTTCTACGTGGAGAGCCCGGGCATGCGCCAGCTCCTGAGGCGCCTGAAGACGCGCACCTTCCCGGACCTCACGGCGGTCTCCTCCATCATCCGGCCCGGGGTGGCCGAGTCGGGCATGATGGAGGCTTACGTGCGCCGGCGCCTGGGCGAGGAGCCGCCGGCCTACGCCGCGCCCGGCTTGGAGCCGATCCTGCGGGAGACCTTCGGCGTCATGGTCTACCAGGAGGACGTGATCCGCGTGGCCCACGAATTCGTCGGCCTCACCCTCGGAGAGGCGGACCTCCTGCGCCGGGCCATGAGCGGCAAATACCGGGGCCGGCGCGAGATGGAGGCCCTCACGGGGGCCTTCTTCGAGAAGGGGCGGGAGAGGGGCCTTGCGGAGGCGACGCTCGAGGAGCTGTGGGGACAGATCCGGTCCTTCGCGGGCTACGCCTTCTGCAAGGCGCATTCGGCCTCCTTCGCCCAGCTCTCCTACCAGGTGGCCTACCTCAAGGCCCACCACCCCGCCGAGTTCTTCGCCGCCCTGATCAACAACCAGGGGGGCTTCTATGGGACCGCGGCCTACGTGGAGGAGGCGCGGCGCTGGGGCCTATCCATCCTCCCCCCCGACGTGAACGCGTCGGAAATGGACTTTGCCGGGAAGGGGAACCTCCTGCGGTGCGGCTTCTTCACCCTTCGGGGACTTCGGCCCTCGGCCCTGGACGCCCTCTTCGAGGAGCGCGGCGAGGGGCCCTACCGCTCCTTTGAAGACCTGCGGGCGCGCCTGCGCCGCCGGCTGAACCCCGCGGAGGTGGAAGGGCTCGTGCGGTCGGGGGCGTGTGACGGCTTCGGGCACAGTCGCGGCGCCTTGTTGGCGAGCCTTCGCTCGGGCAACCCGGCCCCCGGTACCCTCCGCCTCCCCGCCTCCGCTTTCGCCTATCCCAAATCCCAAATCCCAAATCCCAAATCCCCAACCGCCCCCCGCCTCTCCCTCGCCGAGACGCTCTCCGGCGAAGTCCGCGCGCTGGGGTACGCCGTCACCACCCACCCCCTGACGCCCATGCTCGAATGGGCCGCCGCACGCGCCTACGTGAACGCGAGGGACGTGGGGGACCGTGCGGGGGAGCGCATCCGCGCTTGGGGCCAGGCCATCGTCTACAAGCGCATCCCCACGCGGAAAACCGGCGAAGCCATGGCCTTCGTGACCCTGGAGGACCCGACGGGTCTTGCGGAGGCCTCCTTCTTCCCCAGGGCCTACCGGCGCTTCGGCGACCTCATCACCTCGGGGCGGCCCCTCGTGATCGAGGGCGTGGTGGACGCGGGCCGTGGGAGCCCCACCCTCACGGTGGAGAAGGCCTGGGCCGTGCGGGGCGTGGCCGTGCGCCGGGCCGTCGCCGAGCCCGCCGAGGCCGAGGGAGCGGCGTAAAGAGGGAAACAGGGCTCGGAGCACGGGAGGGGACGCTTTCGCAACGGCGGAGAAACCCGGGGCACCCCCTTTCCGTACAGTGCCGCGAGGGGGGGACGCCCCCCGCCAACAGGGGGATCCCCGCATGACGACGCGCCGACTCCAGCGACTCTGCTCCGTCACCCTTCTCGCCGCCGCCCTCGCCCAGGGGCTCCACGCCGGGACGTCCCCCGACGCTCCGGCCGAATCCCCCGTCCTGCAGGTCCGCAGGACGGAGGGAGCCATTCGCGTGGACGGCGACCTTTCGGATCCCGGGTGGAAGGACGCCGCCCGGATCACGGAGTTCTTCGAGACCAACCCCGGGGACAACGTTCCCCCCAAGGTGGGCACGACCGCGTGGGTCACCTACGACGAAAAGAACTTCTACGTCGCCATCCGTTGCGACGATCCCGACCCCTCCTCCATCCGGGCCCCCTACGTGGACCGCGACAACGTGTACTCCGACCAGGACTTCGCCGGGATCATGCTGGACACCCGGGGGGACGGGCGTTCGGCGCTCGAACTCTTCGTGAACGCGCGCGGGATCCACGACGACGGCGTGATCAACGACGCCAACGGCAACGAGGACTTCTCGCCCGATTACTTCTGGGATTCCGCGGGATCCATCACCGAGTCCGGCTGGCAGGTGGAAATGGCCCTGCCCTTCGCGAGCCTTCGGTACACCGGCTCTTCCCCCACGTGGCGCCTTCTCGTCTACCGGAACCGCCCCCGGGAGTTCCGCTACCAGATGTTCAGCCGCCCCCTCCCGAGGGACAACAATTCCCTCCTGGCGCAGGCGGCTACGGTCGAGGGCCTCCAAGGCCTGCCCACGGGGGCTCACTGGGTGGCCGCTCCCTACGTCTCGGGGCGAGGCGACTGGATCCCCGAAGGCGGGCCGGGCGGACCGCTCTCCCGCCGCGAGACGGATTGGGACGCGGGCCTCGACCTGAAATGGATGCCCAGCGCCGATCACGCCATGGACCTTACGGTGAACCCGGACTTCTCCCAGGTCGAATCGGACGCGGCGCAGATTTCGGTGAACCAGCGCTTCGCCCTCTTCTATCCCGAAAAGCGGCCCTTTTTCATGGAGGGCGTGGACCTCCTCGACACGCCCATCGACGCCGTGTACACGCGCACCGTAACGGATCCGAAGTGGGGCGTGCGCTCCACGGGGAAGATCGACGGGACGGAATACACGCTCCTCGTGGCCGAGGACCGGGGCGGAGGCAGCGTGATCCTCCCCGGGCCCCAGTACTCGACCCTCGCTCCGCAGGACTTCTCCTCCACGGCGGCCGTGGCCCGGGTCCGGAGGAGTCTCGGGAAATCCTTCGCCGGACTCCTCTTCGCGGGCCGGGAGAACGAGGACGGCAGCTACAACCGCCTTTTCGGCCCCGACCTCCAATGGAGGCCAACGGACCGGGACACGCTGGCCCTCCAGGTCCTCTACTCCCGGACCCGCACGCCCGACCGCCCGGACCTGGACGCCCTCTGGGACGGGCGGGAGATGTCCGGTGCGGCGGGCCACTTCAAGTGGGCCCGCGAGGCCCGCGGTTACTACGGGGTGTTTCGCTACGAGGACGTGGGCGGCGGATTCCGCGCCGACAACGGCTTCGTCCCGCGGGTCGGGTACCGGAGCGCGAGAATCGACGCGGGGCCGATCTTCTACCCCAAGGAGGGATTCTTCAACAAGATCGTCCCGGATTTCGTGGCCAGCGCTTACTGGGACCGCAAGGGAGACCTCCTGGAGCGCCACATTTGGCCCGGCCTTTTCGTCCAGGGCAAGCGGAGCCTCTACGGGTCCGTCTACTTCAACCGGGACGCCGTGCGCGTCGGTGACGTCCTCCTGCGCCGCTCCCTGGTGTACTTCGAGGGGAGCCTCTCCCCTTCCGCCTTCCTCGCCCGCCTCTCCTGCCACGGGACCGTGGGCGGCCAGTACGACTACGCCAACGTCCGCTCGGGAAGCGGGGCCGACCTCCGCCTCTCCGCCACGATCCGCCCGAACGACCATCTCACCCTGCAATTCGACGGGGCCAGGCAGTGGGTGGACAGCGAGCGGGACGGCGTGAAGGGCCGGCTCTTCACGGCCCAGACGGTCCGCCTCAAGGGCGTGTACATCCTGTCGTCCAAGGCGTTCCTGCGGGCCATCGTCCAGTACGAGGACGTGCGGCAGGACCCCCGCCTCCACCCCTATCCCGTTGCGCGAAGGAGCGGGGCCCTCTCCTCCTCGGTCCTGTACGCCTATCGCGTCAACTGGCAGACGGTCCTCTACCTCGGCGCCGGGGATGACCAGGTGCTCGACCCCGCGGGCGCGCGCCTCAAGGCCGGACGGCAGGTATTCTTCAAAATCAGCTACGCCTTCCAGCGGTAGGGGCGATCAAGGCCGCGCGCAAGGCCGGAGCCTTGCACGCTGAAGGTGGCGGCGTTCCGGCTCTCATGGGCCCTTTGCTCCCCAGCCTTCCGATACCGCCGCGTTCGTGATAGAGTGTTTCATCCGGAGGCCGTATCCACGGTTCCGGAAAGGTGCGGCAGGGGGGGAGTCTCGGAGGTTTGATGGTCCTGGCCTTTCTCCCATCCTGGTTGCTCGGCCCCCTGGTGTTCCTCCTCTTCGTGGGCAACACGGTCCTCTGGAGCCTTCCGCTCTATTTCCTGGCCGCATGCAAAGTCCTCCTGCCCTTCCGCGGTTGGCGGAGGGCCTGGACAAGGGCCATTACGGCCATCGCCGAGACCTGGACGACCTTCAACAACTGGGGGCTCTCGCTGACCCAGAGGATCCATTGGGACGTCCGCGGAGTGGAGGGCCTCACCCGGAAGGGTTGGTACCTCGTTTCCTGCAATCACCGCTCCTGGGTGGACATCGTGGTCCTGCAGAGGATCTTCAACCGGCGCATCCCCTTTCCGAAGTTCTTCCTCAAGCGCAGCTTGGCCTGGGTCCCCCTCCTCGGCGGCGCTTGGTGGGCCCTGGATTACCCCTTCATGCGGCGGTATTCGCGGTCCTATCTGGAGAGGCACCCGGAGAAGCGCGGAAAGGACCTGGAGACCACGCGCAAGGCCTGCGAGCGGTTCGCCGGGGTGCCCGTGACCATCTTGAATTTCCTCGAAGGGACGCGCTTCACGCGGGCCAAACACGCCCTCCAGGAATCGCCCTACCGTCACCTGCTCCGGCCCAAGGCCGGAGGGCTCGCCTTCGTTCTGGCCGCCATGGGGGACCGGATGCGCCACCTTCTGGACGTGACCATCGTCTACCCCAAGGAGAGCCCCACGCTCTGGGACCTTCTCTCGGGCAAACTCCGCAAGGTCGTCGTCCACGTGGAGCGCCTGGAGATCCCCGAGGAGTTCAGCCGCGGCGACTACATGGAGGACCCCGTCCTGAGGGAGCGCTTTCAGGAGTGGGTTCGCGAACTCTGGGCCCGCAAGGACGCCCTCATCGAGCGCCTGCGCCAGGAGGCGGGGCTCCTTTCGGCTCCCCCTCAGCCGGCCTGACCGGAATCCCGGCACCCTCCCCCGCGTCCCGGAGCCAGCCCAGGACCTTCCGCCCCACGCTTCCGGCCGAAGGCGGGTCCAGGTTGGCCAGGGAGATGACGACAAAATCCCCCTCCATCGCGAGAAAGGCGTTGATGCCCGGCGCCCCGCCGGCCACGCCCAGATTCGGCGGCTCCGGCTCACTCGGGCCGCTCTCCGCCCTTCCCGGCTCGGGCCCGCCCAGGACCCAGCGAGTGAACCCGGGACCGAGAAGCCGGCCGGCCTTGAGCGCGCCGGCGAATTTGAGCAGGTCGGGCGCGGTGGAGTAGCCTCCGCCCGCGGAACTCCCCCGGGCGGGCCGCGAGTAGACGTTGGACCTGGGGGGCTCCCCGGCATGCTCGGCTTTGCCCCATTCGCGGGTATAGCCCTCCGCCAGATTGGAGACGGGGACGTCGGCCTCGTAGGAGTCCGTATCGGTCATTCCGGCCGGCCCGAAGACGTTCTCACGGACGTAGTCGTAATAGCTCCTGCCCGAGACCCTTTCGACGATGAGGCCCAAAACCACGTACCCCGCGTTGGAATAGCGCCGGGAAGTCCCCGGCTCGAACAGGAGCGGATCGGCCGCAAACAAGGGAAGGTAGTCGTGGTTGTCCCTCAGCCGGTCCTTCGGAGTCGCCTCGAATTTCTCCCCGAAGAAGTCTCCCATGCCGGACGTGAAATCCAGCAGGTGCCGCACGGTGACCTTGGCGGCCACCTCCGGATTCGGATAGTCGGGAAGGAGCTTGCCGACCGTGTCGTCGAGGGACAGGCGTCCCTTCTCGGCGAGCTGGGCCACGGCGATCCGGGTGAAGAGCTTGTTGATGGATCCGAGGTTGAACTTCGTATCCTTGGCGACGGGGACCATAAAGGCCCGGTCCGCGAGTCCTGCGCACTCGTGGACCACCACCCGGTCCCCCACGGCCGCGAGGACCACGCCGGAAAATTCTCCGGTCTCCCAGCGGGACTTCAGGAGGGCCGACACGGCCCCCGGAAGTCCGGACAGCGTTTCCGGACGGACTTCGTCGGATTCCGGAGGGTCCGCCTCATCGAACCGGATCCCCTCGAACCGGCCGGGCTCCCTGGCGGAGAGCCGAAAGGACAGCTCGACCCATTCGCCTCTTTCGGTCTTCAGGATCAAACCCAAAAGGGTGTCTGAAGCCGCGGAGACCCGCTCCAGGGTAAGCCGCCCCGTCTGGGCGCGGATCCCTTGGGTCGTCGCCACGGCGTCCTTCAGCGGCCTGCGCGCCGGAAAGTCCTTCACCATGCAGGCCTCGAAGAAGCCCCGGAGGGCCGCCTCCTCTCCCCCGTTGAAAGCCCCCAGGTACGCGGCGGCGCACCGCCCGGCAGGGGTGTCCGGGAGGTCCGCCCCTTGCGCCTGCGCGGCGAAGGGACTGCAGAGAAGAAGCCACGACAACAGGGCCAGGGCCGGTCGAGCGGCGCGCATGAGTGCCTCCTTCCAGTCAGAGGGATGCGGCGCGGGACGAAACCGTCGCGCGTCCGGGGCGCCCATTTATCGCTCCAGGACGTCCACGAGGACCACCTCGGCGAATAGCCACTCCCCTTCCGCCCTCCTCAGGACGCACCGGACCTCGTGAACCTCCGCCAGGGAGTCCCCGCCCTCCGAGGCGCCCTCCAGGCGGACCGTCGCCTCGGCCACCGCCTCGCCCTCCGGCCCGAAGGCGACCCGGACGTCGTAGAAGCGGAGGGAGGAGGAGCGGGCCCGCTCCCTGGCCGCGAACGCGTACCGCATCACGTCGTCCCGGGAGACCGTGCCCGACAACCGGTAGGCCTCGGCTTCCAATCGGCATTCCGGCGCGAAGAATCGGGAGATCTTCCGGGCAGCGGCGGCGGCGACGACGGCGCCTTCGGGGCCGTCCTTTTCCGCCGCGCCGGACAGGGCTTTCAAAGCGCGTTTGACCTGCCTCGTGCGCGTGGGAAAGGCGTACCAGAGGCCCCACGCCACCGCGAGGACCGCGAATGCGGCGGCCAGCCTCCGCACCGTCACCACAGCGGCCTCCCGACCACGCGATGCACGGAGACCTGTCCGAAATCGTGCTGTTCCATGGGCACGCTCCGGTTGTCGCCCACAACGTACACCTTGCCCTCCTCTACCCGCCGGGGCGGCAGTTCCCAGTCGCACGGTCCCTTCACGTAGGGCTCCTCCTGGGCGATGCCGTCCACGAGGAGCGTTCCGCCGCGAAAGGACACCTCCTGCCCCCCCAGGGCCACGACGCGCTTGAGAAGAAGCACCCGTTCCCCCGCGAGCCGGACGGCGACCACGTCGCCGCGCTCCGGCTCGGAGAAGAGGTAGCTGGGCTTCACGAGGAAATGGAAGGTGCCGTCCCGATAGGACGGATCCATACTTTCCCCGCGGACGACGAAGGGACGCAGGACGAACCCGAAGAAAAGGGCCGAGAAGAGGGCCACCGCCGCGGCGCGGATGAGGAAGGCCGCGTCCATCGGGGGAAACAGGAAGGCGCGAAGACGCGGGTGCCCCTCGAGGATCCTCATGGCGCGAGGATAGCCCATGGGGGCGCCGGGAGGAAGGAGGGGAACGGTCAAGGGGGCGAGACGAGGTCCGGGGGGGGGGCAGGGAGGACGGGAGGCCCTCGCCGAAAAGGCCGGGGGCCGCACCCGATCCGCTTGGCTGGAGGGGACCTGTAAGCCGGATCCTGTCCCCCCGGTTTCCCGGAGGGGGCAGCCATTCCTCTGGGACCGCCGTCGCCGGCGGCCTCGAGCGGCCTACCCGGAGGCCTCGGCCGGGCCAGCCTCGGACGCCTCCCTATTTGGCCTTGCTCCGCGAGGGGTTTACCGTGCCGTCCCTGTTACCAGGTCCGCGGTGGGCTCTTACCCCGCCGTTTCACCCTTACCCGCACCACCCGTGGGCGGCCGCTGGCGGTTTGTTTTCTGTGGCACTTTCCGTCGGGTCACCCCGCCCTGCCGTTAGCAGGCTCGCTGCCCTGTGGAGTCCGGACTTTCCTCCGCACCCGCGGCGGCTGCCCGGTCCCCTCCACGCCCAAAGGTATGCCATGCAAGCCCCGGCGTCAACAGGGGTTGCCGGCCTTGACAGGGGGAAAAGCATGATGGTAAGTTCGCTCACGTGACAGGGGCCCTCAAGGGGGGATTCTTTCTCTCCAGGCAGGTGGAATGAAGCGGAAGAGAAGGCGTTACCACGTCGTCGTGCTCCGTGAGGACGGGAAGCCCGTCCACAACCGCGTCCTGGAGTGGATCCAGGTCAAGCGGCACCTCACGGTGATGGGCGGCATCGTGGGCACCCTTCTCCTGGGGACCCTGGCCTTCCTGATTCTGGCGGCCTGGCAGGGAAGCCTCGTCAAAAAGAACCTGGACCTCTCGTCCAGGGAACACCAGATGAGAACGGCCTTTTCGGACTTGAGCCGGCTCCTCGACGAAACGCGGGACCGGCTCAACCGCAGCGAGCACCAGCTCTCCCTGATGGAGGAACTGGCCCGGCAGCAAAACCTCAGGCTTCCCGCCGAATCCGGCGTGGGAGGGCCTTCGCCCTCCGCCCGGCCGACCCCAAAGTCCACTGACGTGGGCGAACTCGCCGAGCAGATCCACGCCCTGAAGAGCGATGTGGACGAGATGTGCGAGGAGACCCAGCAACTTTCGGCGGCGCTGGAGCCCCATCTTCAGGACCTTGCGCGCACCCCATCGGTCTGGCCCACCAAGGGTTTCATCATCTCTTCCTTCGGAGCGCGGCAGGATCCCTTTGACGGGATGCCCGACCACCACGAGGGAATCGATATCGCGGCGCCCTTCGGCAGCGCCGTCTCTGCCACGGCCGAGGGGGTGGTGGTTTTCGCGGGCTACAAGCGCGGCTACGGAAATACCGTGGACATCAGCCACGGGAACGGCGTGCTCACGCGGTACGCTCACCTCTCCAAGATTCTTGTCAAGCCCGGGCAGACCTTGAAGCGCTGGCAGCGAGTCGGCAACGTGGGCTCCACCGGACGCAGCACCGGCGCCCATCTCCACTACGAAGTACGCAAGAACGACCGTGCCCTCAATCCCAAGCGGTATCTCTTGTTCTGACCCGAACACCGCCGGCCCCACTCCGGCCGACGCCCCCCTCGCCCCGCTCCTCTGACCGGGAGACCTCCCCATGTTTCTGGATTCGGCGCTCGCCAAGATCTTCGGGACCAAGCACGAACGAGACATCAAGGCCATACAGCCCACCGTCTTTGCCGTGAACGAGTGGGAGCCGCGCCTCGTGGGGCTCAGCGACGAGGCCCTACGGGGAAAGACCGCCGAGTTCAAGGGGCGCATCCAGGCGCTTCTCGCCGAAGGGCTTTCCCAACAGGAGGCCCTGGACCAGATCCTGCCGGAGGCCTTCGCCGTCGCGCGCGAGGGCGCCAAGCGGGCCTTGGGGATGCGCCCGTTCGACGTCCAGGTCATCGGAGGCGTGGTCCTCCACCAGGGCAAGATCTCCGAGATGAAGACCGGCGAGGGCAAGACCCTCGTGGCCGTTCTTCCCGTCTACCTCAACGCCCTCACGGGACGCGGGGTCCACGTGGTCACCGTGAACGACTACCTCGCCCGGCGCGATGCGGACTGGATGGGGCAGGTCTACCGCTTTCTGGGCCTCACGGTCGGTTGCATCCAGCAGGAGATGGGGAACGCGGAGCGCCAGGCGGCCTACGGGTGCGACATCACCTACGGCCAGAACAACGAATTCGGCTTCGACTACCTCCGCGACAACATGAAGTACCGCATCGAGGACATGGTCCAGCGAGGCCACCATTTCGCCCTGGTGGACGAGGTGGATTCCATCCTCGTGGACGAGGCCCGGACGCCGCTCATCATCTCGGGCCCCTCGGACGAACGGACCGACAAGTACTACGCGGCCAACAGCGTCATTCCTCTCCTTCAGAAGGAGCGGGACTACACGGTGGACGAGAAGCAGCGCACCGCCGTCTTCACCGAGGAGGGCGTGGCGCGCTGCGAGAAGACCCTGAACCTCCAGAACCTCTACGACCCCTCCAACATGGAGATTCTCCACTGCCTCAACCAGGCCTTGGTGGCCCACAAGCTCTACCACCGGGACGTGGAGTACATGATCAAGGACGGAGAGGTCCTGATCGTGGACGAGTTCACAGGCCGCGTCATGCCCGGCCGAAGGTGGAGCGACGGCCTCCACCAAGCCATCGAGTCAAAGGAGGGGGTGAAGATCCAACAGGAGAACCAGACGCTGGCCACCATCACCTTCCAAAATTACTTTCGGCTCTACGAGAAGCTGGCGGGCATGACCGGTACGGCGGACACGGAGGCCGCGGAGTTCGACAAGATCTACAAGCTCGACGTCGTGGTCATCCCGCCCAACAAGCCCATGGTTCGGCAGGACAACGCCGACCTCGTGTACCGGACCGAGCCGGAGAAATGGGAGGCGGCCGCCGACGAGATCCAGGAACTGCACGAGAAGGGCCAGCCCGTGCTCGTGGGAACGATCTCCATCGAGAAGAGCGAGAGGATGAGCGCCCTTCTCAAAAGGCGCGGCATTCCCCACGTGGTGCTCAACGCCAAGTACCACGAGAAGGAGGCCGAGATCGTGGCCCAGGCG
>JBFLVU010000086.1:0-11417 GCA_040758175.1 Acidobacteriota bacterium | reverse complement strand
CGGTGGTGCCCCCCCGCGTCGTAACCGTATTGCCCGAGGCGTCCATCCCCGTATACCAGTTGCCGCTCCACGTGATCCCGAAGCTCTGGGTCCAGGTGACGTTCGACTCCACGATCCGGGCCTCGATGAGGACCTGCGGTGTGGCCGTATCCAGGGAGTCGATCAATTTGACGAGGCCCGCCTTCTTGGAAGGCACTTCCTGGATGATCAGGGTGTTGGTCCGCTCGTCGATGATGATGGAGCCGCGCTCGCTGAGAAAGCGCTGGGCGATTCCCTCCATCCGCTGAGCCTTGGCGTAGGACAGCCTCTTGGTGAAGGTGATGGGATCTTCCGCCAGAAGCTTTTCCTTCTGCATCCGCTGCTGCTCTGCGAATTTCCGGGCGATCTCGGAGGCCGGGGCCACCCAGATCACGTTGTTCTCGTACACGTAATCCAGGCCGTTGTTCTTCAGAACGATATCCATGGCCTGATCCCAAGGAACGTTCTCCAGATCCACCGTGACCTTCCCCTGCACCGTGGGGTGGACCACGAAGTTGAGTTTGGAGATGTCGTGGAAGACGCGCATCACGTCCTTCACGTCTGCGTCCTTGAGGCTCATGGAGATGGGCTCGCCGGAATACTTCATGCCTCCGCCCGAGATGGTCTTTTCCTTGAAAGAGAGGGGGACGCCTCCGGCGACCAGGGTCTTGCCCTCGGCGGGGGAGGTCGTGGCGTCCTCCGCAACGAACAGGTCCTCGTATCCCTTGAACTCGCGGCTGGCGCCGGGGCTGATGGGGGAGAGGTCCACCTTCACATCGTCGAGAGTTTCGACCTCGGGCGAAGCGGTCGGCGAGGTTGGCGCCTGCGCCATCTCCGCGGGGGCTGGCGCCGGGGCGACGGGTCCCGTTTCCGCGGGGGCCGTCCCGGCGGACAGCGGCTCTTCGGCGGGCTCCTTTACGGCGGGGGGGGCGGCCTTCGGCGGCTCAGGCGCCGTTTCGGGGGCGGCGTCAAGGGCCAATTCGTCCAGGACCACCCGCACCACCGGTCCATCCGCGCTCACGGCCACGGGCTTGAGGGGCTTCTTCATGTCGAGGACAACCCGCGTCACCAGCGGATTCGCCTGCAGAAGGGCCACCCTCACCTTCTCGATGTCCCCCGCTCCGGGAATCTGGCCCGGCACCTTGCCCCGCTGGATTCCGTACAAGTCCACCACGATCCGGTCCGGTCCGCCCATGGTAAAATACTTGAACTTGGCCGTTCCGTCCGACTCAATGCCCACCGATGAGCCGTCCTGAGCGATCCGAACGCCCATCAGGCGCGTGGCCTCCCGAGCGGGCTCCGCGGGGGGCGCCGGAGGTGGTGCGGGGATGGCGGAGGCCGGCTCTGGAGCGGAGGCAGACTCCTCTTGCGCAGCCGGAGCGGTCGGAGCCGGAGGAGCCTGATCCGCGCCCACGACTTTCACCATCAGCTTGGTGCCCTCGGTGAAGACCAGGCACTTGGAGAGGTAGGCTTTGTGGATTTCCAGCTTGGCGAGGGCCCTGCCCTTGCCCTGGCTGATGGACTCCACCCTGACGAGGCCCACGCCCCCCGACTGCACGCTGAGCGTCTTGGGCAGCCGGGAAATGTCCACGTCCGCCATGTCCACCACGAAGGTTTCGGGATCGTAGTCGTAGTAGGTGTAGTCGATGATTGGGTACGTTCCCACCACGCCTACCACGACCTGACCGTCCTGGGACTGGCTGAAGAGGTCGCTGAGGACATTCAGCTCCGTGGACGCCGTGTCCGCCGCCAGAACGGCCATCCCGGCGAGGAGGCCGAGAACCGCCGTCATAAGAGCCGTGCGCTTGTTCATTGTCCCTCCCCTTCTTGGCTCCGGATCTTGAGAACCAGGTTGCGGAAAGGCTTGATGGCGGTGGGATCGTTCAGCTCCTGCTGGATCGTCACCTCTCCGTTCGTGAAGCTCACGTCGAGAACGATTCCGTCTGCGAAGCGCTCACCCGCCACGGCCTTGTAGGGCTTGCCGTCTGGGCCCTGGAACCAGGCCACAACGGACCTGCTGCTGCCGATGATGGCCTCCAGGGCGCAGGATTCCACCGTGAAGCGGGCAAGCCCCGTAGACCCGAACTTCACCTTCACGTCGCCGGCCGCCCCCACCGCACCCCGGACAAGAGGCGTGAACGGATCGCGCTCGGACCTGTGCTTGTAAAGGGTCTCGCCCTCCAGGAGCATGTTGTCCTCGGGAACGACCGCCGGAACCCCCGGCGAGGCAACATCCTGGGCGGGCTGGCCGGGCTCGGCCGGCGCGGGAGACGCGGTCGCCGGCGCGAGGGTCGAGTCCACCCGCTGGAGCGTCTTCACCGGATTCTGTGCGAGCGCGGAGGCCGAGGCTAGCAGCGCCAGGGCCGACACGCCGAGAAGGATCGTGCCTGGTCTCATGGCTTGTTCTCCAGCCCCTGGAAAGCCTCGGGGTTCTGCATATAGACGACGGAGTTGAACTTGGCCGTTATGGTCGCGCCCTTGCGCGTCGACGAGGCCATGTCCAGGTTGGTGATGTTCACGATGCGGCGCATGTGGGCAACCTTGTCGAAGAAGAGGGCGAGGTCGTGGTAGCCGCCCCCCACCTCGATCCCGTAGGCCTGTTCCGAGTAAAGCTCCCTCTTCGCCACGGGCGTGGGGTTGATGCGCAGGATGTTCAGGTTCTGGTCCCGCGCATAGCTCTGAAAGACGCGCAGGAGTTTCCCTGTTTCGGGGTCCAACGGGATGATGGATTTGAGGACTTCCAGGTCGCGGCGGATGAGGTCGATTTGCCGGTTCAACTCGTCCACCCGGCGCATGGCCTCCTTGCCCTGCTGGATCTGCCCTTCCAGTTCGTCCCGCTGCTGGCGTCGGCTCTGAAGGGTCGTCCTCTGGTCCGAAAGAAACACGAACCAAGTCGCTGTGAAGATGAGCCCGCAGAAGAGGAGGGTCACGACCAACTGGGCCCATTTGGGGAGCTTCGCGAAGCGGTCCATGGGCGCCTCCTCCTATTCCATCCCGCCGGAGTCATCCGACGCGGGCTTGGACCGGGCCCTTGCGGAGGTCGGCTGAGGTTTTGCCTCCTCGACCTTCGGCTTGAAGCCGCCCGGTTGGTAATTCATGCTGAGTTTGTAACTGTAGGTCTCCTCGGCGCCCGACTGTTGCTGGACCTCTCCCAGCTGGACGTTGGCGAACTCCGAAATGGCCACCAGGTTGTCGTAAAGCGTCGAGATCGTCTTGATGCTCTTGGCGGCGCCCGTCAGCTCGATGGTCTGGTTGTTCTGCTTGACGGCGTTGTACCAGGCCCCCTCGGGGAGGACCTCCACAAGACGGTTCATGAGCTTCACGGGGATGCTCTGCTGGTCCTTGAGCTCTTTGATCTGGTCCACCTTGGCGGCGTACTCGGTCTTCTTCTTCTCGAGTTCGGCGACCTTCTCCCGGGCGCCCTCGTACTTCTTCAGTTCCACCTTCTGCCTTTCGATCTCGACGGCCAGATTGTGGTTCTGCATGAGGAGCCATGCCCCGTACCCGCCGGTGGCCACCACCGTGGCCAACAGGAGGGCCACGTAGATTCCCCAAGGCGGCGCCTCTTCCGTCGGGCCCTGCATGGCCACCATCGGCGGCCCGCCCGGCCCTCCCCGTTTCGCGCCCCGCCCTTCCCTGAGCAGATTGATTCGGATCATCTAATCCCCCATCTTGCGCAAGGCCAGCCCCACCGCCACGCCGAAGTGCGGGGCCAGGCGAGTCAGGGTGTCCATGGGGAACTCCCGCTCGTCGACCGTCACGTTCTGGAAGGGGTTCATGACCTCCACGGGCACGCCGAAGAACTGACTCAGGTAGCGGTCCAGGTTCGTCACCTGGCTCCCGCCGCCCGCGAGTACGATTTTGTGAATGGTGCCCTCCCCCGTGGTCACCTTGAAGAAGTCGAGAGATTTCTTCAGGTCCGCTCCGAACTCCTCCGTCATGGCATTGAGGATGGGCGCCGCCTGCTCCGGGCGCACACCCTGGACGGTTTCCCCCCTCTTGAGGGATTCGGCCTGGTCGAAGGTGAGGTTGAGCTCGCGCTGGAGGGTGTCGGTATAATTGTTGCCCCCCGCCTGGATGTCTCTCCAAAACAGGGGGGTGTCGCCCTTGAGGACGCAGATGTTGGTCGTGCTGGCCCCGATGTTCACCAGGGCGGCGACCTCGCCTCCGTGGATCGGATAGTTGATCTCGAAGGCGTTTTGAACGCTGAAGACGTCCAAGTCGAGGACCGAGGCGTTTAGCCCGGCCTGCCCGAGGATGGATGTGTACTCGGCAATGAGGTCCCGCTTCACGGCCACCAGCAACACGCTGAGGTTGCCCGTGGCGGGATCCGTCTCGAGGACCTGGTGATCGATCTTCACCTCCTCGATGTCGAAGGGGATGTACTGTCCGGCCTCCCACTGGATCGCCTCGTTGAGCTCGGCCTCGCTCATCGCCATCATGGAAATGCGCTTGACGATGACCGAGTTCCCGTCCACCGAGGTGGCCACGTTGTAGTTCTTCACCCCTCGGTCGCGCACCAGGCGGCTGATGGCATCGATCACGGCGCCGGAATCCATGATCGTGCCGCCGACGATGGCTTCCGCGGGCAGTTGTTCGATGCCGAAGGCCTTCAGTTGGTAGCCTTTGCCCTTGCCCAGATCCTTGAGCTCCACCATCTTGACGGCGGAGGAACCGATATCCAGGCCCAACAGGTTTTTGCTCTTTCCAAAGAACACCTTCGTTTCCCCTTTTGAAAGCGCCTAAAGACCCCCAAACTTAATGCTCTTGTTTAACATATCGAACGAAGAACCGAAAGTCAAGTACAGAATGGCCCTGCCCTTCCCCGATGGGCAAATTGTAGGGCTCACCGCCCCCGGGACGCAAGATGCGGGGAATCCGGAACCATTCCATCGCCCTTATGGCCCGGGAGGCCCCCCCCCTGCTTCGAAGAATCTATCTTGTTGATTCTAAAGAAGATTTGCCCTTTGTTCAGGCCCGGAGGCCCCCCCGACGGGCCTTGTCAGCCCGACCCACGGGTGATACCGTGGGGAGCGCCCCGGGGAGTGGACCCCCTGGAATCCAGAAAGGAGCCCCCCATGGCCGATCCCGCCGCCGGTAGGAGCGCGGGGGCCGTCCGCCGCGTCTCGGACCTCCTCAAGGACCAGGACCTCCCCCTCAACCTGGAAGCCGAACGGGCCCTTCTCGGAGCCGTACTCCTTGCCGACCCCCTCTTCGACGAGGTCCACGAACAGGTATCCTCGGATGACTTTGCCCTTCCTTCCCATCGTAGGATCTACACGACCTTTGAGCAGCTTCGGGAGGCGAACCGCCCCATCGACCTCGTAACCGTCACCGAATGGTTACACAATAAGGGTTGGCTTGAGGCCGTCGGCGGGGCCGAGTACGTGGCGGACCTGGTTTCGGGCATTCCCCGGCTGACCACGCTCTCCCACTACGCCCAGATCATCCGCGGCCGGTCCCTCCTCCGCCAGCTCATCGAGCGGGCCAGCGGGATCATCGCCGAGGCCTACTCCTCCCCCCAGGAGCCGCAGGAGGTACTGGCCCAGGCGGAACAGCGCATCTTGGAGCTTGGTGATCGCACCATCCGGTCCACCCTCCTGCCCCTGCGGACCCTGGCGGGAGAGGCCGCCATCAAACTCGACGCCCTCTCCAAACGGGGAGAGCACGTCACCGGCGTGGCCACCCATTTTCAGAAGCTTGACGAGCTGACGGCCGGATTCCAGCCTTCGGATTTCATCATCCTGGCGGCCAGGCCCTCCGTCGGCAAGACCGCGCTGGCACTCTCCATCGCGTACAACGTGGCGAAGAGCGGCAAATCGGTGGCCTTCTTCAGCCTCGAGATGAGCGCCGAGCAGATCTTCTTCCGGCTTCTTTCCATGGCCAGCGGCCTCGACTTCCAGATGATCCGGACGGGCAAGCTCAACAAGGCCCGGCTCGCGGAGGCGGGAATGAAAATGGAGGAGATCGCCGCCCTCCCCATCTACATTGACGACTCCTCTGCCCAAACCATCCTCGAAATGGGCGCCAAGCTCCGCCGATTGAAGACCGCCCAGGCGCTCGACCTGGTAATCGTTGACTATCTGCAGCTGATCAAGGTCGTCGGAAAGATCGAAAACCGGAACCAGGAAGTGAGCCTGATCTCGCGATCGCTCAAGGCCCTGGCCAAGGACCTGAAGGTCCCCGTGGTCGCCCTCTCCCAGCTCTCCCGCGCCGTGGAGAAGCGCGGGGAAGGGCGGGAGCCCATGCTGTCCGACCTGAGGGATTCGGGCTCTCTCGAGCAGGACGCCGACGTCGTGCTCTTCCTTCACCGGCAGGTCTTCGCTCGGGAGGAGGACCAGGACGCCCGGAACCGGGCCCGGCTCCTCATCGCCAAACAGCGCAACGGCCCCACCGACGACATGGAACTCACCTTCCTCCCCTGGAGGGTCCAGTTCGCGGATTACCTCCCCGAGGCTCCGGAGGGCATGGGTGTCTGAAGCCGATCCCCTCGGACTGCGACCCACGGTCCTCAGCGTGGACCTGGACGCGCTGTCTCTCAACGTTTCTGCCCTGAGGACCGCCGGCGGGGACCGCCCCTTGCTGGCCGTCGTGAAGGCGAACGGGTACGGGTGCGGCGCGGGCCCCGTGGCACGGGCCGCCCTTCGAGGCGGCGCCTCCTGGCTGGGCGTGGCCTTGGTCGAGGAGGGCGTCCAGCTTCGCGACCGGGGGATAGGCGCCCCCGTTCTCATGCTGGGCCCCGTTCCTCCCCAGCAGGCGGGCGCCCTCCTCCGTTTCGACCTCACGCCCGCCGTTTACTCCATCTCCTTTCTCCGCGCGGTGGAGGAGGCCGCGGAATTGGCCGGGCGTAGCGTCGAGGTCCACCTCAAGCTGGACTCGGGGATGGGCCGGGTGGGGTTCCGCCGCGAGGAGATCCCCCGCCTGCTCGGGGCCCTGAGGGCGTCTCCCCGCGTGTCGGTCACGGGCGTTTTCTCGAACTTAGCGAGCGCCGACGACCTGGGTTCTGGTCAGACGGCCGGTCAGGTACGCGCGTTTCAGGACATGGTCGAAACGCTGCGGCGGGACGGGATCGAGCCGGCCTGGATTCACCTGGCCAACTCCTCGGGCCTTCTCGCCCATCCCGAAACGCACTTGACCCTATGCCGACCGGGACTCACGCTCTTCGGCCTCCGGCCCTCCCACGACCTGCCCGACCCGGGGTTGAGGCCCGTCCTCTCCTTCTCCACTCAGGTCGCCCAGATCAAGCAAGTGCCCCCGGGCACGCCCGTGGGATACGGCGCCACCTACGTCACCTCCGGGCCGAAGCGCCTGGGCATTCTGCCGGTGGGGTACGGGGACGGCCTTCCGAGGGCACTGGGGAACGTGGGCCACGTGCTCGTCGGGGGTGCCGCCTGTCCCCTCGTGGGACGCGTGTCCATGGACCTCGTGGCGGCGGACCTCGACCCGGCGCCGGGCGCCACGGAGGGAAGCCCGGTCTGCCTTTGGGGTCGCGACGGGTCCCTTGAGGCGGGCCCCTGGGATTGGGCCCGGTGGTCCGGGACCATCCCTTACGAGGTGATGACCGGGATTTCCTGCCGTGTGGCCCGGCGCTACGCGGAGCAGGGTCGCGAGTGGACCGAGCTCCTGCTGAACTCCGGGGGGATTTCAGCTCGGGGAACGTGAACCGGAGAGGCGGAGACCCGCCGCCAGAATGGCCGTGCCCCCCAAGGCCGCCCCCACCCATACCCACCCAGCGTCCTCCATGAGATGCCCGTTTTCGTGGCCGAAATGCAGGGCCGCCAGGACCACCCCGTTGTGGGCCGCGTGGCCCAGAACCGCCAGGGCCAGGTTTCCGGTTCGGAGGACCACCGCCGCCAGGCTCGCCCCGAGGATGGCCACGGGCAGGAACCGGTACAGGGAGCCGTGGAACAGGCCGAAAGCGGCCCCGGAGAGAAGACAGGCCGGAAGGGCGGGGAACTCCCTCAGGGTGGCCAGCAGCGCCCCCCGAAAGAGGGACTCCTCACAGACGGCCGGAACCAGGGCGAAGGCGAGCCATTGGACTCCGATCGGGAAGGAGGAAAGGAACGCACGCAAGGCTTCGTCCTCCTGTCCCGCCCCGGGCAACCTCGAGAACCAGGCGGCTGCCGAAAGAGCCAGGAGGGATCCCCCGGCCACGAAGCAGAGGGCCGCGGCCATCTCCTTCGGCCCGGGGCGGCGGAGGGGAAACGCCAGTGAAGAGAATCCCCGAAGGCGGGCCCACAGGATCGAAGGGAGAAGGAACCCCCCGATGGAGAGTCCCGCCGTGAGCGCGAGTGCGGCCCCCCCACGGATCTCCGGGGGGGCGACCAGCGCCGCGACCAGAAAGAGAAGGCCGGACAGGGCGAGGAGGAGGAGTCCCTCGGGCGGCCGGGGGCCGGGACGAACTGACCCGCCGCTATTCATCCGAAGGCGGACCCGCCGGCTGGGCTGTCCGCAGCCGATCAAGGCATCCGCGGAGCGCTTCTTGAACCTCGTCCCCGGAGAAGTTCGAGGTCGCACCGAAATTCTCCAACGCCTTGCGCGTGGCCTCCATGGATTCCAGGAACCGCCGGCAGGGCTCGCAGGATTCCATGTGGCGCGAGAGTTCGGCGCAGAGGCCCGGGGTCAGATCGCCCTCGACTTGGGCACAGATGCGCTCGAAAAGTGCCCGGCAATGTGCGTGTCCCTCTTCCGCCATGGACCCTCCGAAACCACTCTACCAGCGGAGGGATGGGAGTCAAGAAGAAGGCCGCTTTTCGAGAACCACCTCCCCTGGTACACTGCCCTTGGAAGGACCGCGAATCCGGATAGGAGGTTCCATGGCCGACCAGACGACGCTCGTGGCCGTCCTCATGGGGAGCGCATCGGATGCTCCCGCCCTCGAACCCTGCCTGCGAACCCTCAAGAAGTACGGAATTCCTTACGCGGTGCGCGTTCTCTCGGCCCACCGGACTCCAGAGGAGACGGCCGATTTCGTCGCACGGTCGGAGAGGCAGGGTGTCGAAGTTTTCATCGCGGCCGCGGGAATGGCCGCCCACTTGGCCGGGGCCGTCGCCGCCAGGACCGTTCGGCCCGTCATCGGGCTCCCCGTGGCATCGGGCCCCCTCAACGGCCAGGACGCCCTCCTGTCCACGGTCATGATGCCCCCGGGCATCCCCGTGGCCACGGTGGCCGTCAACGGGGCCGCCAACGCCGCCATCCTCGCCGTCCAGATCCTGGCGGTCTCGCGTCCGGATCTCTTCCAGGAACTGAAGGCCAGCCGGGAGGCCATGCGCCAGGAGGTTTTGGAAAAGGACCGCGGGCTGCCCAGGGACTAGAGGAACCCCCATGCGACGGATCTCCATCGCCGACCCGTTGTGGATGGAGACGTCCACCCGTCACCTGAGTTCCGGAATGGTCCTGGCCGTACCGACGGAGACCGTGTATGGGTTGGCGGGTGCCCTCCTTTCGCCGTCCGCCGTGAACCGGATCATCGCCCTGAAGGGCCGTCCGGAGGACAAGGCCCTTCCCCTCCAAATGGCCTCCACCGAGGCGGCCCTGGGCTTCGGCTTCGAGTTTTCTCCCCAGGCGCGGCGGCTTGCGGCCCGCTTTTGGCCAGGTCCCCTGACGCTGGTCCTGCCGCGCCCGGCCGCTCTTCCGGACTGGTACGCCCCCGGGGCCTCCACCACCGCCCTGCGGGTGCCGAGCCATGGGGCGACGCGGACCCTCCTCGAGCGTTGGGGCAGTCCCCTGGCCATCACCAGCGCGAACCGGAGCGGTGGCCGGGAGGCGGTTTCCGCGCGGGAGGTGGAGGAGATCTTTGCCGGGGCGGCCGATTTGCTCGTCGTCGACGGGGGCTCCGCGGCGGGGGGAAGCGCCTCCACCATCGTGGATGCCACAGGCCCGGCGCCGGTAATCCTCCGGGCCGGCCCCGTATCCCAGGCGAGCGTCGAGGAGGTGTGGCATGGGAGGGAGTGAAGGGGGATCTCTGGCCGTGTTGACGGGGGCCGGAATCTCCGCGGAAAGCGGAATCGCCACCTTCCGGGGCATGGGCGGGCTTTGGAACGACGTCCCCATCGAGGAGGTGGCCACGCCTCGTGGATTCGCCAAGGACCCCAAGCGCGTGTGGGAGTTCTACGAGGCGCGGCGCCGGCAGGCGGGCTCCTGTCGGCCCAACGCCGGGCACGCGGGCCTGGCCCGCCTGGAGGAGATCCTGGGGCCGGAACGCTTCACGCTCATCACCCAGAACGTGGACGGCCTCCACTTTTTGGCGGGAAGCAAGAACGTGCTGGAGGTCCACGGAAGCCTCTGGCAGGTGCGATGCACCGGTTGCGGCGTGGAGCGGGAGGACCGCACGGTCCCCTTCGAGGCCCTCCCACCCCGGTGCGACTGCGGCTCCATGCTTCGGCCAGCGGTGGTTTGGTTTGGGGAATACTTGCCCGAAGGAGTCTTCGAGAGGGCCGTCGCCGCCGCAGAGGCGTGCGCCCTCTTTCTGGTCGTGGGCACCTCGGCCCAGGTGGAGCCGGCGGCGAGCCTGGCGCGGATCGCTTCACGGGCCGGCGCCGAGGTATGGGAAGTCAATCCCGAGGAGACGCCCCTGTCGGCGATCTCAGACCGATCCTGGAGGTCCGGGGCGGGCGAAGTCATGGGCGAGGTGGTCTTGGCCGCCCGTTCCCTCCTCGGTTGTTGAAAGACGGGGCTCCGGGGCAAAACTCCCTCGGACTTCGACGGGTCTCCCTCCCCTTTTGACACAAACCCTTTGGCTTGCTAGACTTGGCCCTTGACGTTTCGGGCATCCCCCCGACGAGACCGGAGGAATCCATGGCCAAAAAGCCCCCCGTTTACAAGAACTACATCAACGGCGAGTGGATCGCCAGCCGCACCGGCAAGACCTTCGCCAACGTCAATCCCGCCGACACGTCCGACGTGATCGGGCTCTTCCAGGACAGCGACGAACGCGACGTGAACGCCGCCGTGTCGGCAGCCAAGGCGGCCTTCCTGAAATGGCGCCTGGTCCCCGCCCCAAAGCGCGCCGAACTCGTCATGAAGCTGGGCCTCTGGCTCAAGGAGAACAAGGAGCGCCTAGCCCGCGACGCCACGCGCGAGATGGGCAAGATCCTTGCCGAGACGCGCGGCGACGTCCAGGAGGGCATCGACTGCTCGCTCTTCTGGTCCGGCGAGGGGCGGAGGATGTACGGGGAGACGACGCCTTCCGAACTGCCCAACAAGTTTGCCATGAGCGTGCGCCAGCCCATCGGCGTCTGCGCCCTCATTACGCCCTGGAACTTCCCCATGGCCATTCCCACCTGGAAGATGATGCCCGCTCTTGTGTGCGGGAACACCGTGGTCATCAAGCCGGCCACCCTCACGCCCCTCACGGTCTGGAACCTGGTGAAGGGAGCCGAGGCCGTGGGCTTCCCCAA
>JBFLVU010000085.1:0-11474 GCA_040758175.1 Acidobacteriota bacterium | reverse complement strand
TGCATGAACTCGGCCTTCTTCATGGTGCAGAGGCCCAGGGTCCGTAAGGCGGACAGGCGGTCCAAGGCCGTACCGACGCCCTCGAAGGGCCTCGTTCGGTCCAGGTGGTGGCCGGCGTAGTGGGTCCGAAACGCGCGCGCCCCCTGGACGGCCTTTGCGGGATCTCCGTCCACGAAGGGAAGGAAGCAATCCTCCAGGCGGAGGCCGATGACCCGCAGGAGGTCACCACGGGAGGGGAGCGGGAGGCCCAGGACGAGGAAGGCGGCGCCGAAGGCCGAGAGAACGTCCTCCTGGCTGTCGATGAGGGTCCCGTCGAGGTCGAATACGATGGTCTTCACGACAGGGCTCCTCATCGGGAGGACGCGTGGCAGGAACGGGGGAAGGGCCTACCCGGTTCAGGCGAGGCGGAGGCGTCGTCGGCGCCCCAGCGGGGTCACTCCAGGTCGAATTTCTTGAGCCGGTACCGGAGCGTATCGCGGCTGAGGCCCAGAAGCTTCGCGGCGCGGGTCTGGTTGCCCCCGGTGCGCTTGAGGGACTGTTCGAGAAGGCTCCGTTCCACGTCCTCGAGGATGACGCCCCCCGGGGGCAGAACGAAGGCCTGCTCCACGGGCCTGTGGGGTTCCTGCGCGTGGATCTCGCGGGGCAGGTCGGAGAGATCGATCATCTCCTTGTTCTCGAGGATCATCACGCGCTCGATGAGGTTCTTCAGTTCCCGGATGTTCCCGGGCCACGGGTACTCCATCAGGGCCTGCATGGCCGAGTGGGTCACGCCGCGCGTGTTCTTCTTGAACTCCCGGTTGAAGTGGTCGATGAAGTGCTTCACAAGGAGCGGAATGTCCTCCGGCCTCTCGCGGAGCGGGGGGAGGTAGATGGGGATCACCTTGAGCCGATAGTAGAGGTCCTTCCGGTACCTCCCCTCGGTGACGGCCTGTTCGAGGTTCGCGCTGGTGGCGGCCACCATCCTTACGTCCACGTGGATGTCCACGGTGCCGCCCACGCGTTTAAAGGAGCGCTCCTCGAGAAACCTCAGGAGCTTCGACTGGAAATTGGGTCCGAGGTCTCCCACCTCGTCGAGAAAGACCGTCCCGCCGTCGGCCAATTCCAAGAGGCCCTTCTTCCCGGTCTTGGCCTCGGGAAAGGCCCCCTTCTCGTAGCCGAAGAGCTCCTGTTCGAGGATCGACTCGGGGAGCGCCGAGCAGGTGAGGTTCATGAACGGCTTCTTGGCCCGGTCGCTGGCGTAGTGGATGGTGTTGGCGAGCAGGTCCTTGCCCGTGCCGCTCTCCCCCTGGAGGAGGATCGTCGTGGCGGAAGACGCCGCGATCTTCTTCACCAGCTCGAATACCTCCACGATCCGCGGATTGCGGCCCACGAGGTTGCTCACGCCGAACCGCTCCTCTTGGGCCCGGCGGTAGCGGCTCAGCTCCCGCTTGAGGGACGTGTTCTCCAGGGCCTTCTGGATGGCCACGAGGAGCTCCTCCATCTCGAAAGGCTTGTTGAGGTAGTCGAAGGCCCCCAGCTTCATGGCCTCGATGGCGCTCTCCACGGTCGAGTAGGCCGTCATCATGATAACGGGAAGCTCCCGTGCCTTCGGGCCGATGGCCTTCAGGACCTGCAGGCCGTCCATGTCCGGAAGGCGGTAGTCCAGGAGGATGAGGTCCACCTCGCGCTCCTCCACGGACCGGAGGGCGTCGGCGCCCCGGTCCACCTCGACGACCACGTAACCCTCCTTGGAGAGGCGGTTGGCCAGGGACCACCGGATCAGCTTCTCATCCTCGACCAGCAGAATCGTCTCTTTGGCCATCACGCCCTCCAGTATTCATAGGGAAGGTATACGGTGAAGACGGTCCCTTCCTCGGGCCGGCTGGAGACCTCCACCCGTCCGCCGTGCGCGCCCACGATGCGCTGGACGATGGAGAGGCCCAATCCGGTCCCGATGTGCTTCGTCGTGTAGAAGGGTTGGAAGATCTTCTTCAACTGCTCCGGGGCCATTCCGGACCCGGTGTCACGGATTTCCAAGGCGACTTCGTGCCCGCACATGAACCCGGAGACGGTCACGGAGCCGCCCCGCTGCGTGGCCTGGATGCCGTTCTGGACCAAATTCACGATGACCTGTTGAAGGCGCTGGGGGTCGGCGTGGACCACGGGGAGATCCTCGGGGATAGTGCAGGAGAGGGAAACGCCCGCCTCCTCCGCGCCGCGCTGGACGAAGGGCAGGGTGGATTCGACGACCAGGCCCAGGGGGACCGGCTCAAGCTGGAGACTCAGGGGGCGGGCGTAGGAGAGGAGATCCTTGACGAGACCGTCGAGCCGGCGGATTTGGGAGAGCCCCTCGTGAAACATCACGAAGCGGGGGTCGTCCAGTTGGTGCTGCTGGGCCATGAGCTCCATGGCGCCCCTCAGGCCGGCGATGGGGTTCTTGATCTCGTGGGCCACGCTGGCCGCCAACTGGCCGAGTTCGGCGAGGTGCTCGGCCTGGGCAAGGTCCTTCTGAAGGCGCTTGAGCTCCGTGACGTCCTTGAGGACCAGGGATGCGCCCCTTTCCCGGTCGGCCGGCGTCCGGATCTCCGTTCGCGTCACCAGGATGTCCATGTGGCTGTCGCAACCCTTGGGCAGGCGGGCCTCGAAGTGCCGGATCCCCGGCTGGGTCCCCGAGGAAGGCATTTCGCGGATGAGGTCGGGCGGGAGGAACTCGTCGATGGAACGGCCCAGAGCGAAGGCGGGCTCCACCCCCAGAAGCGCGGCCGCGCCCCGGTTCCAGGAGGCGATGCGCCCCTTCGCGTCGAGGGTGACGAGACCGTCCATGGACGCCTGGAGGATGGAGAGGAGGTACTGGTCCTTGCTCGCCACCTCCTCCTTGAGGGCCTCCTCCACCCGGATGTCCTGGCAGAAGCTCATGGTGCCCACGAGGGTCCCCTGCTCGTCCCGCAGGAGGGAGAACGTGACCTTGAGAGGGACGTGCTCTCCGGACCTGGCGCGGAAGGCCGTCACGAAGTCCGTGATGACCTCCTCCGAGAGGAGGCGCCTCATCACCGTGCGGGCCTCGGCCATGCCCCTCTCGTAGTAGTCGCCCACCCGCTGGCCGAGCATCTCGCCCTCGGTGAATCCGAAGATCTTCTCCGCGGCCCGGTTGAAGAGCGTGACCCGCCCGTGCAGGTCGGTGGAGATGATGGCGCTCACGGAGGAGTTCAGGATGTTTCGGACGAGTTCCTGGGTCCGCGCCAGGGAGCGGATTGCCTCCTGCTGGGCGGTGATGTCCAGGTAAATCTCGATGACGTGGGGGCCGACGAGGTGTCCGCCCGAGAGGGGCCGCGTGATCTTGAGGTAGTCCTTCGCGTTTTTGCCCGCGCCCGCGCGGATCAGCTGCCGCATGGGTGTGGCCCCCTGGAGGACGTAGCAGGCGGAACAGCGGGAGCACTCGGCGGCGTCGTGGGCCAGCGCCTCCTGGCAGGGGAGCCCCATGGCGAGTTCGGGCCGGATTCGGAGAAGGTCCCGCGGCACGTTTTGGTTCAGCCACGCCACCTTGAGGTGGGAGTCGAGGACGATGATGCCCACGTCCAGGCCGGTCAGGATTTGGTTCAGGAGTCCCCATTGCTCGTGGGACTTGGCGGCGTCGGCCTCGGTGGCCTCCAGGCGCGCCTCCGCCTCGGCGGCCATCTCCTCCGTGGCCGCCTGGTAGCATTCCAGGAGGACGTAGGAGTTCTCGCGGAAGGTCTCGAGGAACAGCTCCCTCAGGTCCTCCCGTCCCGGAAGATCCGATTCCGCCAGCTTTCGCAGGAGAATCCGCTTGCCCACGTCCACGGCCCGCGCGACGTCGGCTAGCCGGACTTTTTCCGCCAGCCTCTTGCGGGCGAGGTCCTGGTAGAACACGTAGAGGCGGCTCTGGAGGCCCAGGTCCCAATAATAGCGGAGGGCCTCGAAGTGCCTCTCCACGGGCAGGCGCACCTCGCGGGGCTCCATCGTGGCGTAGGCGGGGATCTCCTCCCGGATGGCATCCACCCACTCGGCGAGGAGGGGCTCGCTCACGGCGTCGAGCCATCGCATGAAGGCCTGGTGGCGCGAGGTGGGGCTCTGCCGCGTCAGGACTCTGGCCACGAAGGCCTCCTTTTCGCGAAGAACGCGCTGAGCCCCTCCTGCATGTCCGGCGTGGTTCTCGCGAACACGTTAACCGTCTCCGCGAGGCACAAGGCGCACCCCGCGGGGAGCCCCGAGGTGTGCCACAGCAGTTCCTTGGTCAGCGCGAGGGAGGCGGGCGCGCCCGACGCCAGGTTCTCGGCGAAGGCGAGGGCCTCCTCCTCCAGGCGGTGGCCCTCGATCACGCGATGCACAAGCCCCGCCTCCCGGGCCTCCTCCGCCGTCATGGCGCGCCCCGTAAGGAGGAGTTCCCTCGCGAGCCTCTCGCCCAACTGCCGGGAGAGGAAGACGAGGACCATGGCGGCCACGAATCCGATCCGCACTTCGGGGTAGCCAAAGGTTGCCTGGGGCGCGGCGAGCAGGACGTCGCAGGCGGAGGCCAGCCCGCAGCCCCCCGCGAGGGCCGGGCCGTTCACCGCGCCCACGACGGGCTTGGGGAAGGTGACCAATGCCTCGTAGAGGGTCCTGAGCCGACGTGAATCCTGGGCGTTCTCCGCAACGGAGGCCGCCCGCAGCCGCTCCAGATACTCCAGGTCTGCGCCCGCGCAGAAGGCTGTCCCGGCCCCCGTGAGGACCACGGCGCGCACGGAAACGTCCGAGGCGAGGGAGCGGAGAGCGTCGGTGAGGGCCGCCACGAGGTCCGGTCCAAGGGCGTTGCGCCGCTCGGGCCGGTTCAGGGTGAGCCGCGCCACCGCCCTTCGCCGCTCCAGGAGAAGAATGGGTTCCGCCATGGACGATCGCCTCTCCGCCCGGGTTCGCCGGCTAAGTCTGGAGCACGCCCACCTGAAGGGGCGGTACCTCGGGGTTGTGGGCCGCCACGTCGAGGGCCCGGATCACGTGCTCCCTCGTCTCGGCGGGATCGATGATGGCGTCGATCCAAAGCCGCGCGGCGCCGTACTTCGGGTCCGTGGCGGCGGCGTACCGGTCGCGAATTTCCTCCAGGGCACGCGTCTTGTCCTCCTCGGAGATGGTCTTGCCCGACTTCCGGAGCTGGTTCAGGCGGATGTCGAGGAGAGTGTTGGCCGCCTGGTCTCCGCCCATAACGGCGTATTTGGCCGTCGGCCAGGCGAAGAGAAAACGTGGCCCGTAGGCCTTCCCGCACATGGCGTAATGACCCGCGCCGAAGGAGCCCCCGAGGATCACGGAGATCTTGGGGACGCCGACGTTGGAAACGGCGTTGACCATCTTAGCGCCCGCCCGGATGATCCCCGCGTGCTCCGAGTCCCTGCCGACCATGAACCCGTTCACGTCGTGGAGAAAAACCAGGGGCACCTTTTGCTGGTGGCAGTCCAGGATGAAGCGGGCGGCCTTGTTGGCGCTCTCCACGTAAATCACGCCGCCGATCTCCACGGGGCGGCCCTTCTCCCGGATGTGGACCTTCTGGTTGGCTACGATGCCGACGGCCCAACCTCCGATACGCGCGTAGCCGCACACCAAGGTACGTCCGAACTCCTCCCGGTACTCCGTGAACTCGCTCCCATCCGCGATCCGCGCGATGATCTCCCGGACGTCATACTGTCCGATCGGGTTGTCCGGGAAGATGCCGTAGACATCCCGAGGGTCGTAGAGCGGCGGCCGGGCCTCGATCCGGGAGAAGGGGGCGGAGCCGGGGTGGCCGAGCCTTCCCACGATCTCCCGGATGCGGGCCATGCAGGCGGCGTCATCCTTCTCGTGGAAGTCAACGGTTCCGGACACGGCCGCGTGCATCCCGGCCCCACCCAGATCCTCGGACGAGACGCCCTGGCCGATGGCCGCCTTGACCAGGGCGGGGCCGGCCAGATAAAGACCGGACCCGTCGGTCATGAGGAGCGTGTCGCACATGACCGGGAGGTAGGCCCCTCCGGCCACGCACGAGCCCATGATGGCGGCGATCTGCGGTACGCCCGCGGCGGTGAGCCGGGCGTTGAGGTAGAAGACCCGGCCGAAATCATCCTGGTCGGGAAAAACCTCGTCCTGCAGGGGCAGAAAGACCCCTGCGGAGTCGACGAGGTACAAAACGGGCAGGTGGTTCTCCAGGGCGATGGTCTGGGCCCGGATCACCTTCTTGGCGGTCATGGGGAAGAAGGCCCCGGCCTTCACCGTCGCGTCGTTTGCGATGATCATGAAGAGGCGCCCGCAGATGGCGCCCGTGCCGGTCACGACCCCCGCCGACGGGGATCCGCCCCACTCCTCGTAGACGCCGTAGGCGGCGAACAGGTGGAGCTCGTGGAAGGGACTCTCCGGGTCCAGGATGCCCGCGATGCGCTCCCGCGCCGTCAGACGACCCTTCTCGTGCTGCTTTCGAATTGCGTCTTGTCCCCCACCTTCCCGGAGGAGGGCGGACAGATCGTCCACCTGGCGGACCAGGCTCTTCATGCTGTCACGATTTCTTTTGAACTCAAAGCTGTTTTTCATCTCGTCGTGGACCGCCGTCGGGAGAGTCGCCATGTGCCCCACCTTTAGCCCAACAGTATAACAGAGTCAAATCACCCAGCGCAAAGTCAGGCCCCTCTGAAAGCCAGGGGGGGCCGGGAGGGGCAAAAGGCGTCTTGTCGCCAGGATCTGGGAGTAGGGCGGCCTGCCCGGACGCACACCACGGAGGCGGTCGGATGGGGACGGACGAACCGGAGGGGAGGAGGAAGAAAAAGGGGGGCGGAGGGTGGCCCCCCTCCGCCCCGGGTCCATGTTTCGAATCAGCCCTTCAGGGAATCCTTGAAGGTCTTCGAAGGCTTGAAGGCCGGGTAAACCCTCTTGGGGACCTTGACCTTGCCGCCGGTCTTGGGGTTTCTCGCCTGGCGGGCCCGTCGCTCGCGCACGTGGAAGGTTCCGAAACCGGAGATGATGACCTTGTGGCCCTGGCGGAGTTGGGTGCTGACGACCCCTTTGCCGGGCCTCGCGTCCGTGAGTGCCTCGAGCACCGCCCGCACGTCCTTTTGAGGCAGGCCCGTGACCTCGGCGAGCTTCTTGATCAATTCGGTCTTGGTCATCCTCATTCCTCCCCTGTTTGACCCGAACTATACTGCCCGATTTTTCTCCAAGTCAAGGCCCGTTTTGACTTTGAGAGGAGGTCAGGGGAGGTACTCCTGGGCCTCCTGACCGTCGAGGACTCCCTCCTGGGCGCGGAGGAGGACCCGGTGCGCGAGAGGCACGCCCCCCTGCTCCAGGACCGCGTGGTGAAGATCCCCGAGTTCCCCCTCCTGCCCGATCCTCCCGATGGCGGGGGGGCCCATGGGCAGCCATTCGAGGATCTCTTCCGTGGGCAGGGACTCCCATGCGAGGCACTCCTCGCACCCCTGGCGCGTCTGGAGGCCGTAGGTCCGGCCGGATTTCCCCGGGACCTCGACCGGAAGCTTGCAGCTTGGACAAAGGGTCGGGATGGACACCGCCGTGAGGATCCCCTTCAAGATTCCGGCCCTCAGGGGGGACCGGAATTGGTTCCTGAGGAGCCATCGCAGGGCCGCAGCCGCATCGGGCTGGTGCAGGACGGCCAGCACCCTCGTGTGGGCCGCGGCCAGGAGGATCATCTCCATCGTCCCGCGCTCCTTGACGGGGAAGCATGCGAAGAGGCCCGGCTCCTGGCGCAGGGCCACCGTCACCAGCTCGGGCCACGTGGCTCCATCCTCGCGAGAGGCCTCTGTCTGGGCGATTCCTTCGATGCCCAGGAGGGCGTACTCTTCCAAGGACACAACGGGGCCGCAGCGGTCCTTGAGCGAACTCAGAAGCGAGTAGTAGAGGTGGTTCATCCCCGGACCGGGGGCGCCGCAGAGGAGGACGAGTCCGGCGGGGCCGTCGAAGGCGCTTCTCAAAGAACGCGCCTCGGTGGGTTCGAGCTGGGAACCCAGGCGGTCCCAGTCCCTCGGGAACAGCCGCTCGTCGTACAGGGTCAATGCGTAGCGCGTCCCCTGGAGCGTGCTCATTCCCCTGACGGAAAGGGTCAGGAAGCGGGACTCCACTTGGAGGCGGACCCTCCCCTCCTGCCGTACCTTTCTGGCCGAGTCCCGGATCCCCGAGAGCTCCCGGAGGAGGGCGTCCATCTCCTCCCGCTTCCCCGGGGCGAGGGAGAAGCGGTCCTCCATCTTCCCTTGCCGGCCCATGGCGATTTTCAGGCCGTTTTCCGCGGGTTTGACGGCCATGCTGCGGCATCCGGTCCGGATGGCCTCTGTGAGAACCGTGCGCAGCCAGTCGGTGGCGGAGGAATCCCGTTTAAGCGTAGACCAGTGGAGGGGGCGGATGTGGTGGCGCTGGTCGGAGAGGACGAAGAGGTGGTCTCCGGCGGGGTTCCGAACGACCCCCGGGTCCTTCGCCAGTCCGTAGAAATGCTCGAGGGCCCGGATGACGGTCTCTCGGGGGCACACGAGGGGGTCGATTCGAAGCCCCGTGAGCTCCTCCAAGGCGGGCATCAGGCTCGGGTTGTCCAAGTCGGCGATGGCGACGGTGAGGACGTTCCCTTTCCGCTCGACGGGGACCACTTGATAGAATTGGGCGATGTTCGCGGGGAGGTGGTCCGTGACGGCCGGGTCGGTGACCCACTGGACGAGATCATAGGGAATCAGGCCCATGGATTCCCGGAGGAAACGGCTCAGCCGCTGGACGTCAACGAATCCCAGGCGGATCAGGTGGTATCCCAGCCTGCCGCCCTGCTTCTGCTGGGCCGCCAGCGCCTTCTCCAGCTGGTCCCGTGAAACCAGGCCCTCCCGGAAGAGGAGTTCGCCGATCACGGGCCGTTGCGCGGTGTCGTGGTCCTTCACACTCCCCTCTCCCGGAGGCAAGGCGGGGCCTTACTTCTTGAATTCCACCTTCGTCCACTTGTCGGGATCGTCCGTCCAGGCAACCTCAGGGCCGCCGTCCAGGCGGTACGTTCCGAGCCCGCGGAAATGCGCCTTCCCCCGGCCGTGCACCGAGATGCGAAGGTTCCAGCCGCGGATCTCGAGGTGGGCCCCGGGACCGACGCTGTCCACCGTCCCCTCGAAGTACATGTACTGGGTTCCGTCCATGAGATCCGTCTTCTGTCCCCACTTCCCCTTCACGTCCACTTGCAGGTTGGAGGCGTTCTTGATGAGAAGGCTCCCCTTTCCCTCAAGATGGACTTGGCCCCCGCCCCAGAACTTGATCCATCCCCGCGAACACGAGGCTTCGAGGCGGTGCGGTTGGCCCGCTCCGAGGGAGGCCAGGGCCAATGCCAGGGCGAGAAGCGCGGTGCCCAGACGCCGGGGCCTCATGGCCGTCCCCCGAGCGCCTCGAGGACCTTCTTGATGCAGAGGTCCTGGATGACCATGAGGCCGGCCTCCTCGGCCCTCCTCGCCGCCTCGTCGTGGCGGATCCCCTCCTGGAGCCAGACGGCCCGAGCCTTCGAGGCGACGGCCTCCTCCACGATCTCGGGCACGGCCTCGGGCCTGCGGAACACGTCCACGATGTCCACGGGCCTTCCGATGGACGCGAGGTCCCGATGGCACCTCACGCCGAGGACCTCAGTGAGGACGGGATTCACCGGGATCACGGTGTACCCGCACTCCATGAGAAACGCGGCCACGTAGTGGCTGGGGCGGTCGGGCTTTTCCGAGACGCCCACGACCGCGATCTCCCTCGCCCCGCGCAAGAGGGCGACGATCCGCTCGTCCATGACGACCTCCTGTCGAAGAGTATATGGTAACCGCATGCCGATGGGTGAATGGGGGACCCCGGCGGCGGCGCGCGCCGATGCCCTGGGTTTCGCTTCCTGGCGTGAGGCCCGGCCGTGGAGGCGAGCCGAAGCACCCCGGCACCTGACGCGACGCCTCGACCGGCGGTCACGGGGAGCCCGTCCCGTCCGCTCCCTCTCCCGAGGCCTGGGGGATCCTCAAGGAGAAGGTGGTTCCTTCGCCCACGGTGCTCTCCACCGCAATCTCCCCGCCCAGCTTCTGGGCGGCGTGCTTGGCGATGGCGAGACCGAGCCCGGTCCCCCCCTTTTCGCGGGACCGGTGGGGGTCGACCCGGTAGAATCGCTCGAAGATCCGGGAGAGGTGCCGTGCCGGGATGCCCTCGCCCGAGTCCGAGACGGCCAGACGGACCCAGGCCCCGTCCTCGGCATCACCCGACACGCGAACCCAGCCCCCCTTGCGGTTGTAGCGGATGGCGTTGTCCACCAGGTTTTTAAGGGCCGCCTCGAGCATCGAGGAGTCGGCCGTCACGCGGAGACCCTCCGCCACGGATGTCTCGAGGGAGATCTCGGCCCGGGCCGCCAGGGGCTCCAGGGACTTCAGAAGGTCCTCCACGAATGGGCCGAGGGAGAGCGGGCCGGAGGCCGACACCGCACCGTTCTCCTCGAGCCGGGAAAGGGTCAGGAGGTCGTCCACGAGACGGGCCATCCGCCGCACCTGGATCTCGAGCCTTTCCAGGAAATGGCGCCTGCGCTCGGCTGGAAGGGAGTCGTCTTGAAGAAGTTCGGCCAGGGAGGCCAGGGCCGTGAGGGGGGTCCGGAGCTCGTGGGAGACATTGGCCACCAGGTCCGCCTTGACCCTCTCCAGGGCGGCCTCGGCGGTGCGGTCCCTCAGGTACACGACGACCACATCCCGCTCCAACGGCGTGGCCTGGGCGATGAAGCTGCGCCCCTGCCCCCTCTCCTTTTCCTCGAAGGTCCTTCTCTGGAGGACGCGTGTCGACCGTGCGTCCTCCACCAGCGAGGCGAGGCCCGCGAGACCCAGGCTGGCAAGGCCCACCTCTCGGTCGAACCGCGGGAACAGGGTTCGTGTGGAGGGGTTGGCCAGGAGGACGCGGCCCTCCCGGTCCAAGAGAAAGATGGCCCGATCGCTCGCGTCGAGCACGGCGGCGAGCCGCTCCTCCCGGTCCCGCGCCAGGGAGAGGGACCGGGAGAAGGCCTCGGCCATCTGGTTGAAGGCCTTTCCGGCGGGGTCCAGGTCCCCCGCGGAGACGTCGTCCAGGCGGGCGGCAAAATCGCCCCGAGAGAGCCGCTCCGCAGCCTCCTGGAACTCCCTCCAGGGCGCCAGGGCCCACCGCGCGGCAAGGGCCGCGGCGCCGACCAGCAGGCAGACCCGGAAGAGCCACAGGGGCGGGCCCTCGAGGCCTCCCCCCCACGCCGCCAGGAGTCCCGACGCGGCCATGAGGACGAGGAGGCGGCGGAACGACCTCATTCCTGCGCCTTGAGGCGGTACCCCACGCCGCGAACGGTCTCCACAAGGCCTGCGGCGGGTCCCATTTTCTCGCGCAGGCGGGCGATGTGGACGTCCACGGCGCGATCCTCCACGGCCCGGTCGTCGGGCCAGAGGTTGGAGAGGACCTGGCCCCGGCTGTACACCCGGTCCGGGTGACGCACGAGAAGTTCGAGGATCTTGAACTCCGTGGGAGTCAGGTCGAAGGCCCTGTCCTTC
>JBFLVU010000084.1:0-11494 GCA_040758175.1 Acidobacteriota bacterium | reverse complement strand
GGCGCCGGAGTCCTGATCCTGTTGCTCGGCCTCTACGTGGCCCTTCGCCCCCTTTTCCCCGCAGGCGATTGAGCGGAGACCATGCCTGTTCAAGATCCTTTTGGGCCCGTATTGTGCTGCCTGCCTTCCGGAGCGAAGCGGAGGAAGGCGCGTCCCGGCGCCGGTGGGCCTAGTGCAAGGAAGCCGACACGCTGCTTTATTTTGGACAGGTAGGAGCGGAGACAAAGAATCCTTCAGGAAGCTTCGGAGGTGGACATGATCGACGTGAAAATCGCCGGACCCGGGTGCAAGAACTGCGAGGAGCTGGCCTCCCGCGTGCGGGCGGCCATTGAAAGACTTTCCATCCAAGCCACCCTGGTCAAGGTCACGGACTACAAGGAGATCGCGGCCCTGGGGATCCTCATGACCCCCGGCCTCGTGGTGGACGGAAAGGTCCTGAGCCAGGGAAAACTGCCCACCGAGGCCACCCTGGAATCCTGGCTTCTCCGGGCCGCGGGGCGGTAGCGCTCCGGTTCCTTTCCCCTCCGCGAAAGGTTGGCCATGCGAAAGGAATGGACCACGGCAGGACTCCTCCTGGCGGCTTTTCTGGCCGCCGCCCTCGTGCCCTGGGAGGCCCCCCGGCTCCGGGGGGCGGGCCTGGAGGCCGTCCTCATGCTGCAGGACTACGCCCGCGAGCACGTGGCCCTGTGCCTGATCCCCGCTCTGTTCATCGCCGGGGCCATCGGCGTTTTCGTGAGCCAGGCTTCGGTCATGCGGTACTTCGGCGCCCGGGCCAACAAGTGGCTCTCCTACTCGGTGGCCTCGGTGTCCGGCACCATCCTCGCGGTGTGCTCCTGCACGGTGCTTCCCCTCTTCGCGGGCATCTCGACCCGCGGGGCGGGGCTCGGTCCCGCCGTGGCCTTCCTCTATTCGGGACCTGCCATCAACGTCCTGGCCATCGTGCTCACGGCGCGGGTCCTGGGTTGGAAGCTGGGTTTGGCGAGGGCCTTGGGTGCGGTGGGGCTGAGCGTGGTCATCGGCCTTCTGATGCACCTCATTTTCTTCCGGGAGGAGGCCGAGAGGGCCAACAACGCCGATGCCTTCAACCTTCCGGAGGAGGAGTCCGGCCGCCCCCTCTGGAAAACCGCCGCCACCTTCGCGGCCATGGTGGCCGTCCTCGTCTTCGCCAATTGGGGAAAGCCCGCCGGCCTCTCCGTCGAGACGGTGGACGGCCAGGTCGTTGCCGGCACGAGGGTCATGGAAAACGCCTCGGCCGTCACGATTCTGACCGGAGCGGGGGAAAAGGTGACGATCCCCCGTGAGCAGATTTCCGCCGTATCTTATGGGGAGGGGTTGTACGCCACCACGTTTCGGTTCCGCTTCTGGATCGCCGGACTGTTCCTCCTCGCGCTCCTCGCCATGGTGGGGGCCTGGACCGGGAAGGGCGAGCGGGCGGAGTGGTGGAGCGCCACGTGGGGCTTTTCCATGCAGATCCTTCCGCTCCTGTTCGCGGGGGTCCTCGCGGCGGGGTTCCTCCTCGGCCGCCCCGGCCACGAGGCCCTCGTTCCCGGCGACTGGGTGGCCTCCCTGGTGGGGGGCAACTCCCTCTGGGTGAACCTCCTGGCCGCCCTGTCGGGGGCCCTCATGTACTTCGCCACACTCACCGAGGTGCCCATCCTGCAAGGCCTCATCGGTTCGGGGATGGGCAAGGGTCCCGCCCTCGCCCTCCTCCTCGCGGGACCGGCCCTCTCCCTTCCCTCCATGCTCGTCCTGCGCCGCATCATGGGGACGCGGAAAATGCTCACCTACGCGGGCCTGGTCGTCGCCCTCTCTTCGCTGGCGGGGTGGGTCGCCGGTCCGTTTCTGGATTGATCGAGGGCCTTCCCGGCCGGAGCGATTCCCGGCCGGGCCCGACCTCCACTCGGGGTGCCCCCTTCCTCCCGTCCTCCGAGGGCGACGGGGTGTCCCCTTTTCAGGGGGGCTTGCCACGGCGGGGGGATTGGCGTGAAATCTGACCAGGCAATTCCATTTCACCCCGGCTGTTCTTTGAGAGGGAAGAGCGGTGTCATGGCGGGAGGGACGATGCAGGGAACGGTCCTCGTAACGGGCGCCACGGGCTACGTGGGGGGCCGCCTCGTCCCCCGCCTTCTGGAGGCGGGCCGCCGCGTCCGGTGCCTGGCCCGGGACCCCTTGCGACTGGAGGGCCGCGGCTGGGAAGGAGTGGAGGTCGTCCGGGGGGACGTCCTGGACCCGGGGAGCCTGGAGCCCGCCCTGGCGGGTGTAGGGGCGGCCTTCTACCTCGTCCATTCCATGGCCACGGGCAAGGAGTACCAGGAGCGCGACCGGGCCGGCGCGGCCCATTTCCGTGACGCGGCATCGCGCGCGGGGGTGGAGCGCATCATCTACCTTGGGGGACTCGCCCACGGGGACGCGGCCCTGTCTCCCCACCTGCGGTCCCGCCTGGAGACAGGCGAGATCCTGAGGTCGGGCCCCGTGCCGGTGACGGAGTTCAGGGCCTCCGTGATCCTGGGTTCCGGAAGCCTCTCCTTCGAGGTCATCCGGTACCTCACCGAGCGGCTCCCCGTGATGGTGGCCCCCCGGTGGGTCGGCTCCCTTTGCCAGCCCATCGGAATCCGGGACGTCCTTTCCTACCTCGTGAAGGCCCTGGAACACCCCGAATCCTCCGGAAGGGTGATCGAAATCGGGGGAGCGGACGTCCTGACCTACCGCGACATCATGCTGGCCTACGCCCGGGTGAGGCGGTTGAGGCGCCGGATCTACACAGTCCCCGTCCTCACCCCCCGTCTCTCCTCCTACTGGCTGGGGCTGGTGACCCCGGTTCCCACGGGCGTCGCCCGCGAACTCATCGAAGGGGTCCGGACGGATTCGGTGTGCTCCGACGATTCGGCCCTGGACCTGTTCCCCGAGGTCCGCCCCGCCTCCTGTGCGGAGGCGCTTCGCCAAGCCGTGGCTTCCCTGGAGGAGCAGCGCGTGGAGACCTCCTGGACCCAGGCCTTTTCGCCCACCTCCGAGCCGGCTGGGGAGGCCGTTTCCCTGAGGGACGAGGAGGGGCTCATCGTGGAAGAGCGGCGCCTGAGGGTGGACGCGCCCCCCGAGAGCGCCTTCGGCGCCGTCTCCGGCCTCGGGGGCGACAACGGATGGTATTACGCCGATTTCCTGTGGAAGCTGCGGGGATTATTGGATCTGCTGGCGGGCGGAGTGGGAATGCGAAGGGGACGGAGGCACCCCTCCCTGCTCCGTCCCGGGGACCCGGTGGATTTCTGGAGGGTGGAGGCGTGCGACCCTCCATCCCTTCTCCGCCTGCGGGCGGAAATGAGACTCCCGGGCCGGGCCTGGCTGGAATTCCGGGTGCGTCCCGAGGGCCCCGGCTCCAGTTGGATCGTTCAGAGGGCCCTCTTCGATTCCCGCGGCTTGGCGGGGCTCCTGTACTGGTACGCCCTCTATCCCGTTCACCGGATCATCTTCTCCGGCCTGGTCCGGGCCATCGGCCGCCGGGCGATTCGGATCGAGCGCCTCTGTCAAGTCGGAACCGCCAAGACGTAAACCTAGTTCTCGAATCACGGAATAGCTTGGTAACTCGGTTATCGTTTTGCCCAGTTGAAATCGAGCTATTAGCGCCCTATACTTTCCTAGACCGGAAAGGGTAGATCGTTCACGGTTTCCGCGAGAAGGACGGTCCGGTCAGGGGAAGAATCGAACCGGATGACCTCGCCGCTCGGGGGGAGAGACCACGGCAGGGCGCAGCGACGCAGGAACTGGCGGGGAGGGGGGCTCGACGCCGTGAGCCATCGGATACTCGTTTTGGAGGGTAATTCCGCCCACGCGAAGACCCTGACGGCTTGGCTGGCCGCCGACGGCCGGCAGGTCGTCGCCGCGTCGGGCCCCGCCCAGGCGGCCTCGGAGATCGGGGCGGCCCCTCCCGACTTGGTCGTCTTGGGCACATGCCCCCGAGAGAACGGCTGCCGGACGCTTTTCGAGAGGCTCTCCACCCTTCAGGCGGACCGGAATGTTCCTGTCCTCCTGCTGGCCCGGGAGGGGCGCGAGGGCGACGTGACCGAGGGGATCCTCGATCCCGACGACGTTCTCCTCGGGCCCTTGAGCATGCCCCAGGTGACCGCCCGGGTCCGGTCCCTCCTCAAGACCAAGGCCCTGGCGGACCGTCTCCGGCTGGCTTACTTCCACCTGGACGAACTGGGGGGTTTCACCGAGACCTACGCCGAAGAGATCGTGGCGGACTGGCGGCCCGAGGACCTTGCGGCGCGCATGGCCTCGGTGCTCCTGAGCCCGAGGGACGGGTCTCCCCAGCGCCCCAGCTTCATCTGGGGATCGGCGGTCATCCGGGGCCGCCGCCACGGCATCGCCTGCTTTCGCTCCGGCGGCGATTGGCACAGCCTGGTGACGCGCTGTCCGTCGGGGGAGCTGGAAAGGCTCCTGAGCCCATACGCCCTCGACCCGGGGCGCTACGTCTGCAACGCGCCCCTCCCGGGACGGTTGAAGGCCCTCCTCGGAGTGAGTCCCGACCTAAACCTGCCCAATTTCGCCGCCATCTTCCGGGAGGACGACGCCCTCCTCGCGGCCGGGTACCCCTGGGAGGTGACGGCCAACGACCTGCCCCTCCTGCAGGCCTCCCTTCGCCAGTGGTCCGTTTTCCGCCGCATTTGGCGGGAGACAAGGAAGACCGAGGAGGCGAACTTTCAGGCCATGGAGGCCCTGGCGCTGGCCGCCGAGTTCCACGATCCCACCACGGCCGGACACGTGCGCCGCCTCAACACGTACGCCCTGAATCTCTCCCGGCTCCTCGGGCAGAGCCCCCGTTTCGTGCGGTGGATCTCGCACTGCGCCCAGCTGCACGACGTGGGCAAACTCACGCTTCCGGGCGCCCTGCTCAACAAGAAGGGACCCCTCGATTCCCGGGAGTGGGACCGGGTGCGGGCCCACACCGTGAACGGCGCCCGGCTCCTCGGCCACTCGCCCCAACTGGCCATGGCCGCTCGGATCGCGCGGCACCACCACGAGAACTTCGACGGGTCGGGCTATCCCGACGGTCTGGCCGCGGAGCATATCCCCCTGGAAGCGAGGATCGTCAAGCTGGCCGACGTTTACGACGCGCTCCGGACGGAGCGCCCGTACAAGAAGGGCTACACCCACGAGGAGGCCTTGAGAGTTCTGACGGAAGGGGAGGGCCGGGTCCTGCCCGCCCACTTCGATCCCTCCGTCCTGGAGGCCTTCCTCTCCTCCCACCGGGACTTTGCGGACGTGTTCGAGGGAGCCGCCGCCGGTACCGCCTCGTAAGCCTCCCCTCCGATCCGCCCCACCCCGCCCGCCGCTCCGGTTGCGGCGGACGGCCGGGGCGTTGTACGTTGGGCCGGGAGGCCTTCATGGCCAATTGGGACGAGGACGAGGAAGAAAAGCCCAAGAGGGAGCCGGGAGAGGCGTGCGACCTGTGCGGGGTCAAGGGCTTCTGGCTCCACATGAGCAAGTGCCCCATGTGCCACAAGTTCGTGTGCGACGAATGCCGGTACCAGTACGGCGGCAAGGACTTCTGCGGGCGGCACTGCGCCAACGAGTTCTTCTGGGGAGGCGAAGATGGTGAAATCGACGACCTATGAGGTCCATCTCGAACTGACGCACCGGCCCCGAAGGCTGCGAGAAAACCCGATCCTGAGGTCCATGGTGGAGGAGACGAGGCTCTCCCCGAAGGACTTCGTCTACCCCATGTTCCTGTGCGAGGGCTCCAAGGTGCGGGGGGAAGTGGGGTCCATGCCCGGCGTCTACCGCCAATCGGTGGATCAGGGCCTGAAAGAGATGGAAGAGGCCCTTTCCCTCGGCGTTCGGTCGGTGATCCTCTTCGGCATCCCTTCCAAGAAGGACCCCTTGGGCCGCCAGGCCTACGCTCCCCAGGGGATCATCCAGAAGGGTGTCCGGGCGGCCAAGAAGGCCTTCGGCTCCGACCTCCTCGTGGTCACCGACGTGTGCCTTTGCGAGTACACGGACCACGGCCACTGCGCCCCCGTATCCGAGGGGCGGATCCTCAACGATCCGGGCGTGGCCATCCATTGTAAGACGGCCCTCTCCCACGCCGAGGCCGGCGCCGACGTGGTGGCGCCCTCGGACATGATGGACGGCCGGGTGGGCGCCATCCGCCAGTCCCTCGACGGGGCCGGGTTCGAGGGGATTCCCATCCTGGCCTACTCGGCCAAGTACGCCTCGGCCTTTTACGGCCCCTTCCGGGACGCCGCCGACTCGACGCCGCAGTTCGGCGACCGGCGCTCCTACCAGATGGATCCGGCCAACGCGGAGGAGGCCCTCCGCGAGGTGGCCCTCGACATCGACGAAGGGGCCGACATCGTCATGGTGAAGCCCGCCCTGCCCTACCTGGACGTGATCCGGCGGGTGAAGGAGACCTTCCAGATGCCCGTGGCGGCCTACAACGTGAGCGGGGAATACGCCATGATCAAGGCCGCGGCGCGGCTCGGCTGGATCGACCACGACCGGGCCATGATGGAATCCCTCACGGCCATCAAGCGGGCCGGGGCCTCCATCCTTCTCACGTACTTCGCCAAGGAGGCGGCGGCCCTGCTCAACCGCGAGGCCAGCCGGGGAACGCGAAAGCGGACGTAGCGCGCCGAGACGCGGAGGGACCACCCCGACCCCGCATAGAGGTGTTCTTCAGGGTGCAGTGTGGGCCGGCGCCGGGGAAGGCGTCTCAGGCGCGGTGCATCGAGTGGTGGTGGTGCGCGTACCGTTCCGTCGGGGGAAAGGCGCTGTCCTCGGGGAGGTCGGCGCAGTCGGGTAGGTTGCCGCAGGCGGAGCGCTTCACGAGATCCGCGCTCAACACCTGGCGCAGCGCCACGTACAACCCCATCCGAAGGTCGTCGCGGAGCCCGGCCGGACAGTGGCACTCGAAGACGGAGAAGGAGGCCTGGACTAGGTCCTCGAGAAGGGCTTCCGATGTGACGGCGTCCTTGAGTTGAATCCGCATGGCGATCCCCCGGGCCCGAACCGACGCCTTCGGCTACTCCATCCGGGGCGGCGGGAGCGTTCGGGCTCATAGGAGAAGATACCCTCGTCCGGAGCCTTCGTCGCGCGGTTGTCCGGTCCAGGGATCTCGCGGAGGCCAAATGCCCCAAGAGTTGGGGGAAATGCCTCAGCGAGAAGACGGGGCGGGCCGGGCGCGCTCAAGAAGCGCCGAGGGGGGCTTGGGCCGTATCTGGTACCATGAAGCCCGAGGGCGCGCAGGCGGGTGGTCCCTGCCGCGGGCCTTTGGGGAGGGGAGGCCGGATCGTGTTCCTGACGTTGGAGGGCATCGAGGGGAGCGGCAAGACGACGCAGGCCACCCTGCTGGCCGGCGCGTTGCGCCGCGGGGGGCGGGAGGTCCTCCTCACGCGGGAACCCGGCGGGTCTCCCCTGGGGGCTCCCCTTCGGCACGTGCTCCTGTCGGGCGAGTTCTCCCCTTCCCCCCGGTGCGAGCTCCTCCTTTACGGCGCCGACCGCGCGGAACACGTGGCCCGGGTCATCCGGCCCGCCCTGGCCCGCGGGGCCTGGGTCCTCTGCGACCGGTACGGGGATGCGACCCGGGCGTACCAGGCCTTCGGTCGGGGCCTTCCCAGGGACGTGGTGGAGGCGGTCCACCTCGCGGCCACGGAAGGTCTGGAGCCGGACCTTACCCTCTATCTGCGCCTTTCTCCCGAGGAGGGACTTTCCCGGGCCCGGGCGAGGAACGGGGCGGGGCCGTGCCGGGAGGGGAGGTTCGAAGAAGAGTCCATGGAGTTCCACCGGAGAGTGGCGAGAGGATACGAGGCCCTTGCCGCCGAATTTTCCGGGCGGATCCACCCGGTGGACGCCTCGGGAGAAGTGGAAACGGTTCATCGGCGCATCCTCTCCCTCCTGGAGGATCGCGGTGTCCTTTGAATCCGCTCGCTGGGCCGTCGAGTTTGCCGCCGTGAAGGCCCTGGCCCACTTGGCCGCCCGGCTCACCCCGGCCACGCGCCGCTCCGTGGGCCGGGCCCTGGGATCGGCCGTCTATCTCTTGGACGCCCGCCACCGCGGGGTGGCCCTGCGGAATGTGGAGTCCGCCCTGCCCTCCCTCTCCTCCCGCGAGCGCCGGGCCGTCGCCAAGGGGGCCTTCTCGCACCTCGGCCGGCTCCTCGTGGAGATCCTGGAGCACGACGAACCGACGTCGGCCCTCCTGGACCGCTGCCGCTTCGAGGGCCTCGATCACCTGAAGGCCGCCGCGGGGGCGGGCCGGGGATACTTCCTCGTCTCCGCTCACTTCGGGAACTGGGAGAGGGTCGCCCTTCTCCAGGCGGCCCTCGGCTATCCCCTCTGGATGATCACGCGGCCCCTGGACAACCCCAGCCTGGAGGCCTTTCTCGCCCAGCGGAGGGAGCGCACCGGGAACCGGGTCATCCACAAGCGGAGGGCCGTTCGGGAGATGGTCAAAGGCCTGCGGGAGGGACGGGGCATCGCCCTCGTCATCGACCAGAATTTCGGCGAGCCGGGCCGCGTCTTCGTGCCCTTCTTCGGCCGCCCGGCGGCCACCACCCCGGTCCTGGGGAGCCTCGCCGTGCGGACCGGGGCGGCGGTCCTCCCCGTCTTCTCTTACCCGGAGCCCGGCGGCCGATATCGGGTCGTATACGGCCCCCTCCTCCCCGTCCCCTCCACGGGAGACCCGGAGGCGGACGCGCTTTCGGTAACGGCGGCGGCGACGGCGCGCATCGAAGAGGCGGTCCGCGCCTGCCCCGCGGCCTGGTTCTGGATGCACCGGCGATGGCGGACGCGCCCCGACGGCCCCGACGGCGGACCCTGACCCATTCCCGATTCGCCTCCCATCCGGCATACTGTCCGCCTGCGAAGGAGAGGCGGATGGAGACGCGCGGCGGCGGTCGTTGGGCGGTCTTCTTCGACCGCGACGGCACCCTGACCGAGGAGGTGGGGTACGTGAACCACCCCGACCGGCTGGCCCTGATCCCCGGGGCCGCCGAAGCGGTCGTCCTTCTGAACCGGGCCGGCGTTCCCGCCATTCTGGCCACCAACCAGGCCGGCGTGGCGCGCGGCTACTTCACCGAGGACATGGTCCTTCTGGTCCTCCAGCGCCTGGAGGACCTCCTCGCCCGCCTGGGCGCGCGCCTCGACGCGCTGTACTACTGCCCCCACCACCCCAGCGTCGGGCCCGATCCATACCGGACGGCCTGCGACTGCCGCAAGCCCAAGCCGGGCATGCTCCTTCGGGGGGCGGAGGCCTTCGGACTGGACCTCGCGAGGTGCTACGTCGTGGGGGACAAGATCAGCGACGTGGGCTTCGCCCGGGCCGCGGGGGCGAAGGGGGTCCTCGTCCTTACGGGCTACGGGCGCGGGGAACACGCCTTTCAGCAGGATCAGTGGACGGTGACGCCCGACCATGTGGCCGAGGACGCGTGCGAAGCGGTGCGCTGGATCCTCGCGCAGGAGGGGCTGGCCGGGGACGCCGGGGCGAGTTTCGGGGAGGGCCGCCCATGAGCGGTGGAGGCGGGGCGAAGTCCGTGGATCTCCGGGGGAGGTGGCGGCGCCTGACCGAAGTGGCGGACGCTTTCGCGGGAACGCCCGTGGCGGTCCTCGGCGACCTCGTCCTCGACCGCTTCTGGTACGGCGCCGTTCAGCGAATTTCCCGGGAGGCGCCGGTGCCCATCGTGCGGCTCACCCGCGCGCGCCTTCTGCCGGGGTGCGCCGCCAACACCGTCTGGAATCTGGCCGCCCTCGGCGCCGCGGTGCGGCCCGTGGGCGTCGCCGGGGAGGACGAGACGGGGCGCCAGCTCCTGGACCTCTTCCGGGAGCGCGGGCTGCCCGTGGACGGGATCGTCTCCCGCCCCGGATGGGAGACGCCCACCAAGACCCGCGTCCTAGCCGGCACCCTCCACGGGCCCCGCCAGCAGCTCGTCCGCGTAGACTCGGGGGAGGAGAACGCCCTCCCCGGCGACCTGCTGGACCGGGTGCGCGAGCGCCTGGAGGCGTCCTTGAACGGCGCCCGGGCCCTGGTCCTTTCGGATTACGGGTACGGCCTGGTGGAGGCGGCGTGGGGATCGGAGCACGCGGGAAAGGTCCCCATCGTGGCCCTGGACTCGCGTTTCGGTCTCCTCCGCTATCCCGGGCTCACGACGGCCACGCCCAACGAGGAGGAATTCGACGACGCCTGCGGCGCCCCGGCGGGAGACGACGAGGCCGGCCTGGCGGAGAGGGGGGAGGCCCTGCGGGCCCGGCAGGGCTTGAAGGCCCTCCTGGTGACCCGGGGGGCCCGCGGGATGGCCCTTTTCGAGGAGGGGGCGCCGCCGGTCCTCCTCCCCATCGTCGGCTCCGACCAGGTGGTGGACGTGACGGGAGCGGGCGACACGGTCATCAGCACCTACGTGCTCGCGCTCTGCGCGGGGGCCTCCTTCCTGGAGGCGGCGGCCTTGGCCAACGTGGCGGGGGGCATCGTGGTCCAGAAGCACGGCACGGCCACCACCACCGTGGCGGAATTGAAGCGGACCCTCGAAGCCTGGGGGGAGGGGCGGCTCTGATGGAGGCGCCCGGGCCCGGCTTTCCCGAAACCGTCGCCAGGAAGGTGTTGACGCGCAAGGAGGCGGAGGCCCTCCTGTCGCGCGCCGGCCGCTCGGGCAAGACGCTGGCCCTCGCCAACGGGTGTTTCGACCTCCTCCACGTGGGCCACGTGCGCTACCTGCAGGGGGCCAAGGCCGAGGCCAGCCTCCTCCTGGTGGCGGTGAACGCCGACGCCTCCGTCCGCCGCCTCAAGGGCGAGGGCCGACCTCTGCAGAACGAGGCGGACCGGGCCGAGATCGTGGCCTCCCTGGCCTGCGTGGATTTCGTGACCGTCTTTCCGGAGGACACGGTGGTCCCCCTCATCGAAGCCCTGGAGCCCGACGTTCACTGCAAGGGCACCGACTACACGGCCGAGACCGTTCCCGAACGGGAAGCCGTCCGGGCCCACGGCGGCCGCGTGGCCATCGTGGGCGATCCCAAGGACCATGCGACTACGGAGATCCTGGAAAGAATCGCGAGACGTAGGACGTGAGACGAGAGACGAGAGACGGGAGACGCGGGGCGGGAGACTTTAGACGGGAGACGGGAGACGGGAGACGCGGAGCCAGGGAAAAGCGGCCGCCGAGAGCCTATTCCCTCAATCCACGGTGATGGCGCCCTGGGGGCAGTTCTCCACGCAGAGGTTGCACCCCGTGCAACTCTCCTCGCGGACCACTTTGATGACCGAATTCACGACCTCGAAGACGTCTTCGGGGCAGACCTCCAGGCACATCCGGTTGTCCTCGCACTCGTTGTAATCCACCTTCACCGTGTACATCCGCGCCTCCGTTTCCCCCCCAACATGGAAGCCCCCCGCCCGCTTGTCAAGGATCCCGGGCCCAGTATAGCAAAGTCCTCTTTAAATAAGGGGACACAATACCGATATCTTGACCGCAAGGGGGAGATGGGATAGCCTCTTCCCATGGCGCGACTGGCAAGG
>JBFLVU010000083.1:0-11500 GCA_040758175.1 Acidobacteriota bacterium | reverse complement strand
CCCTCGGGCGGCCGCCGGAACTCACCGATGGAGCCGGAGCCGGCCGAGGTCAGCGGTCCCGGGAATCCAGCGAGGCGAGAAGAACGCGGGCCTCCCTCTGGATCAGGCTGTTTCCGCGCTTTCGGCCCACGTCCTCGTCCTGGACCTTTTCCAGGAAGCCCAGGATGCGGCAGTGGTTCTCCCAGGGCTCGGCCTCCGCCTTCCCGAAGCGGCAGGAGGGACACTCGCTGTTGCAGCCGAGGTCCTTGAGTGCCTCCGTGCGGTCCAGCTCCTCGAGCAGGTCCCGCAGGGCGAACATGGACTCGGGCTTGGCGTTGGTGGCGTAGGCCTCGAGGACCTTCCGGATCTCGTAGAGCAGTGCGGCGCCGGCCATGCTTTTCCTCCCGTGGATCGCAAGGCGCCACTTTACCCGACCCGGCGGCAAAGTCAATCGGCCCCCGCGCCCGCATCCCTCAGATTTCGATCTGGGCTCCGAGCTCCACCACGCGGTTCACGGGGATGCCGAAGAACGCCGTGGCTGGCTGAGCGTTCCTGGACATGAGGGCGAAGAGGCGCTCGCGCCATCGGGTCATTCCCGGCCGGCTGGAAGGGATCAGCGTCTCCCGGCCGAGGAAGAAGCTCGTTTGCATCATGTCGAAATGGAGGCCGAACCGGGCCGCCGCCTTGAGGAGTTCGGGGACGTCGGGCGTTTCCATGAAGCCCAGCCGGGCCGTGATCCGGTGGATGCCCTGCCCCACTTCCTCCACCTTCACGCGGTCCTCCCCGCGGACGTAGGGTTCTTCCTCCGTCACCACCGTCAGGAAGACCACGTCCTCGTGCAACACGTGGTAGTGCATGAGGTTGTGCAGGAGGGCGACGGGCACCCCCTGGGGGTTCCCCGTCATGTAGACGGCCGAGCCCTTCACGCGGAGGGGCGGGTTTCTTTCCAGGTCCGCAAGGAACAGGTCCAGGGGGAGGACCTGTTCCTGCAGGCGGGCGTACAGGATCTCCCGACCCCGCTTCCAGGTCGTCATGAGGGTGAAGACGACGGCGGCGATCACGAGGGGGAACCATCCTCCCTGGGGCACCTTGACGATGTTGGCGCCCCAGAAGGCCAGATCGGCCGCCAGGAGCGCCGCCGCCAAGGGGACGGCCGCCCCCAGGCGCCACTTCCAGAGTCCCCGGGTGAGGAAGAAGAAGAGGACCGTGGCGAAGACCATGTCCGTCGTGACGGCGACGCCGTAGGCGGCGGCGAGATTGTCCGAATTCCCGAAGCCGAGGACCAGAGAAATGGTGGCCACCATGAGCGCCCAGTTCACGGAGGGGACGTAGATCTGCCCGATCTCCTGGCTCGATGTGTGACGGATCGCCACCCGCGGGCAGAAGCCGAGCTGGATGGCCTGCCGGGTGAGGGAGAAGGACCCCGAAATGACCGCCTGGGAGGCGATGATGGTGGCCGCCGTGGCCAGGACCACCAGGGGGAGCACGGCCCATGGCGGGGCGAGCAGGAAGAAGGGGTTCTCCACGTACTCGGGGTGACGGATCAGGAGGGCGCCCTGGCCGAAGTAGTTGAGGAGGAGGGCCGGGAAGACCAGGCTGAACCACGTGAGCCGAATGGGGCGGCGTCCGAAATGGCCCATGTCGGCGTAGAGGGCCTCCCCGCCCGTGACCACCAGAAAGACCGCGCCCAAGGCGAGAAACCCCGCGCCGCGGTTTTCCATCAGGAACCGGAACCCGTAGAAGGGGTTGAGGGCCGCGAGAACCTCCGGGGCCAGCAGGATGCCCCGAAGACCCAGGACGGCGAGGACCAGAAACCAGAGGAACATGATGGGGCCGAACACCGCGCCAACCTTGGCCGTTCCCCGCCTCTGAAAGAAGAAGAGGGCGACGAGGAGGAAGATGGTGAGGGGCTGTACGTAGGGATGGAGGACGGGTGTGGCCACCTCCAGGCCCTCCACGGCGGAAAGGACCGAAATGGCCGGGGTGATCATCCCGTCCCCGTAAAGAAGGGCGGCGCCGAAGAGGCCGGCCAAGGTCAGGAACCGGAAGAGGCCGCGGCGGTGGGCGTAGGGCTTTCGGGCCAGGGCCATGAGGGCGAGGATGCCCCCCTCCCCGCGGTTGTCGGCTTGCAGGATGAAGCCCAGGTATTTGGTGCAGATGACGAGCACCAGCGCCCAAAAAATGAGCGACAGGGCCCCCAGGATATTGCCCGCGTCGAGTCGGACGCCGTGGCCTTCGTCGAAGCACACGCGCAATGCGTACAGGGGGCTCGTCCCGATGTCGCCGAAGACGACACCGAGGGCCGTAAGGGCGAGCAGGGCAAGGCGCCCCGGTTCTTTTTCGGCCCGAAGGGGAGCGGAGGGGCCCACGGCGCCTACCCCTCCCGCCCACGGGCGGGAACCGAGAGGGGGATCCTCGGCCTCCGGTCCCTCCGCCCCGAGGGCCTTGGAGAAGGCGGGTTCACGGGCGCACCGCGCCTCCGGCCAGGACCGAAAGCACCCGCCCGATCTGGCCCTTGTGGTGGTGGATCACGTCCTCGGGCGTGCCCCAGGAGCCCGCCTTGCGCGCCAGGACCTCCACCACCTTCTCCAGGCTCTGGGCCGTCGGGCGGTCGAAGTCCCCTCCGGACTCGCGGAAGGCCAGGCGCACCGCGCCCTCCACGTTGGCCAGGAGGGCGGCTTCCGTGGGAATCTGGCCGAGCCGCTCCCGGGCCCGGGCGAAGGTCTCCTTCTGGGCCTCCAGGAAGCACCGGACGATGAGCTCCCGGGCCTTCTCTGGAGTTAGATCCACGAGATCCGTGGCGGGAACGACCCATTTCGGGTGCGCGGATTCTCCGGCCATGGGCTCACCCCCTCGAGACGGAAACATGGCGAACCGTTTTCCTCAAGGGTAGGTCCACGGAGCCCGGTTCGCAAGGGCATGGGACCCGCCCCCTCTCAGGCGCGCTTCCAGCGCACTCCCAGGGGCGTGTCTTCGAGCAGGATCCCCCGCGCCTTGAGCTCGTCCCGGATCCGGTCGGCCTCGGCGAAGTTCCGGAGTCTTCGGGCCTCCTGCCGCCGCCCGATGAGGTCCTCCACGTCCGCGTCGAGCAGGGGCGCGTCCTCCACCGGGATTCCGAAAACCGCCTCGAAGTCTGAGAACAAGCCGAGGGCCTCTTCCCGGTCCGGCGCGCCCAGCCTTCCCTGATCCAGGGCCGTGTTCCCCGCCCGGACGGCTTCGAAAAGGGCGGACAGGGCGACGGCGGTGTTGAGGTCGTCCTCCAGGGCATCGCGAAAGGCCCTTCGGGCCGCCGCGAAGGCGCCGAGCGCCACGCCGCTCGCCGGAGTTGGTTCCCCCAGGCGCGCCCGAAAGGCCCTGAGCCGTCCCAAGGCCGCCTTGGCGGCTTCGAGGCCCTCGAAGGTGAAGTTCAGGGACTTCCGGTAGGGGACGGAGAGAAGGAGGTAGCGGATGGCCATGGGATCCGCCCCCTTCTCGAGCAGGTCCCTCAGCGTGTAGAAGTTGCCGAGGGACTTGCTCATCTTCTCCCCGTTCACCATGAGGTGCTCCACGTGGAGCCAGTGGCGGACGGGCGCCTTCCCCGAAGCCCCGCGGCTCTGGGCGATCTCGTTTTCGTGGTGGGGGAAGATGAGGTCCACCCCGCCCGAGTGGAGGTCGAAGACCTCGCCCAGGTACTTCCGGCTCATGGCCGAGCACTCCAGGTGCCATCCCGGCCGGCCGGCTCCCCACGGGCTCTCCCAGGAGGGCTCTCCGGGCCGCGCGCCCTTCCACAGGACGAAATCCCGAGCCGACTCCTTGTCGTAGTGGTCGCTGTCCACCCGGGCGCCGTCGAGGTTCCCCGACAGGTCCACGGTGCACAGGCATCCGTACTGGGGGAGGCTGGAGACGCGGAAGTACACCGATCCCTGGCTCAGGTAGGTGTGGCCGTTGCGTTCCATGTCGGCCACCAGCGCGAGCATCTCGGGGATGTGGTCCGTGGCCCGCGGGTAGACGTCCGCGGGCAGGTTGTTCAGGGTCCCCATGTCCTCGAAGAAGAGGGCGGCGAAGCGGTCCGTCAGCTCCCGCAGGGGGACCCCGTCCCGGTTCGAGCGCTCGATGGTCCGGTCGTCGATGTCCGTGAGGTTCTTCACGTGAAGGACCCGGTAGCCCTCCCAGAGGAGGAAGCGCTTCAGGAGATCCTCCGCGCAGAAGGTGCGGAAGTTGCCGATGTGGGCCACGTCGTAGACCGTCGGGCCGCAGGTGTACATCTTCACGAGCCCGGGCTCGAGGGGCTCAAAGGGCTCCGCCTTCCGGGACAGGGAATTGGTCAGGCGGATCACGCCCCCTCCCCGAAGGTCCGTCCCACGACCGGGGCCAGGGCCTGGAGATCCTCCGCCAGCCGGGCCAATTCCCCGGGCAGGAGGGCCTGGGGTCCGTCCGAGAGGGCGGCGCGAGGGTCGGGATGGACCTCCACCAGGAGGCCATCGGCGCCGGCCACGGCGGCCGCGCGGGCCAGCGGAAGGACCAGCCGCCGGGCGCCCGAAGCGTGGGAGGGATCCACGAGGACGGGGAGGTGGGTCATCTCCTTGAGGAGGACCACGGAGCCGAGGTCCAGGCTGTTGCGCAGGGAGGGGTCGAAGGAGCGGACCCCCCGCTCGCAGAGCACCACGTGGGGATTCCCGCCCGCCAGGATGTACTCGGCGGCGAGGAGGAGTTCCTCCCGGGTGGCGGCCAAACCCCGCTTGAGGAGGACGGGCTTTCCCAGCCGGCCCAGCGCCTTCAGGAGGGGGAAGTTCTGCATGTTGCGGCTTCCCACCTGGATCACGTCTGCGAAGTCCGCCACGCGGGGCAGGTCCTCCCGGTCCAGGACCTCGCTCACCATGGCCAGGCCATGGCGGTCGCAGGCCTCCCGGTGGAGGCGCAGGCCCTCCTCGCCGAGGCCCTGGAAGGCGTAGGGGCTGGTCCGGGGTTTGAAGGAACCGCCCCGCAGAAGGGTGCCGCCGGCGGCCTTCACCGCTTCGGCGCACGCCTCGATTTGCTCCGGGCTCTCCACGGCGCACGGGCCCGCGGCGAGGGTCAGGGCGCGGGCGCCGATCCGGGCGGGTCCCGCCTGGACCACGGTGCCTTCGGGCCGGAGGGAGCGGGAGGCGAGGACGTACCCCTCCCGCAGGGGACCCGCCTGCCGGACGCCCGGCAGGGCCGCCAAGCCGTCGCGGACCTCCGCGGAAACCTCTCCGTCCACGACCCACACCTCCCGCCCGCCGGTCTTCTGGGGCCGGAATTCGACGGCGCGCGAGGACAGGAGGTCCCGGGCCCGGCCCAGGTCCTCCGTGGTGGCGTCGGCTTCAAAGACGACGATCAAGGCGCCTCCGCAAGAAACCCCTATCTTATGAAAGGACGGCCCAATCCGCAAGGGCCGGTGAATTGGAGGGACACAATACCGAATTCCGGGGCCACCCTGCGGATTCTCCCGCAAAATCCTAGGGCTTCGGACGCGACCTTCACCAGGTGCCGGGCGGCGAGGGCCGGCCTTTGGGCCCAGGCCTCCGGCGCTTCTGCGCGGGGGCCTGGGGCACGTGCCGGACGACGGCACTCATCAGAGGTTGACGTGCGTCCGAGCCTCACCCTCAAGGCTTCTTGGCCTGCAAGAAAGAAGCAGGGAGAGAAAGAATAGGTATTGTGTCCCCGGATTTAAAGGGCTTGGGTTGACAGGGGTTAGGTGCGCCGATAGACTTCGTGGCGAAGGAGCTGCCCATGGTGGTGACGTGTCCGTCCTGCCAGAAGAAGTTCCGGCTGGAGGAGAAGCACTTCGGAGGAAAGCCCCGCATGCGCTTCCAGTGCCCCTCCTGCGGCCAGGCCATCGAGGCCGTCCGGGAGGAGGCGCAGGCCCCGCCCGAGACCCCTTCCGGACCTTCGACCCAAAAGCTCAAGAAGGTGGAGGGGACCTGGAGCGGCAGCCAGCTTCCCGATCAGGAACTCCTGGCCATGCCCGGCGGCAAGCGGATCTCCCTGGCCGTGATCCAGGGCCCCGACACGGGGCGGATTTTTCCCGTGGACCGTCCCGTCTTCGTCATCGGCCGGGTCGCGCCCGCCGACGCCGTACTCAGCGACAGCGAGGTTTCGCGAAGCCACGCCCAGGTCGAGTTCCGCGCCGGCGCCGTCACCCTGCGCGATCTGAAGAGCACGAACGGGACCTACGTCAACGAGCAGCGCATCACCTCCTTGCCCATCGAGAACCAGACCGAATTCCGCGTGGGCGTCACCACGCTCATGCTGATCGTCACCGACGACCTGCCCTAACCGGATGAGACGAAAAATCCTCGTGGCCATGTCCGGGGGGGTGGACTCCTCGGTGGCGGCGCTCCTCCTTCTCGAGGCGGGCTGGGACGTCGTTGGCGTGACGCTGCGCCTGTACGATTCCTGCGCTTCGGCCTCCAGGAAGTCCTGCTGCGGGCTGGAGGATGCCTGCGACGCCCGGGAGGTGGCCAGGACCCTCGGGATCGAGCACCGCATCCTGGAGCACCAGGAGGCCTTCGAGCGACTGGTGGTGGAGCCCTTCGTCCGGGAGTACGCCCGGGGCCGCACCCCCAACCCCTGCATCCGGTGCAACGAGAGGGTGAAGTTCGGCACCCTGTGGGCCTACGCCCGGGAGTCGGGCTGCGAGGCCCTCGCCACGGGACACCATGCGCGCATCGTCCCCGTCGGCGGTCGCCCCCGCCTTCTCCGGGGCCGGGATGCCGGGAAGGACCAGTCCTACGTCCTCTTCACCCTTACGGAGGAGCAGAGGGCGGGGCTGGCGTTCCCCGTCGGGGAACTCCTCAAGGAGGAGGTGCGGGCGCGGGCCCGCCGGGCGGGCCTTCCCACGGCGGAAAAGGCGGAGAGCCAGGACATCTGCTTCGTGGCGGACGGGGACTGCGCCGCCTTTGTGGAACGCCGCCTGGACGCGAGGGACAGGCGTCCGGGCCTCATCCGCCACGTGGACGGGAACGTCCTCCGCCCCCACGACGGGATCCACCGCTTCACGGTGGGCCAGAGGCGGGGCCTTGGAATTCCCGACGCGCACCCCCTCTACGTGGTGGCCCTGGACGCCGAAACGGGGGAGGTCACCGTGGGCCCCAGGGGGTCCGTGGGCGCGCGGCGCTTCCTCGCGACCGATTGGACCTGGCACGTACCGCCGGGCGAGCGGCCGGGGACGGCGCAGGTTCAGGTGAGGTATCATCACGAGCCCCTGGACGCCCGTCTCCTGGAAGGGGCGGAAGGGGTGGTGGTAGAATTCGCCCATTCCACCCACCCCGTGACGCCCGGGCAGGCGGCGGTGGCGTACCTGGACGAGGCGGTCGTCGGCGGCGGTTGGATCGCCGGGAGACTCCCATGACGCTGTTCAACGTCGCGCTTCTGGCCTACGTGGTCGCCATGGGCACGGCCCTCCTTTACGGGGGGTTTCGGGAGAAGGCCCTCTGGGCGGCCACGGTCCTGTCGTCGGCCGCGGGCTTCGCCTTCCAGACCGCCGCCGAGGCCCGCCTCTGGCTCGCCTCGGGGGTCCCTCCCGCCACGAACCTCCACGAGCTCTTCCAACTGACCGCCTGGGCCGTGATGGCGCTCTACTTCCTCCTCTACCCCCTCCACCGCAGCCGGATCCTCACCTTCTTCCTCATGCCCCTGGTGACCCTCGGCTACGTCCTGGGGGCCGCCATCCCCGACACCCCCGTGGAGGTGAAGCCCTTCTTCCACACGGCCTGGTTCACGGTCCACATCTTCCTGCTGGTCTTCGGCATCGCCTTCTTCTTCGTCTCCTTCCTCTACGCCACCATCTTCATCATGCAGGACCACAGCCTCCGGCGCCGGCGGGTCCCCTCGCCCCTGCCCCTCCCCTCCCTGGAGGAGGCGGAGCGGTGGAGCACGCGCCTCCTCCTGGCGGGGTACCCCCTCTTCACCCTCGGCATCCTCTCCTCGATCCTCTACGGGATCCTGCACGGGGAGCGGACCGAGTGGCGCCCCGGGGTTCTCGAAGGGGCGAGCGTGGTGGCCTGGCTGGTGCTCGGCTTCGCGATCTACGGGTGGATCTCGGCCCGGGTCCACCCGAGGCGGCGCTCCTACCTCGTGGTGGCGGGCGCGGCCTTTTCGGTCCTGATTCTCTTGGGGATCCTCTGGCATTGAGCGACCTTCTGCTGATCGGTCTCAACCACACCCGGGCGCCCGTGGACGTGCGCGAGTGCCTGGCCTTTGCGGACGAGGAGAAGGGCTCCTTCCTGAGGGCCCTTTCGGAGCGGGGCTTGGCCCAGGGGGCGGTCCTGCTCTCCACGTGCAACCGCGTGGAGCTCTACGCGGACGTTCCCGAAGGCGCCGACGCCGGCGCCCTCCTGGACCTCCTCGAATCCTGGCGGAGCCCGGGGCGTCCCTTCGCCGCCGACCTCTTCTACGTCCACCGGAACCGGGAGGCCGTGGCCCACCTCTTCCGCGTGGCCTCCGGCCTCGACTCCATGATCCTCGGCGAACCGCAGATCTTCGGGCAGGTGAAGGACGCCTATTTCCTCGCCCGGGACGCGGGCTCCGTGAGCGCCTCCCTGAACCTCCTCTTCCAGAAGGCCTTCCACGTGGCCAAGCAGGTGCGGACGGAAACGGGCATCGGCCAGAGGCCCGTGACCGTCTCCTACGCCGCCTTCAACCTCGCCCGGGGCATCTTCGCGGACCTCTCCCAGAAGCGAATCCTCCTCCTCGGCGCCGGGGAGATGAGCCGCATCGTGGCCACCCACTTCGTCGAGCACGGCGTGAAGAACGTGCGGGTGGCCAACCGCACCCTGGAGCGGGCCCGGGAGTTCGCCGAGGCCTTCGGGGCCGAGGTGGTGCCCTGGGAGGACTTCCCCAAAGCCCTCATCCACAGCGACATCGTCATCGCCTCCACGGGGGCCCCCAGGCCCGTGATCCTCCGGCCCATGGCGGAGACGGTGATGAAGCTTCGCCGCTGGGCCAGCCTCTTCCTCGTGGACATCGCCGTGCCCAGGGACGTGGAGCCCGAGGTGGGCGACCTGGACGGCGTCTACCTCTACAACATCGACGCCCTCCAGCAGGTGGCGGACGAGGGGCTGGAGGAGCGCAAGGGGCGTGCCGCCGAGGCCGAGGCCATGATCGCCTCGGAACTCGACCTGTACGCCCGCTTCCTGGAGCACCGCCAACTCTCGGAGGTGATCCAGGGGCTCATGGGCTGGGTGGGGCGCATCCAGGAGGCGGAAGTGGAGGAGGCCTTCCGGAAGCTCGGGCCCCTCACGTCGAAACAGCAGGACGTGGTGCGCAACGCCGTGCGGCGCACCGTCCACAAGGTGCTCCACGCGCCCATCACCCAGGTCAAGCGCCTCGTCCTCGAGGAGGAGGCCGCCCAGGCCCTCCAGATCTTCAAACAGCTCTTTCCCGCCGAGGGCGGGGACGAGAGGGAGGAACCGTGAAGGGCCCCGTCCTGCGCCTGGCCACCCGGGGAAGCGCCCTGGCCCTGTGGCAGGCCAACTACGTGAAAACCCGCATCGAGGCCTCCGCCGGGGCCCCGCGCGTGGAGATCGTCCCCATGAAGACGAGCGGGGACCTGATCCAGGACCGCGCGCTTTTGGAGGTGGGCGGCAAGGGCCTCTTCGTGAAGGAGATCCAGGTGGCCCTCCTGGAGGGGCGGGCGGACCTGGCCATCCACAGCCTCAAGGACTACCCCGCCGAAAACCCCGAGGCCCTCGTCCTGGCGTGCGTCCCCCAGCGGGAGGACCCCCGGGACGCCCTCGTCCTGCCTCAGGGGAGCCCTCTGGAGGCCCTCCCCCGGGCGGCCCGCGTGGGCACCGGCAGCCTGAGGCGGCGCCACCAGGCCCTGCTCCTCCATCCGGAATGGGACGTTCGGGGTCTGCGCGGCAACGTGGAGACGCGCCTGAAGAAGGTGGATTCGGGGGAGATCGACGCCGCCGTCCTCGCCGCCGCGGGGCTCAAGCGGCTGGGCTTCGGGGGGCGAATCACCCGCCTCTTCACCGTGGACGAGATGATCCCCGCCGTGGGCCAGGGGGCCCTGGCCCTCGAAGCCCGGGGCGACGACGCCCGGGTGCTGGACCTCCTGCGGCCCCTGGAGGACGCGGAGGCCCGGCTGTGCGTGGACGCGGAGCGCCGCTTCCTGCGCGGCCTGGGCGGCTCCTGCACCACCCCCCTGGGGATCCACGCCTCCGTGGAGGGCGGGCGCATGGTCCTGAGGGGCTTCCTCTCCACCGTTTCGGGAGACCTCCACATCCGGGACCGCGCCGAGGGGCCGTCCGCCGGCGCCGAGGACCTGGCCGACGCGCTCTTGGCCGCCTTCATGGACCGGGGGGCCGCATCCCTCCTGGGAGAGGCGTGACATGGGCGCCCTGGTGGGGCGCAGGGTCCTCGTCACGCGCCCCGCGGGCCAGGGGGACCGCCTGGCCGAGGCCATTCAATCCGCTGGCGGCCACGTCCTGAGGATCCCCGTCCTCGAGATCGCGCCCGCGGCGCCCGATAAGGCCGCGCGGGAGGCGCTGGCCTCCCTCTCCTCCTACGACTGGTGCGCTTTCACGAGCGAGAACGCCGTCCGCCACTTCCTGGACTGGGTGGACGCGGCGGGGGTCCGGTGGCCCCTCCGCCTCCGCACGGCCGCCGTGGGGCCCGCCACGGCCCGCGCCCTGAGGGCCCGCGGACGGGAGGCGGACCTCGTGCCGGACCCGCACACGGGCCGCGCCCTTGGGGAACGCCTCGCCTCCAAGGTTTCCCCCGGACGCCTCCTCGTGCCCGGCGGCGACCAGGCCCGGGAGGAGCTGGACGAAATCCTGCGGGGCGCCGGGTGGGAGGTGACGCGCCTGGTCTGCTACGAGAACCGCACCCTGGCGCTGAACCACTCTCAGGTCTACGCCCTGGAGCAGGGCCTCGACGCCGCCCTCTTCGCCTCGCCCTCGGCCGTGCGGGCCCTGTGGAACCAGGTGCCCGAATCGGCCCGCAACGTCCTGCGCGCGGCCGCCTGCCTTCCCATCGGCCCCACCACCGCCGCCGCCCTGCGGGAGGCGGGCCTGACGCCCGCCGCCGTCCCCGAGGCCCACACCACCGAAGGCGTCCTCGCCGCCCTCGAAGGCGTGCTCGCCAACCGCCCTCGGTAGCCGATTCGCGGGCAGGCGCGCCCGGCCCGGCGCAAGGCTCCAATCCTTTGGACCACCAAAGCTCGCAAGAACCGCGAAAGAACCTGGTCGCTTCCGCGTGTGCCCTGTGGAACGCTCCTGCCGCTACGTGCGCGTGACCACCATCAACGAGGGCGCCTCCGGGGCCCCGCGCATGGTCATCTCCAAGGCCCTCCTGCGCTCGCTTCGTTCTGCTTCAAGCGGACCGCCCCGGCGCCTTCGGCGCCTTCTCCCTAGGTCGGGTTCGCGCGTCGAAAGGCGGGCCTTTCTCCTCGCGTCCCTCTCCCTCGGTCCGCCCTGCGGGCGGGCCGGCCCGTTTTGGGGCGCCCTCCACCTCCCACCCCCCAGAGGGCACCGACGGCGACGGCCCTATTGTGGCGTCAGGCTTCGCGGTCCGGGAC
>JBFLVU010000082.1:0-11533 GCA_040758175.1 Acidobacteriota bacterium | reverse complement strand
TGGGATTCCGGAACGGCGGTCATGGTCCCCTCCCTCTCGTGTCCGGCGGGTACACCCGCGCGGTAGTCCTTTGACCCAGTGTAGCACCGTGAAAAGAAGCCCTCCCTTGTCGCCCCAGGGGCCGGAGACTAAATTTTCGCTAGTGGGCGCCGGTGCGGCGCCGCGACGGCGGGGGGCGTACCCCCCGTTTTTCGTGCGGGCCCGCCCTCGCTCCGGGTTCCCGGTTCGCCGCCGCCGGATTCGCCCGCCCCGGGCGATCTGTCGCACCTTCCCCGGAACCGGGGGACTTCGGCTTTTCTTCGCCCCTCCCCTGGCGTAGACTGATTCCTTTCTCGCCGGGCCCTGCCCGGAGCGGAGGTTCTTCATGAAGACATTCGGCATCGCCACCCTGCTCGCCACATCCTTTCTGATCGGCTCCGCCCTGGCCCAGGGCTTTCAGAACCCAGGCCAAGGAGCCAAGCCCGCCGAGACCGAGAAGGCGGCGCCGGCCCCCGCCGCCAAGGTCCAGTCCGAAACGGTGGCGGTCCTACAAACTTCGGCCGGAAAGATCGTCCTGAGGTTCTTTCCCGGTAAGGCGCCCCTCCATGTGAAGAATTTCGTCACCCTGTGCCGGTCCGGCTTCTACAACGGGACCAAGTTCCACAGGGTCCTCCCGGGGTTCGTGATCCAGGGGGGAGATCCCAACACGAAGGGGGGCGATCCTTCCACGTGGGGCGCGGGTGGCAACGTGGGGCCCGACGGCAAGGAGATCACGGTCAAGGCCGAGTTCAACGACGTGCACCACGCCCGGGGGATCCTGTCCATGGCCCGCGCCTCCGATCCCGACTCGGCCTCCTCCCAGTTCTTCATCTGCGTGGGGGACGCCGGCCCCCTGGACCGGCAGTACACGGCGTTCGGTGAGGTGATCGAGGGAATGGACGTGGTGGACAAGATCGTGTCGGCCCCCACGGTGGGGGGCCCCTCGGACCCCGAGGGCTCCAGGCCCAAGAGCCCCGTTTCGATCACCAAGGCCTGGATCGAGAAACGATCGCTGGACGGAAAGGCGACACCGGTCAAGTGACGTGGCGCCCGGCGGAGAGAATCCAGCCGAAGGGGACGCTACGGGAGGCGGACATGGGAATCCAATTTCGTAACGCGGCCAGGCGCGCCGGGCTCGTGGTTCTGGCGGCTCTTGGGATGGTCCTGCTGGCGTCCTGCTCGGAGCGGCAGATAACGCTGGGAGTGGCCGCACCCCTCACGGGCGAGCAGGCCCGGAGCGGGCGCGACGTGGTCAACGGCGTCCGGCTCGCCGTGGACGAGTGGAACGCCAAGGGCGGCGTGAACGGCAAGAAGGTGGTCCTCCTGGAGGCCGACGACAAGGGCGATCCGGACCAGGCCCTCCTGGTGGCGCGCGACTTCGCGAAGAAAGCCCACGCCGTGGTCGGCCATTACAACTCGCCGTGCACGCTGGCGGCCATCGAGGTCTACAGCAAGGACAAGATCCCCATGATCACCGCCTCATCCACCAACCCCGACGTGACCGACAGGGGATACCTGACGATCTTCCGGGTCTGCGGCCGGGACGACCAGCAGGGGCGCAGCGCCGCCAAGTACGTGGCCGACCGCTTTCCCGGCGCAAAAGTCGCCGTGATCCACGACAAGTCCTCCTACGGCCAGGACCTGGCCAACGAGTTCCTCAAGAACTTCGAGTTCCTCACAAAGACCCAGTCGGCCTTCTACGGCTCCATCGACCGCACGGGCGTGGACATCCCCGCGGTGGTGGACAAGATCAAGGAGGCCCAGCCGACGGTGGTGTACTTCGGCGGCCTGTGGCCCCAGGGGTCGGAACTCGTCAAGGAGATGAAGGCCAAGGGCTGCACGGCGGCCTTCGTGAGCGGGGACGGCTGCATCGATCCCCAGTTCCTGAAGTCGGCGGGCGCCGCGGGGGAGGGCACCCTGGTGACCTTCATCCCCGACCAGGAGAAGCTCCCCACGGCCCAGAGCGTCGTGGCCGCCTACAAGCAGAAGCACGGCGAGCTGGGACCGTACTCCCTCTACGCGTACACCGCCGCCACGGTGGCCCTCACCGGCATCTCCCAGGCGGGCACGACGGACGGCGTCGAGGTGGCGCGCACGCTCCACAAGATCGAAGTGGAGACGCCCTTCGGAAAAATGAAGTTCGACGAGAAGGGGGACCCTCAGCAGTCCCCGTACGTGATGTGGAAGGTGGAGGGCGGACGCTTCGTGGAGGTTCCCATGGACGCCCCGCCCGCGCCTGCGCCGGCTCCCGCCGAAGCCGAGTAGGTCCGGGGCTTCCCCCCAATCCATCCAAAGGCCGGGGCCGAGCCCCGGCCTTTTCCCTTTTTCGGCGGCGGCGCCCGGGCGGCCTCGCGACGCGCCCCATTTCCTATCGGGGAGGACCGGCGCCCAGGAGAATCACGACGGCGGCGGCGGTCCGGCGTTCGTGGGTGAGGCTCACGAGGGCCGAGCCTCCCCCCATGGCCTCCAGGCGGCGGCGGGCGGCGCCGTGAAAGAGCAACCCGGGGGGACTTCCGGCCCCCCCCGTCACCTCCAGGTCCCTCCAGCCCACGCCGCCCCCCCAGCCCGTACCCAGGGCTTTCATGGCGGCCTCCTTGGCGGCGAACCGAGCGGCGTAGGAGGCCCAGGGAGAGGCCCTTCTCTCGCACGCGCTCCGCTCCCCCGGAGTGAACACGCGGTCCAGGAGCCGGGGGTGTTTGCGGACCGCGGCCTCCACGCGATCCACGTCGCAGAGGTCGAGCCCCACGGCGAGGATCACTGGCTCACCGCTTCCGGCCCGCGGGCGGCTCCTTTTCGAGCCATTTCCGGAGGGTGGCCACGGGCACTCCCAGGCGCTTGAGGTGGTTGATGGCGCCCCGGACCGAGGAGCCCATGTCCCGGCAGATGACGAGGCGCTGCTTCCAGGCCTCCACGGCGGCGCTCTTGTAGGAGGGGTCCACGCGCATGATCTTCTCGCAGAGGTACCCCAGGTTGTTGGCGGCCCAGCGGTGGAGCGGGTCCAGTTCGAGGGCCCGCCGGTAGGCCTTCTCGGCGTCGAAGTACCGGCGGTTCGTCTCCAGGGCGATGCCCAGGTAGTTGTGCACGTTCGGGTCGTCGGGCGCGATCCGCAGGGCCGCCCGTGCCTCCTCCAGCGCCCCCACGGGATTCTTGGTGCGGCGGTGGTACTCCGAAAGCCCCAGGTGGGCCCAGTAGTCCGAGGGGTCCAGCGCGAGGGCCCGTTCCAGCGGGTCCCGGGCCCGGTCCAGGATGCCCTGATCGAGCTGGGTGAGGCCGAGCTGGCACGCCGCGGCGCCCAGGTGCGGATCGGCCTTCAGGGCCTCGCGGAAGCAGGCCTGGGCCTCGTCCATCTGCTTGAGGTGGAAGTGGAGGTTGCCCATGTTGAGCCAGGCCACCGCCAGGGAGGGATTGAGCTCCAGCGCCTTGCGGAAGGCGGGGAGGGCCTCGGCGTATTTTCCCTGGAGGTAGGAGAGGTACCCCAGGTAATTGAAGACCTCCGCCGAGATGACCTCCCTCGGGGAGAGGTCGAGCAGGTCCGTGAGGACGGCCCGGGCCATATCGTGGCGGCCCTCGGCGAGGTAGTAGTCGGCGAAGGTGAAGTAGATGCCCCAGTCGCGGGGGTTCACCGACAGGGACATACCGAAGGCCTGGCGGGCCAGGTGGCGGTCGCCGCGCTCGAGGTGAATCTTGGCCAGCGTATCCCAGGCCTGGACGAAGTGCCTCTCGCGGCTCACGAGACGGTAGAGCCAGGAGAGGGCCCGGGCGTGGTCGCCCATGGCGTGGTAGGCCTGGCCCACGTGATAGGTCAGGCGGAGGTCCTTCGGCGCCAGCCGCCGGGCCTGCTGGAAGGCCTTCAGGGCGTGGCGGTAGTCCTGGCTGGCCATGGCGTAGTAGCCGCACACCTCGTAGAAGAGGGCGCCCCGCTGTTTCAGCGGAACCCCTTCGAGGCGCGTCACGCCCTCCCGGTCCTTCTCCAGGTAGTACTCCACCAGGGCGAGGAGGATGTCTCGCGAGGGGCCGGCCGGGGAGCTCCCGCCGTTCAGGCGCGTCCAGACCTTTTGGAGCAGGTCGGGGGAGAAGGCCACGGCCTGGATGTGCGTCCTCCAGAGGTCCGCGACTTTCGCGTGGCGCGCGAGGGCCTTCTCGGTAACGGAGGCGGCCAGGTGGGGCATGGACCTTACCCGAAGGGCTTCGCCCGCCCGCACCCACGCCTCCGCGGGAGCCCGCGGGGAAAGGGCGGCCATGGCCCGGTCGAGGTCCCGGTCGAACAGGAGTTGTTTCTCGTGCTCTAGAGAGGACATGGGGCTCACCGTTCGCACCGGCCGGATTTTCCGCCGGTCTTTCCCGGAAGGTCGATGGGACCCGTCTCGACCCCCGTGACGTCTTTCGCGGAGGCGTTCGCCTCCACCCGGATGCCGCGTTCCAAACCGTCCCGCTCGAAGTCTACCGCCACCTCGGCGTGCGCCACAACGTGGCGCAGGAGGGTGTGCCCCGGAACCGCCGTGGCCGCGCACCCCGCGGGCCGCCTTCGGCCCACATTCCCCATCCGAGCCTGTCTGTGGCCGTCGAGGTGCGACCATTCACCGCTCAACCGGTCCTCCCGATCACCGCCGCCATGCGGCCCGCCCCCTCTCCGTCCCTGCGATACGAACAGCATAGCAGGGCCTCGCAGGCCGTACAACGCGACTCCACGTGAACGTTGTCGGGACGCAGCCCGAGGGAGGCCAGCATCCGCGCGTTCAGGCCGGCCAGGTCCAGGGAGGGGGCGGCGCCCCCCTCGCCCACCCAGCCGGGAAAGGCCTCGCGAAAAGCGCGGTGGCGCGGCTCGTCCACCCCGTAACAGCAGGGCCCCACGGCGGGCCCCACGTAGGCCGTCAGGCAGGAGGGCTCCGGGGCGAGGGCCAGGGCCGCGCGTTCCACGATGCGCGCCAGGGTCCCCTTCCAGCCCGAGTGGACCGCCGCCACGCGGGACCCGTCGGAGGTGGACAGCAGGATGGGGACGCAGTCGGCGATGACCACGCGCACGGCCTCCCCGGGACGGTCGCCCAACAGGGCGTCGGCGGCGCAGGGCGCCTCCTCGGCCCGGACCACGCGGTCCGAGTGGACCTGGTCCGCGCGATGGACGCGGACCTCGCCATGGCCGCGCTCCTCGAGAAAGCGTGAGAGCCCCTCGGGGGAAACGTCGTGGTCCCCCCGCAGGGTCAAGTAGGCGAAGACTCCACGGGGGAAGTACGGTCCGAGGTCCAGGAAGGGCCCCGAAGCACTTCGGGCGACGGCCGTCCTCACGGGAGGGCCTCCAGGGCGAGGCCCCACCCCGCTCCCCCCGAGGAAACGGCCAGGAGAAGGCACCGGCCCGCCTCGTTCCGGGCCGCGCGTTCCGCCAGGATCGCCGCCGCGCCGGCCCAGGCCGCCCCGCTGCATCCCAGCGGGCCCTGGAAAAGGAGAGCCTCGGCGCCGGGCGCCCGCCAGCGCCTCCATTCTTCGGCCTCGCGCTCCCAGAACGGGGTGTCGGCGGGAAGGGCCACGACGTCGGCGGAGGAGGGCCCCCACCCGGCCGAGCGGCCCACGGCGGCCGCCAGGTCGTCGAGGAGGGCGCCCGCATCCACAGGAAACACGTGAGGTTCGCACGGGCGCGCCGTCCCCCCCCATCCGGCCACCCGCGCCAGGGGGCGCCGAGGTCCCGGGTCCCGCTCCAACAGCAGGGCATAGGCGCCCTCGCCCGGGGGCCGTGCGCCCCTCCCTCTCAGGGGCTTGAGGACTTGAAGGAGTAGGGGGTCCAGCTCGTCCGTCCCGCCCGCCACCATCGTGACGGCCGCCCCGCATGCCATGAGGCGCGAAGCTTCCACCAGGGCGGCCAGCCCCGAAGCCTCCTTCGCGAGGAGCGTCAGGGAGGGCCCCGTGAGCCCCAGGAGGAGGGAGGCCTGCCCCGCCGGCGCGTTCCCCGCCGTGAAGGGGAACAGGGCCGGGTTCATGGCCCCCGGCCCCTCGCTCCAGATTCCCCGTTCGAGGGCCACCACGGGCGCCGTCGGACCCCAGGACTGCCCCACCGCCTGGCCGGAGGCCGGGATCTCCCCCGGAAGCAGGTGGGCCAGCGCCTGCCGCGCGGCGTGAGCCCACCACAGCGAAGCCCCGTCCAACCACCGCGTGGACTGCGGCGGGAATCCCTCCCGGAGGGGCAGGTCCGCGGGGACTCTCGGTTCGTTTGAGATAGGACCGGGCGGCGGCCAGACGATGCCCGTCCCCAGGGGGCCCACGCCCCCCGTTCCCGTCACGAAGGGGCCCCTCACGGGACCCTCCGGAAGAAGAGGGCGGCGTTGTGACCGCCGAAGGCCAGGTTCAGGGTCAGTACGCTTCCGACCGGGCGCTCCATCGGCGCCGTCGGAAGAAAGAGGCCCTCGAATTCGGGGGTTCTCAGCCCCGCCGTCGGGGGAACGGTCTGGCGGACCAGCGTGAGTACGGAGGCGACGGCCTCGAGGGCTCCCGCCGCCCCCAGACAGTGGCCCAGGGCCCCTTTGACGGAGGAGACGGGCACCACCGGCGCGCGACGGCCCAACAGCCGGACCAGGGCCGCGGCCTCCGCGGAGTCGTTGGCCCGGGTGCCCGTGCCGTGGGCGTTCACGGCGTCCACATTTTCCGCCGTCGCCCCCGCCCCGTCCAGGGCCGCCCGCATGGCCTCCAGGGCGCCCCTCCCTTCGGGTTGGGGGGCGGTGGCGTGGTGGGCATCCGCCGAGAGTCCCCATCCGGGGAGGACGGCCAGGCGGCGCGCGCCGCGCGCCCGAACCCGCTCGGCCGATTCGAGAACGAGGAAGGCCGCCCCCTCCCCCACGGCCATTCCCGAACGGGCCCGGTCAAAGGGCCGGGGCGGCTCGGACGCGACGAGCCGCAGGCTGTTGAAGCCCCCCACGGTCATGCGGGCGAGGGCGTCGGCGCCGCCGGCCAGAACGCAGTCCGTCTCCCCGAGGGAGATCCACGCCGCGCCCAAGGCGAGGGCGGCCGTGGAGGAGGCGCAGGCGTTGGCAACGGCGCAGCGGGGGCCGCTAGCGCCGAGGGCGAGGCACAACAGGTCGGCCGTGGTGGCCGGGACGTGGCGGGTCAGCGTTCTCAGGGAGGGGGTCCGCGCCGCGCCTCCCAGCCAGGCGCCGCAAACCTCCTCCGATTCGGGCAGCCCGCCCACACCGGCCCCCGTGGCCACCCCCGCGTGGGAAGGGAGGGTCTCCAGCCCCGCCGAGGACAGCGCCTCCCGGGCGGCGGCAAAGGCGAGGCGGTCGGTCCGGTTGGGAGAATCCCCTCCGGGATCGGGGGCCTCGGCCACGAGGTCGCTCCGGAGGCCGCTTGCCCTGAACCTCCGGAGCGGGGCCACGGCCGTTCTTCCCGAAAGCAGACCCGCCCAGAGGGCCTCCGCCCCGACGCCGAAGGCCGATACCGCCCCGATCCCCGTGACATAGCAGGGCGCCCTCACGGGGGGACCTCCCGGAGGGTGAGCACGGCGCGTGCCGCGAGCTTGGCCCCGCGGCGGGCCAGGACCTTCACGCGAACCACGGGCCCCACGCGCTGGAGGACCTCCACCGAAAGCGCCAGCCGCTGGCCCGGGTCCGGGGGGCGCGGACAACGAAAGCGCTGGACCTGGAGGACCATCCCTCCCGAGCCCTCGCGGGAGAAGGCGGCCAGTCCGGCGGCCTGGGCCATGGCTTCGAGGAGGATCCATGCGGGCGCCCGGCCGGACCTTTGGAACGCCGCGCCCGCGGTGAAGGCCGCGTGGAGCGGCCGCGAGGGGTCTTCGTGGTCCAGGAACCGGAAAGGGTAGGCGTGGGGAAGACGGGCCATGTCGCTCACCGGGGTCCGCGGTCGGTCCGGACCGGTTCTCCACCCGTACCCGAGCGGGCGCGCGGAGCGGAGGAGTTCAGAAGCCGCGCTCCAGGCGGAGGAGCTGTTTCTTGACGGCGAGGCCTCCGCCGAAACCACCCAGTCCCCCCTTGGCCACCGCACGGTGGCAGGGGATGAGGATCGGGATGCGGTTGGCGCCGCAGGCGGAACCCGCGGCCCGGGCGGCGCCCGGGCTCCCCGCCCACTCCGCGAGGTCCGCGTAGGAGAGGACCTGCCCGGCGGGCACCCGGCGGAGCGCCTCCCACACCCTGGCCTGAAATTCCGTGCCGGGGGGCTGGGGGTCCAGCGGGACGTCGAAGCCGCTCCGGGATCCCGCGAAGAACTCCCGCAACTGCTTCTTGAGCCGGCTCAGGAGGGGCGCCACGCTCCGGGGAACGGGCCCGTCGGGGGCCGTCCCGCCGAACGCAATGCCGTGGACCGCCTCGGCCGAGAGGGTCACGTCGAGCCGCCCCACCGGCGTCTCCAGTCCGAGGGTCACCGGGCCGGTCACGAGCCGAACCCCTTGGCACGGGTGTAGGTGGCCACGACGGAGGCGCTCATCCCTCCGCGGGAGTTGAAGACGCCCGTGAGGGTGGCCCGCTCGGGCCCGCAGGCCTTCACTACGTCCCGCAGGATGCGGTTCACGGCGTTCTCGTAGAAGATGCCCACGCCCCGGTAGGCCAGGAGGTACTCCTTGTAGGACTTGAGCTCGAGGCAGGACTTGCGGGGCTCGTACCGCAGGACGAGAAGGCCGAAGTCGGGCAGGCCGGTCTTGGGGCACACCGAGGTGAACTCGGGCGCCTCGATGGTGATCTCGTAGCCGGGGAACTGGTTCGGCCACGTCTCGATCGCCGGGAGGGGCGCCTCCAGCCCCTTCTTGGCGTGCTCCTTGGTATAGGCCGCCATGGCTCACCTCCGCCGTGGCCCGCTGGCGAAGCAGGGGCTCCACGGCTCCAGGTTACAGCGCGGCGATGAGCCTGTCGAGTTCGCCCGAGCGGTCGAGGTCCATCAGGTCGTCGCATCCCCCGACGTGGCGGTCCCCGAAAAAAACCTGGGGGACGGTCTCCCGTCCCGAGCGGCGCTCGCATTCTTCCCAGCGCTCGGGGTGGCGGTCGAGGTTCACCTCCTCGAAGTCCACGCCCTTCTTCTTCAAGAGCCGCTTGGCGGCGACGCAGTAGGGGCAGAGGGTCATGGTGAACACGGTGACGGGCGTCTTCATGGGTCTCCCCGATTCCGGGCGGGCCGCGTTTCGGACCGCGCCTTCCCGGCCCGGTTCAACGTCCGGGGCGGTCCCCGTATTCTCCCACGCCCCGCTTACGGGCGCGAGACTTCACGGATCACGTCGTAGTAGTCGTGGGGACCCATACCCGCCGCCTCCGCGTTTTCCTTGACCGTCCGGTTTGGGTCGGCGGAGAGCCCCCGGGCCTTCAGGCCGGAAGTGACCTTGCCCACGTCGAGCCCGTATTCCTCGCAGAGCCCTCCCAGGGTCTTCCGTCCCAGGCCCGGGGCGGCTTCCTCGGGAAGGCTCCCGGCGGGAGTCCGGGCCTCGGGGCGTTCCGCCGGGCGAACGGCCTCGTAGACCTGCTGGGGGGTGAGGCCGTTTTCCCGCGCAATGGCCGCGAGGCTCTGGTCCGGGCCCGCGACCCGGATCCCCTTCTGGGAGAGGAGCTCCAGGGCCCGCGGAAGGTCGAGGTGGAGGCGGTCCGCGAAGACCTTGAGGGAGGAGAGCTCCGCGTGGCCGTAGGGAGGCTCGCCGAACCGGCGGCTCTGGGCGTCCTTGATGCGCCCATTCCATTCCATCACCCAGGAGAAGGGCGGGAAATCCGCCGCCGCGCCCGCCGTGAACAAGCCCGTGACGAGCAGGGCGGCGGTGAAGCTGGGCGTGAAGATCCTCACCTGCTTGGCCCGGTCCTTCATGTACGAGACCATGGGCTTCCAGTTGAGGATGATGTGCAGGATCCCCGCGACCAGGAAGAGGAGCCCGATGAGGATGTGGACGGCCCCCCAGGTCTCCTTGGTCCCTCCCAGGAATCTCCACTCGGCCCAGTAGGCCACACGGCCCTGGGGCACCACGTACAGGACGATCCCCGTCCCCACCATCACGATGAAGGCCAGGAAGGCCGTGAGCGACGTCACTTTGCGAAGGGCCATGGAAACCACCTCCATGGGGAGAGATGCGGCGGGACTTGCCAGGTAACGGGCTCTTCAGGGGCCGGGATTGCCGGCGCGCAGGACGACGAAGGTCGCGCCCCAGCCGCCTTCGGCCGCCCCCGCCGCGGAAAAGGAGGCCACTTCGGGCAGGCGGTCCAGGAGGGCGTGGACGGTCCGCCGGAGAGTTCCCGTCCCCTTGCCGTGGATGATCTGGACGTCGAGGATCCCGAGGCGCCGGCACTCGGCCAGGTACTCCGACACCACGACCTTCACGTCTCGGGGATCGAAGGCGTGCAGGTCCAGGATCCCGTTCACGGGGATGGCCACGGGACCGGGGAAGGGCTCCTCGCCTCCGGTCATTCCTTCTCCCCCACGACCCAGACGGAGAATCGGCCCCCCTCCTCCACCCGTGTCCGGAATCCCGCTCGGGCGGCCATTTCGGCGATTTCCCCGGGTGGGCGCATGCGGCTCGTCATGCCCAGGACCTTCTCCAGGCGGCCCACGGCTCTCACCGCGGCCCGGCGGGCGTCGGGCTCTTCGATCACGACGCGCCCACCGGCTTCCACCACCCGGAACAGGTCCCTCAGGGCGCCCTCCTGGTCCTCGAAATGGTGGAAGGCGTCCACCACCAGGACCCGCGCGAAGGCCCCTTCACGGAAGGGCAGCGAGCCCGCGAAGGCCAGGACCGCCCTAAGGCCGGCCTTGCGGGCGGCCCTCCGGAGCATGGGCCTGGAGAGATCGGCCACCACGAGATTTCCCACGTGGTCCACGAGGGACCGGGCCACCCGCCCGGTGCCCCCTCCTACGTCGAGGAGCCGTCCGGGCGAGGGGAGGCCGAGGACCCGGCGGAGGGCCTCCGGGTCGCGGTGGCCGCCCGTCCAGTCGAAGACCGGGGCGATCAGGTCGAAGTGGCCGTTCACGGAGAGGGCTCCCCGGCGATGAGGCGCCGCGCGCCGGCGGCCAGAAGGAAAAACGCGGGAAGCTGTACGAGGTGAAAGACGCCGTTGTGGTCCAGGGGCCAGCCCCAGCGGATTTCGAAGGGGCCCGAGGCCTGCACGGCGCCCGCCAGAAGGAAGAGGCCCAGCCCGGCCGACGCGGCCGCGGCGCCGGGCCTTCCCCGGAGGGCCAGGGAGACAAGGAGGGCCAGGGCGAAGCCGAGGCCCGCCGCCTCGTACGCCACGAAGAGGGCGAAGCTGTCCGAGTGGAAGGCCGTGAGGGCCCAGAAGAGGGCCGCCCCCGCCAGGAGGAGCAGGCCCGCCCACCGGGCCGCGCGCCTCCCGAGGGATTCGCGGGCCGCCGCCCCCGCCGCCAGGGCTACCGTCGCCGCCAGGCAGGCGTAGATGAGGTGCCAGGACCACCGGGAGAGCGCCGGGGGCAGGGACAACCCGTGGGCCGCGGCCCCCAGCAGGGAAGCCGCCGCGGAGGTCAGGAACGCCGACCTCCACAGGATTGCGCGCCCCCCCTCCGTCCGTCCGAGGCGAACGGCGCACGCCGCCGCCGCCGC
>JBFLVU010000081.1:0-11568 GCA_040758175.1 Acidobacteriota bacterium | reverse complement strand
GGGGGGGGGGGGGGGCGTGTTGGGGCGCAGCACGAAGATCCACGCGCTCGCGATTCCCGGCGGCAGGCGCCCCTCCACGAGATAACCCGGGAGGGCGGCGCCCTCGAAGGGCACCCTGGAGGACCGGATCTTCGCCTCCAGTTCCCGCACGAGCTCCCTCACGGCCGTCGTCTCCTTCAGCCCCCCCACGAGCTCGTGAAGCTTTCGGATCCGAAAGGTCGTCATGGGCTCCTTCTTTCCGCGAAGGGTCAGTATACACGAAGGAGCGGCGGGGGGCACGAAGGCCGGGAACGGGCGCTGGCGGCGGCGCTTCACAGGGTGGGGCGGCGGCGGCGGTAGCTTTCCCGGTCCATCTCCTTCACCTGCACAGAAAGGCCCACGTTTCCCCCCGCCGCCGCCCGGGCGAAATCCCGTTCGAGAACGGCCATCAGGTCGTCCGCCAGGCGGGAACGGGTCTCCACATCCCTCCCCGCCAGGATCTCGAGAGTGAGGGCCACGAAGCCGCGGTCTGGAGCGTCCACGCCCACAGCGTAGGCGGAGTGAATCACGGCCCGTCCCTTCACGTCGCGCTCCTCGAAGAGCCCCGTGGCCACGATGGCCCGGTTCAGCCGGTTCAGGGTGGCCGGGAGGTCCGTTGGGCCCGGCACGTTGTCCGTAATCTCCAGAATCAGGTGGGGCATTGCCATTCTCCCCGTCGAAGCTTCCGGGGCAGCGTCCTCCTTCGAGGCGGCCGGGGGCTCCCGCTTCGCCTCATCGGAAGTACCGGAAGTGCCCGGTCAGCACGTAGGCGAAAAGGACGTCCTCCTCCCGAGTTCCCTGTCCGATGTTGTGGATCACCAGGGGCCGGTCGGTGCCGGGCGCCCGGGCGTTGGAGACGAGCCCGATGTGGGGAAGGCCCGAGGGGAGCCTCCAGGTCACCACGTCCCCCGGCAGGTAGTCGGAGGGGCGGTCCGTGACGGGAACCGAGGCCCCCTGGCGGCGGAAGAAGGCCGCCAGGTTGGGCACCCGGCGGTGGTCGATGTTCGGATCGGGCCCTGCAAGCCCCCAGAGATTCGGGTAGGCGGAAAAGGCACGGGCCATGTCCTCGTGCACGAGCCTCTGGAGGTCCGCTCCCGCCGCCCGGAAGGCCCGGATCAGGACGTCCGTGCAGACCCCGCGCTCGGCGGGGAGGTCCCCACCCGGATAGGCGAGCACCCGGTAGGAGCCGTCGTAGATCGTGGTGACCCCGACCTGGGAGCGTGCGGCGGAAAGAACGGCCTCCACCCTTTCTTGCGCGCCGGCCCTCCCTTGCTGGCCTGCGGCCTGGAAGGCCAGGAACGCGGCCAGGAGGCCCGCCGCGGCGCGCGCCCGGTTCCTCACGGTTTCACCCTCGCCCTTTCCCATTTCAGGACGAACTCCTCCGCCTCCACGGGAGGCTCGCCGCAGGCCCGGCGCATCTCTCCGCAGAGAACGAACCGGCACTTCTCCAGGACCCGGCGGGACGCCGGATTGTGCTTGGCGACGTGGCCGAAGACCGGACCGTCGCCCTCGTCGGCCAGAAAGGCCCGCAGGGCCCGCGTGGCGATCCCCCTGCCCCAGAACTGGCGGCCGAGCCAGTAGCCCACCTCCCGCTCGCCGTCCTGGGTCCAGGAGAGGATGTCGCCGGCCACGCGACCGTCGGCGAGGATGGTTCGTGCCCGGACCATGGGGTCAGACAAGATCTTGACCCAATGGGCGTCGAAGGCCTCCCTGCCCCGCGCCGGAAAGGCCGCCATGCGGCACGCCTCGGGATCGGACTGGTGCTCGAAGAGGACGGGCAGGTGGGCCGTTTCCACGGGGCGGAGGGCCACCTCCACGGTGCGCGGCTCGGCCCCTTCGTGGGAGCCTCCCGGTCCCTCAGGATTCGGCATGGCTCCTCCGGTATTCGCCCTCCACCATCCGGTACTCCAGCAGGCGGCACTCCATGGGACCGTTCCAGAGGGGGATGCGCCGGGCGGGACGAAGGCCCACGCGCTTGGCGAGGGCGGGGTTCCCGCAGAGCAGATAAGCCGTCGCCCCCCCCGCGCTTTTCTTGAGCGCGTCGCCGAAGCCGCGGTAGAGAGCCGGGAGGTCCTCCCCGGCCCCGGCGTGGTCCCCGTACGGCGGGTTGGAGGCCACGAGACAGCCGGGACCCGGAGGAACGAACTCCCTGGCGTCCCGGCGCTCGAAGCGGATCGCTTCGGACATCCCCGCCGCCGCCGCGTTGTCCCGGGCCGCGATCAGGGCCCGCCCGTCGGCGTCGGAGCCCCATATGGCGGCCGGGGCGGGCCGCACGGCGGCCCGGGCCTCCTTCACCAGGCGGCCGTAGGTCCTGTCCCGGAAGTCCGGCCAGCGCTCGAAGCCGAAGCGGGCCCTTCGGACAAGGCCCGGGGCCGTCTTCGAGGCGATGAGGGCCGCCTCGATGCAGAGGGTGCCCGATCCGCAGAAGGGGTCCGCCATGGGGGCCGTCCCCTCGTACCCCGCCAGGAGGAGGATGCCCGCGGCCAGGGTTTCGTTGAGGGGGGCGGGGACCGTCTTCACCCGATAGCCCCTCTTGTGGAGGGGGCCCGAGAGGTCCAGCGCCACTGTGGCGGAGGTCCCGTGCAGGTGGAGGACGATGCGGACGTCCGGGTCTTCCCGGTCCACGTCGGGGCGCACCCCGAAAGCGGCCCTCAGGGCATCCGCCACGGCGTCTTTGACTTTCAGGGCCGCGTAGCCCGAGTGGGTCAGGGACGGGTGGTCCCGAACCGAGGCCTCCACGGCGAAGGTGGTTTTCCGGCCCAGGTGGTCCGGCCACCTCAGCGCCCGAGCGCCCGCGTACAGGGCGTCGGCACCGGACGCTTCGAACCGGCCCAATTCCATCAGGACCCGGCGAGCCGCCCTCAGGTGGAGACAGGCGCGATAGCCCGCCTCCCAGCCCCCCTCGAAAGGAACGAGCCCCGTGCGCGGGGGCCCCGGCCCCAGGCCCAGGCAGGCGAGTTCGCCCGACACGACCGATTCGAGACCCTTGGCCACCGTGGCGAGGTATCGCATGGACCGAGTGTACCAGGAACGGGGCGGGGGGACCGCCCGGAAACGGCAGGACCGGCCCCGTGAGGGGCCGGCCCTTGATGCCCTTCGCCCCTTCCGGGGTCAGTGGGCGATCTCGTATCCCATCCCCTCGCGGATGGCGAGGGCGATCTTGTAGAAGACCGTGATCATGAGGAAGCCGATGGCCCAGATGGCGGCCACGATGAGCAGTTCCGGGAGCGTCGGCGTGTAGCGCGTGACTTCTCCCAGGGGCGTTGGCGTGAACCCGCCGATGATCAGCCCCAGGCCCTTGTCGATCCATAGGGAGACGAAGACCATGACGCAGGTCACGGGCAGGATCCTGAGATTGTTTCGGAGCTTGGGGACCACCAGAAGGACGATGGCCGCCGCCGCGAGAGCCATGGAGGTCCACATCCAGGGCACGAGGTAGGCCTCGCCGTGCAGGCCCGCGAAGAGGAACTGGAAGTGGTGCACGTGCTCCGGTATGCCGCTGTAGAAGACGGTGAAGACCTCCATGAGCACGAAAAAGACGTTGACGAGCATGGCGTAGGTCACGATCACCGACAGCTTGCGGATGGCCTCGTCGCCGGGGTCGAAGGAGGAGACCTTCCGCACGATCATGCACAGGAGGATCAGGAGCGCCGGACCGGCGGCGAAGGCCGAAGCGAGGAAGCGCGGGGCCAGGATGGCCGTCAGCCAGAAGGAGCGCCCGGGAAGCCCGTTGTAGAGGAAGGCCGTGACTGTGTGGATGGACACGGCCCAGGGGATGGAGAGGAGGATGAAGGGCTTGATCCACTTGGGGGGAGCCACCGCCTTCCGCTCCGCCGAGAGGGCCACGAGGCTGATGAGGGCGTTGAGGAACAGGTAGCCCGAGAGGGAGACCATGTCCCAGAACATCATGGAATTGGGCGTGGGGTGCAGGAGAACGTTCAGCACCCGGGTGGGCTGGCCCATGTCCACGAAGATGAAGAGCATGCACATGGTGACGGCGGAGATGGCCAGGAACTCGCCCAGGATGGTGAGCTTGCCGAAGGCCTTGTAGTCGTGCAGGTAGTAGGGTAGGACCACCATGACGGCGGAGGCGGCCACGCCGACGAAGAAGGTGAACTGGGCGATGTAGAAGCCCCACGTGATGTCGCGGGAGAGGCCCGTGACGCCCAGGCCCACGTTCAGCTGGTAGAGGTAACTGACGAAGCCCGCGCCGATGACGGCGAGGAGGGCGAAGACCCAGGCCCAGTAGCGCCGGCTCCCGACCACGGCCTTCTCAAACATGAACATCGGGCTTACCTCCCACGACGTAGTAGATCTCGGGCTCGGTGCCCAGCTCGGGCTTCCGCCGGATGGTGAAGGAGTCCTTCAGCCGCGCGCGCACCGGTGAGGCCTCGTCGTGGAGGTTTCCGAAGAGAATGGCCTTCTCTTCGCAGGCCTCCACGCAGGCCGGGAGCTTGCCTTCGGCCAGGCGCTCCTCGCAGAAGGTGCACTTCTCGACCACGCCCTTGGTGCGGGTCGGATACTCGGGGGTCACCTCGGCGAGGCTCGGCCTCGGGTCCACCCAGTTGAAGGACCGGGAGCCGTAAGGACAGGCCGCCACGCAATACCGGCACCCGATGCAGCGGTGCCAGTCCATCATGACCACCCCGTCCTCGCGCTTCCACGTCGCCTGGGTGGGGCACACCCGCACGCAGGGAGGGTTGTCGCAGTGGTTGCAGAAGACGAGGACCGGCTTCTCCTTGAGGGCCTCCTGCGTGTACTCGGTCTCCGCGGCGAAGGCCCTCTCGTAGGGCTCCTTCCAGATCCACTTCACCTCGTGCTTCTTGTTGGCCAGAAGGGGCACGTTGTGGACCTTGTGGCAGGCGTCCGTGCACGCCTTGCACCCTTCCTCCTTGAGGCACTTGAGGGGGTCGATGACCATGGCCCAGCGCGTGCCGGCCTTGGGCTTCCCGGTCTCCGCCCCGCTCGCCAGAGCGTCCACGGAGGCCTTTCCCGCGATGGCCAGTGCGCCCAGGCCCGCCACTCCCAGAAAGGTACGCCTGTCGGTGCTCATCCCCGGTTCTCCTTCGGCGCCACGTGGCAGTCCCAGCAGTAAGGCTTGACCGCCGCATAGTTGTGGCAGGCGTCGCAGAACTTCTCCTTGCTCGTGTGGCACTTCATGCAGGTTTTGGTGAGGCTGCGCGTGAAGGTCCGCTGGCCGGGCCCGGTAAAGGTCCGGTCGCCCTGCCTGACGTACTGATCCCGCCAGGTCATCAGGAGGTCCATGTGGGCCACGCGCATGTAGTCCGCCGGGGCCACGCACTCCTTCTCGTCCGTCGGGAGTTCGGGCTTGGGGGCCGCCGCCTTCTCGCCCGCGGCCAGGTTCCACCAGACGGGGAAGGTGACCAGGAAGAGGAAGACCAGGAGCCCCATCAGGATCCAGGGTTTCTCACGCATGGGCTTCCTCCTTCGTCTTGAGCGGCTCGAGCCTGAGGTCCACGGTCCGCTCCTTCTCCCCCGTCATGACGAGCGCGTTGCCCACGAACTCGTGGATGCCGCCCACCTGGACGTCGGGCACCCAGTATTCCATGAGGGCCGAGAGGTTGGCCTTGTCGATGGCGCAGATGCACGCCAGCATGTTGACGCCGTGCCTGTCCCTCACGAATCGCACCGCATTTGCCCTGGGGAAGCCGCCGCGCATGCGCATCTCGAAGTTCTCGTCGGTGCCCAGACCCGCGCCCGACCCGCAGCAGAAGGTCTGCTCCCGAATCGTGTTCTCGGGCATGTCGTGGAATTTGCGGCAGGTGTTCCGGATCACGTACCGCGGCTCCTCGAAGAGGCCCATGGCGCGCGCGGGATTGCAGGAGTCGTGGAAGGTTACGTTCCAGTGGTCGTTGCGGCTCGGGTCGAGCTTGAGCTTCCCGTGCTTGATGAGGTCGGCGGTGAACTCGGTGATGTGCACCATCTTCGTGGACTTAGCGTTCTCGAAGACGGTTCCCGTGATGGGGGACTTCGGGACTTCCAGGAAGTCCGCGGGGCCGTTCATGGTGTCCATGTACTGGTGGAGGACCCGCCACATGTGGCCGCATTCTCCGCCGAGGATCCACTTGACGCCCAGGCGCTTGGCCTCATGGTAGATTTTGTGGTTGAGGCGCTTGATCATCTCGTGGCTCGTGAAGAGGCCGAAGTTTCCGCCCTCGCCCGCGTAGGCGCTCCACGTGTAGTTGAGCCCCAGCTCCTTGAAGAGCATGAGATAGCCCATCAGCGAGTAGTAGTGGGGTGAGCCGAAGTAGTCCGCCGAGGGGGTCACGAAGAGGATGTCGGCGCCCTTCTTGTTGATGGGAGGCTCCACCCGGATGCCCGTCACCTCCTCGATGTCGTCGCAGGCCATCTGAATCGAATCGACGAAGCCGTGTGGCTGGATGCCCAGGTGGTTGCCCGTGCGGAAGCAGTTCGCCACGGGGTCCACCACCCAGTTGATGTTGCACCCCACCAGGTTGAGCAACTCGCGGCCGATCATGGTGACCTCGGCCGTGTCGATGCCGTAGGGGCAGAAGACCGAGCACCGCCGGCACTCGGTGCACTGGTAGAAGTAGTAGAACCACTCCTTGAGCACGTCCACGGTGAGTTCGCGGCCGCCCGCCAGGCCGCCCAGCATCTTCCCCGCGGGCGTGAAGTACCGGCGGTAGACCGACCGGATGAGTTCGGCGCGCAGGACGGGCATGTTCTTGGGGTCGCCCGACCCCACGTAGAAGTGGCACTTGTCGGCGCAGGCCCCGCAGCGGACGCAGATGTCCATGAAGAGGCGGAAGGAACGGTACTTTTCGAGGCGCTCCTTCATGCCGTCCAGGATGATCTTCTGCCAGTCGGGGGGGAGCTTCCAGTCCTCGTCGTGGGGCTGCCAGACCCGCGGGTTGGGCAGATCCACGTACGCCATGCTCTTGGGAACGGCGCTGTAGCAGTAGGTCCCGCGGCGGAATTCCACCTTGGGGTCCATCCATCCGCGCTTGGGGGGCTTGTAGTCGATGCGGGTGAGCTGTTCCTGGGTGGGATGCTGTTCGGCCATGGCTCACTCCTTGTCCAGCGGGAGCCCCGCCATCTTGATCTTGTCGTGGAACTCCTCCTCCCACTCCGCGTAGGTGTGGACCTTTACGGGGTAGTTCCAGGGGTTCACGTGCCGCTTCGCCCGGTTGTTGTTGGCGAGGTTCCTCGTGGGGCTGAGGAAGACGCCGCCCAGGTGCATGAGCTTGCTGAAGGGGAAGTAGGCGATGAGCACCGAGAGGAGGAAGAGGTGTACGAAAAAGAGCGGCCCAACGGTCTGGGGCACCACCGGCCTGAAGGTCACGAGCCCCATGGCCAGCTCCTTGATCGCCACGATGTCGACTCGGGTGAAGTACCGCATGAGAACGCCCGTGCCGCAGAGCCCGATCAGGAGCAGGAGCGGGAAGTAGTCCGCCAGGAGGGAAAGGTAGCGGACCTGGGGATCGTAGAGCCTCCTGAACAGCAGGAAGGCCAGAGCCGCGAGAATGAAGAGGTCCGTGAGGTAGAGGATGGGCGCCCCGATCTGGAAGAACGAGTCCGCCGTCTCCACGAGGCCGACCAGCCACGGCACGGGCTCCATGAAGAACCGCAGGTGCCGCACGAAGACCACCAGGAAGGACCAGTGAAAGGCCATGGCCGCCAGCCAGAGCCACTTCTCCTCCCCGTAGACGAGACGGGGGCCCTCCCTCAGTTCCACCTTGGTGTTCCGGAAGAGCGACCGGAACAGGAGGACTTCGAGGGCCATCCGCCCCACGACGCCCAGGAAGGTGAAGGGGCTGTCGAGGCGGGAGTGTTGGACCCAGGGCAGGCTCTTCTGCTGGCCGCAGGTGGTGGGGATTCGGAAGGGCACGGGAACCTTGGCCCAGGCCAGGACCTTGAGGATCACCCCCACGAGAAAAACGGCCACCGCGGCGTAGGGAAGGTAAACGCCGAAGAGCGTTCGCAACCCCACGGACGTCCCGCCGAGGAAGGCGGCCGCCGAGAGGAGCGCCACGAGAGCGAATGCGATGAGGACGTTCATGGACCATCACCTCGCTTGACATTCGGGTGTTCGGTCACTTCGTTTCTCCTTCTCCCTCCGGATCGGGCGGCGCCGCCGCAAAGCGCCTTTCGAGCACGAAGACCCGGCGCCTGGCCTGGTCGGCCTTGATTTCGAAAATCTTCTCCCGGCAGCGGACGAAGGCCTCGAAAGCCCGAACGGCGAGACCGTCGAGTTCGTCGTCCAGCCGGGCCCAACCATCCGCGTCGGCGCGAGCCGCGCCGGCCAGTTCCCGGCGAAGGATCCTCTTGAGCAGGTACACGAACCCGACCGCCTGTCCGGCGGTGAAGTCCTGCACGGCCCTCAGGCGGACGATGCGGTCGAGGGACTCCTCGGCCTGCGCTTCGGGCGAACTCCCCAGGAGGGCGTCGAAGACCACCGGAAGGTTGTCGCGGAGCGTCGCCCCCACGGGATTGCTGAAGGGGTCCGTGACCTCGCGGAGGAAGCGCCCGGTCTGCTCCGGGTAGGCCTGTAGGACGGACTCTCCCCACGCCTCGATCAGCGCCGACCTTTTCTCCGCGAGTTCCGACAGGATCCCCATGAGGCCCCCCGCCCCCCTCGTTCCGCCGCGTGAGGCCGCGGCAAGGGGGCTTTTGGCCCCCCCACCGCGGCGCGGGGTCCGGCGGCGTCACCCCCCCGGGCGCCGCGGACCTCCCCCCATTCCTCTTACACGCACCCCGTCGGCTTCGGGAGGCCGGCGAGTTTGCAGGCGCCCTTGGCCGGGCCGGAGGGGAAGAGTTCGTACACCTTGTTCAGCGGAAAGCCCGTCTCTTTGCAGAGCTTGCGGATCATGGGGGCGATGCCGAACTGGAGGTAGTAGTTTCTCAGGTAGTGGATCATCTTCCAGTGTTCTTCCGTAAGCTCCTCGACGCCCTCGGTGAGGGCGAAGTCCTTCGCCACTTCCTCGTTCCAGATGCCGGGATCTTCCAGAAACCCGTCCTCATCCACCACGTAGCTGTGTCCGTTCAGTTCGATGGTCGGCACGGTCTGTACCTCCTCTGCCGCTTGTCCGGCTGGTTGCGCCAATCACTGAGCGTCGGGCACCGGAGCTCCGGCGGCCGGCCGCCGGAGTTCCAGGCATCTTTCTCCACGCTCAACCCTTGCACCTTCCTTCGCGCCTCGGCCTCCCCTACACCATGTCGATGTACCCGCAGGGGCACTCCTCGGCGCACTTCTTGCAACCGTTGCACACTTCCAGCTTGATCTTGTAGTGATCGCCCTTGGGGAGTTTGACGAAGCAGCTGTTCGTGCAGTACATCCAGCAGGTCTCGCAGTCCATGCAGAGGCCGCAGGACATGCACCGACCCGTTTCGGCGAGGACCTGCTCCCCGGTGAGCCCCTGCTCGATCTCCGTGTCCATGCCCCTCTGGTCGGGGGCGATGTGGGACCGCTCGTTCCGGGCCGCCTCCTTGTACCAGGAGAGCTTCATCTTGTCCTGGTTCACCATCGGAGGAGCCTGGGGCTTCTCCAGGGTCCTGCCCCGGAAGCGGGCATCGATGGCCTCGGCGGCGAATCGACCCTGGGCGATGGCGATGGTGACGAGACCCAGCTCCACGTTGTCGCCCCCGGCGAAGACTCCGTCCTCCTTGGTCTTGCCCCAGTCGTCCACCTTGATCCAGTCCTTGCCCTCCTTGAGCATCTCGAAACCGTCGAAGGCGGGCTCCTGACTGATGGCCGCAATGATGGCCGTGGCCTCCACGTCGAACTCGCTCCCTGCCTTCGGGACGGGGCGGCGGCGCCCGGAGGCGTCGGGCTCGCCCAGCTCCATTCGGATGCACTTCATCCCCACGGCCAGGCCGTCCTGGACCAGGATCTCCACCGGCGCCGCCAGGTACTCGATCTTTACGCCCTCCTCGAGGGCCCCCTCGATCTCGGGCGCGATGGCGGGCATCTCGGCGCGCGTCCGCCGGTAGACGATCGTCACGTCGGCGCCGAGCCGCTTGCTGATGCGGGCCGCGTCGATGGCCGTGTCCCCGCCCCCGATGACGAGGACCTTTCCGCCCACCTTCACCTCTTCGCCGGAGTTGACCTTGTTGAGGAATTCGGTCCCCGTGAAGACGTTCGGCGAGTCCTCGCCGGGCACGCGCAGCTTGATCCCCTTGTGGGCGCCGATGCCCACAAAGACGGCCTTGTAGTCCTTGCGGAGCTGGTCGATGGGAATGTCCTTCCCGATGACCGTGCCGCACCTCAGGTCCACGCCCAGGTCCAGGATCTTCTGGATCTCCCCGTCCAGAACCTCACGGGGCAGGCGGTACTTTGGAATCCCGTACCGCAGCATCCCTCCGGGCTTGCTGAAGGCCTCGAATACGGTCACGGAGTATCCGCGGCGAGCGAGCTGGTACGCGCACGAGAGTCCGGCCGGACCGGCGCCGACGACGGCCACCTTCTCGGGGTGCTTCTCCTCCGAGAGGCGGGCCAGGCCTAGGTTCTTCTGTAGCCCGAAATCGCCGATGTAGCGCTCGAGGGCGTTGATGGCGACGGGTCCCTCCTTGCCCCCCCGGTTGCAGTGGTCCTCGCAGGGGTGGGGGCATACGCGGCCGCACGTGGCCGGGAAGGGGTTCATGTCCGTAATCTTGCGCCAGGCGATCTCGTAGGCCTGTTCGGGCGTGCGGCCGTAGGCCTCGGCCTGGGCGATGGTGGTGAGCCAGGCGCGGATGTCCGTGCCGCTCGGGCAGTGGCCCATGCACGGGGGCGTCTTGACCTGATACCTCGGACGGAGCGGGCTGATCTCTCCGCCCGACGCGGGCCCCGACTTGATGACCGGCTTCTTCACTTCCTTGAACAGGCCCATGGGGTTTCCTTTCCCGGTGAATCGAAAGGGTGAACGGTGGAAGGGAAGCGTCGGAATCCCAGCGTCCCCGTCCCCGGTTCACCGTTCGCCGTTCACTCCCCCGTCACGCGTAGGGGTAAATCTTCCGCTTGAAGTCCTCGAGCTGGCTCAGGAGCCGGTCGTGCTTCTGCTCGTCTTGGATGAGGTACGAGAGAAGGTGCCGCTGGACGAAGAGGCGGCAGTTTTTCTGCGCCTTCTCGGCGAGCTCGATGGTCTCCTTCTCCATCTTGGCGTGCTCTTCGATGAGGGTCCAGATGTCGGCCAGCTCCTCGGGGGTGAGCGAAAACGCTTCCTTTTCCAGGCTGTCCAGAATCACCTGCTGAACGCGTTTGTGCATGGCGGAGTCCTGGCGGATGATCTCCATCACGATGCGGATCAGCGGGTTGTGGGTCTTCTCCATGATCATGGACGTGTGCTGGATGGTGGCGGCCTCGATCTCCTGCCACCGCTTCAGGGTAGTCACCAGCTCCTGGAGGTTTTCTGCGGCTTTCTCGGTCATCGGATCCTCCTTGTCTGTGGATCCCCCTCGCTCCCCCTGCCAACCATCGGGGCGGGCGGGGACGCTCCCCCGCCCGCGGCTCGGCCGGAAATCATTCCGGCGCGGCTCCCTCCTTGTGCGGCAACGTGATGTAACTGCCCCCGAAGTAACTGTAGACGCAGC
>JBFLVU010000080.1:0-11852 GCA_040758175.1 Acidobacteriota bacterium | reverse complement strand
TGGTGCCCACCACTGCAAAGGGTTCCGGAGGTCGAGAGGGAGCCGGCGAGGAACTCCTTGACGGCGATCTCCGGATCCTGCGCCGTGATACCCGCCACGACTCGGATCCCGTACGCTTCGAACATCTGGGCGCCCCTAGGCCCCATGCCGCCGGCCAGGATGACGTCGGCACCCTGTTCGCGAAGCCAGCGGGGAAAGGCGCCCCTCTCATGGGGCGGCGCCTGCAAAGTGGCCGTAGAGACGATGGACCGCGCCGGTTCATCCACCTCAAAAAGGCCGAAGGAATCCGCTCCGCCGAAGTGATCCGAAAACTGACCCGCCATCATGGGAACGGCTATTTTCATGTTGATCTCCTCTCGAGGATTCGCGGGGGACGCCGACTCTACCAACCGAACAGATGCAGACCGTAGCCCGCCGCCAGTCCGGCGGCCAGGGTGATGGACTTGACCTTGAGAAACTCCCTCCAGGACTGGGCAAGGAGGGGTAGCATGCCGTGGCCGTCCTGAACGACCGACGAGGCCACGAGAGCGGACAGGGGCGTGAGCCCCTGGGCGTACCCGGCCACGAAGAGCATGTGGGGACCCGATTCCGGAAGCACGCCGATGGCGGCCCCAGCCGCCACCGCCCACCCCGGGTGGTCCTGAATCCACACCTGGAGGGGGCCGCCTTGGAGCTTGATCCAGGCCATGAGAAGGAGGGCCCCGAAGGTCCACACAAACACCCGGGGAACGTGCTCCCCGGCCACGTGGCGGAACAGGTGCTCCTCCAGGAAATGCTCCGGCGCCACGAAGACCACCGCGAAGGCGGCCGCCGCAAGAACGAGGAGGGTCGCTCGGATCCAGTTCCAGTCGCGGGGACCCAGGACCCCGAACGCCACGCCCAAGGCGAACAAGCCGAGGGCAAGGCACAAGACACCCCGGCGGGCAGAGCACTCCTTGAAGGAGGAACGGTGGGCCAGCCGGGGGCTTCCGTCCTCCCCGCCGTGGATCGTGAGGCCGCTGGCGCACGCTTCTCCTCCGTAGTACCGCCGGCCTCCCAACCGGTCCACGAGCCACGCCACCAGGAGCCCGTAGGCGAACAGCCCGGCGAAGAGAAGAAGGGCTTTCTTCGGCATGAGGGCCAGCATCACGAAGGCCTCGTCCCCCGAAGCGGCCACCATGCTCCCGGCCAGGGCGCCCATGGAGATGATCCGGTGGATGTACAGGGTCACGTCCGTGAAGGCGCCCAAGCACCCGGGAACGGAGCCCACCAGAATCACGGCTGCATAGCCGAAGAGGCCGCCCCTTTCGAGCCAGCGGGTGGCCACGCCCGCCGTGGCCACGTTCATGTATTCCACAAGGAGCATCATGGCGAAGACGAAGCCCGTGATCATAAGGGTGTCGCCGAGAACGGTCCGCAGAACGGTTAGGACGGTCACGGCCGGCCCTCGCCCCCCCCAAGCGCCGTGGCACAAGCGGGGGATTCCAGGACCCGGAACGTCGCCCACGGATCTCGCGCCAAGGGAGGCGGCCTCCGGGTCTTACTTCTCATCGGCCGGCTTCACCGGTTCGGCCGCGGGTTCACAGCGGCAGGCTCTCCCGCGACGCCTCGGCCCGCCGTGGACGGGGCACCGGCCCGGCACCCCTGACCCGAAGCGGACCGGACCTTCCCCGATGAGGAGGGCCTTCCCCTCCAGGAGAGCCTCGGCGACTTTGGTGTGCGCCCGCTGGAGAATTCTCCCGAAGGTCACCCGCGACACTCCCATGCGCTCCGCCGCCTCCTCCTGGTACAGCCCCTCCCGATCCGCGAGACGAAGCGCCTCCAACTCGTCGAGCTGGAGTGAGAGGACGACCAGATCGGTCATGGGGATTCCGATGGGCTTGAAGCCCTGCGTCGCCGGCCGGCGGGCAACCTGGCGGAGCTGTGAAGGTCTGGCCATCGGGCATCCTCCTCGGGCCGCCTGGCCCACAAAAATGAACATATGTTCTTTTTCGGTCTCTGTCAAGGAAGAAGATCCGCATCCCCTCGGCCCCTTGCGAACCCGGGGGTTGACCCTTACACCGGGGCCGGGTAAGGTGAGCATTCATCCGCGCCGAGCGCAGGGAGGGTGGGCCATGGAGAAGCCGAGGCATCCCAAGGGACTGTACGTGCTCTTCTTCACCGAGATGTGGGAGCGTTTCGGCTTCTACACCATGCTCGCCATCTTCACGCTATACCTGGACGAGTATTTCCACTTCGCGAGCCCCGGGGCCATCTACGGCGGTTACCTGGCGGTGGTCTACTTCACACCCATCGCCGGGGGATGGGTGGCCGACCGGCTCCTGGGCTTCCGAAAGACGATCTTCCTGGGAGCCATCCTTCTGGCCATGGGCTACGGCCTGCTGGCCGTAAAGTTCCCCGAGACCTCGTCCGTGGAGCAATCGGTGGCGGCGGCCGAGCAGGCCCACGCCCAGGCCGTGGCCGACTGGCAGGCCCGGGGCGCCGCGGCGGCACAGGCGGGGCAACCCTTCAGCGAACCCACGCCTGAGTATGAAGGACCCGGGCGCACGGCGGGACGGCCCCTCTTCTTCGTGGCCCTCCTGCTCCTGGTCTGCGGAAACGGGCTCTTCAAGCCGAACATTTCGGTCATGGTGGGGAATCTCTACGAAGACGGCAATCCCCTCAAGGACTCGGCCTTCAACATCTTCTACATGGGGATCAACATCGGGGCCTTCTTCGCGCCCCTCGCGGCGGCCGCCTTGAGAAACACGATGGGCTGGTGGTGGGCCTTCGCCGCCGCCTCCTCGGGGATGGTCGTGTCTCTTCTGATCTTCGTCGTCTTCAAGCGCCACGTGGAGCACGCCGAGATCGGACGCCACACGGACTCCCTCGTGAAGGGGCCCGAGATGACGCGGGCCCAGGAGTTGAGCCGCGTCTTCGCCCTGCTGGCCATCTACGCCATCGTGATCCTCTTCTGGATGGCCTTCCACCAGAACGGCTTCACCATGACCCTCTGGGCGCGGGACAGCACCGGCCCCATCGGCGGCTTCAAGATCCCCGCGGAGGCCTTTTCGGCCGCCAACGCCTTTTTCGTGGTGACGCTGACGCCTTTGGTGGTGTGGTTTTGGGGACGCCTGAGGGCCCGGGGGCTGGAGCCTTCCACGCCCGCCAAGATGGGCATCGGGATGCTCCTGACCGCCTCCGCCTTCGCCGTCCTGGGAGTGGCGGGAAAGATGGGCGGCGACTACGGACAGGTCTCCCCCCTCTGGCTCGTCGCCGCCTACGCCGTGGTCACCCTCGGAGAATTGAACCTCTCCCCCATGGGGCTGGCCTTCTGCTCCAAGGTGGCCCCGCCGCGCCTGAGGGGGCTCATGATGGGAATGTGGTTCGGCGCCACGGCCTGCGGCAACTACCTGGCCGGCGGCGTGGAACCCCTCTGGGACCGCTGGCCACACAGCACTTTCTTCTTCTTCCTCGTGGCCACCAGCCTCTTCGCCGCGCTCCTTTTGAGGCTCGTGCTCAAGAAGGTCAACGCAGCCGCCGCCGCCTGAGGAGGTGCGAGCAACCGCTCTCGCGAGCCGGGGCCGAGAGCGGGAGGGCCCCGGCGGGACTACCGCCCTATTCGCTGAAGGCGAGGTAGGCGGGGACGAAGAGCCCCACGAAGGGCAGGAGGATCAGGATGCCTACCCACGAGGGTTTTCCCCGGCGCTCGGCCACGGCCATCCAGAGAAGGATCCCGATGACGAGGTTGAGCAGGGGCACCAGGAGCAGCAGGATCCACCAGATCGGCTTCCCGGCGGCTTCGAGGAGGGGAACGATCTGGAGAATGGGGATCCAGGCCATCCAGGCGTTCTGAACCCCCGTCTTCTGGGCGATCTTGTACAGGCACAGGGAGAAGTACAGGTAGAAAAGCAGCCAGAAGCAGCAGATCCCTCCCCACACACCCGTCACCAACGCCAAGGCCTGCTGGTCGTCGGTCATGGTTCCCTCCCTCTCGCGACTCCCTGCTCCACACCCTACCTTCCAGGGCCCTCCAGCGCAAGGCCCCGCCGCCGGGTTTTCCACCGTCACACCCTGCGGTACACTGGCCGCGGAACTCGGAGTCCGGCAGATCGTGCCGTGCGGAGGCGCCGTGGCGGCTTCGAAGGACCGTCGTACCCGCCCGAAGGACCTGGCCCGGCCGGGCGCCCCGGAAGCCCGCCTGGAGCGCAGCCCCGCCTTCGTTCGCGCCATCCTCGACACGATCCTCGACGGCGTCCTGACCGTGGACGGGAGCGGCGTCCTCCTCTCCTTCAACCGAGCCGCCGAGAGAATCTTCGGATACGGAGCCGAGGAGGTCCTGGGCCGAAACGTCTCGGTCCTCATGGCCGAGCCGCACCGGAGCGCCCACGACGGGTACCTCCGGCGGTACCTGGAAGAGGGCGACGCCCGCGTCATCGGCCGGCTGCTGACCTTGGAAGGTCTACGGAAGGACGGTACGCCCTTCCCCATGGACCTCACGGTGACGGAGATGGAGGTGGGCGGCCGCCGCGCCTTCGTGGGCCTCTGCCGCGACGCCACGGCCCGCCTCCGGGCGGAGGAGGACCTTCGCCTCAGCGAGGAGCGCTTCCGGAAGCTCGTCCAAAACGCCATGGACTTCCTGGCCGTCCTCGACGAAGAGGGCGTCGTCCGGTACGCCAACCCCGCCGCCGAGACGATCCTCGGCTACTCTCCCCAGGCCCTCGATGGGGCCCCCCTATTGGAACTCCTCCATCCGGACGACGTGGCCCCCATCCGGTCCGTCCTCAAGGGCGCGGCCCGGACGGACGGAGAAGTGTTCTTCGCCAATTTCCGGATCCGCAGGCCGGACGGGCGCTACGCCATCCTGGAATCCCTGGGGACGAACCTCCTTCGTGACCCCGCCATCCGGGGGCTCGTCCTCAACGCCAAGGACCTGACCGAATCCCAGCGGGCCGTGGAGAACTTGAGGCTCTTCCACCGGGCCCTTTCCTCGAGCCGCAACGGGGTCGTGATCACGGATCCCTCCCAGCCCGACAACCCGGTCATCTTCGTAAACTCGGCCTTCGAGCAGATGACGGGCTACAGCGTGTCCGAGGCCGCCGGACGCAACTGCCGATTCCTCCACGGGGAGGACGGCGACCAGCCCGGTCTGGAAGAAATCCGGAGGGCGGTGCGCGAAAGGCGCGAGGGCTCGGCGGTCCTGCGCAACTATCGCAAGGACGGAACACCCTTCTGGAACGAACTGCAGGTCTTCCCCGTCCGGGACGACTTCGGAACGGTGACCCATTTCGTGGGCATTCAAAACGACATCTCCGAGCGGGTGGCGGCGGAGGAGGCCCTCCGCCGCAGCGAGACCCAGTTCAAGTCCATCTTCGACGCCTCCCCCGTAGGGATCGCCCTTGTGGACGCGGAGGGACGGCCCTTCGCGAGCAACCCGGCCCTGTGTGAGATGCTGGGGTACACGGCGGAAGAGCTCCGCGGCCTCACCTTCGCCGACTTCACGGACGCCCGGGACCTCTACCTCGACTTGAAGTTCTTCCGCGGCCTCATGGCCGGGCAGCGGGAGGGGTACCGGATGGAGAAGCGGTACGTCCGGAAGGACGGCACGGTCTTTTGGGGAGCCCTCAACGTGGCCCTCGCAAGGGGCCTGAAGGGGGAGCCGCTCTTCGCCATCGGGATGGTGGCCGACGTGACCCAGCGCCGGGACGCCGAATCCGCCATGCGCCACCGGGACGCCGTGCTCGAGGCCTCCAGCGCGGCCGCCGAGCGCCTTCTGAGGGGCGAGGACTGGAGCCGGAGCATTGGGGGAGCGCTGGAACGGCTTGGCCAAGCGCTCCAGATCAGCGCCGCCGCCCTCTACGAGAAGCCCTCCGCCGAGTGCAGGGCGGAGCGGCGGGCCCTGTGGTACGACCCCGATGCCTGCGGATCCCCCAAAGAACAGCCGCCCCCAGAGTGCCGCCCCGAGTGGCTGCCGCGCGCGTGGGTGGCGGGGCTGGACGGAGGGGACGCCATGTCAGCCTCTCCCGCGGATGCCGCGGTGGGCTTTCCTCCCGACTCGCCCTGGCTGGGCCGCTCCGTCGCCTTCCTCCCCATCTTCGCCGGGCGGGAGTGGTGGGGGATCCTCGTCCTCGAAGAGCACCGGCAGGTCCGGCGGTGGTCCCTCGCCGAACTGGACGTCTTCAAGACCTTCGCCGGGACGCTTGGCGCGGCCATCCAGCGACAGCGCGACCTGGCGGCCCTGCAGGAGAGCGAGGGAAGGACCCGGAGCCTCATCGACAACATGCTCGGAGGGTTGGTCTCCCTCCAGAGCGACGGCGTGATCGAAATGGTCAACCCGGCCGCGGAACGGATCTTCGGGTATTCGCGGGAGGAAATGGTGGGGCGGCACGTGAGCCAATTGATCGCCGTGCCCGAAGGGGAGGATCCCGGGGCGTACTTCCGCCGGGCCTTCTCCCAAGCCATCGGCCGTGTGACCGAGTGGGAGGCCGTTCGAAAGGGGGGGGAGATCTTTCCCGTGGAACTCTCTCTCTTCGAGTTCCGGTCCCCGGCGGGCCGCCGGTACGCCGGCAACATCCAGGACATCTCCCAGCGCAGGGAGGTGGACCGGCTGAAGAAGGAATTCGTCTCCACGGTGAGCCACGAGCTCCGAACGCCGCTGACCTCCATTCGCGGCTCCCTCGGCCTTCTGCAGGGGGGGGTGGCGGGAGAGATACCCGCCCAGGCCAAGACCCTCGTGGACATCGCCCTCAAGAACAGCGAGCGGCTGGTGCGGCTCATCAACGACATCCTGGACATGGAGAAGATCGAAGCGGGACGCATGGCCTTCGATCTCCGGGAATCGGACCTGGCCGCCCTCCTCCTCCAGGCGGCGGAGGCCAACCGCGGCTTCGCCCACCAGTACGGGCAGGCCATCGCCGTCGAAATGCCGCCCGCCCAGGGCGGCCTCCCCGTGAGGGTGGACGTGGACCGCTTTCAGCAGGTGGTCACGAACCTCCTGTCCAACGCCATCAAATTCTCCCCCGAGAACGGGACCGTGTCCCTCCGCGCCGAGGCGCTGGGCGAAACGGTCCGCGTGTCCGTCACAGACCGGGGCCCGGGCATCCCGGAGGCCTTCCGGAGCCGCATTTTCAGCAAGTTCGCCCAGGCCGATTCCTCGGACACCCGCAAGAAGGGGGGCACGGGTCTGGGCCTCTCCATCGCCAAGGCCATCGTGGAGAAGATGGGGGGGAGGATGGATTTCACGACCGAGGAGGGAAGGGGCACGACCTTTTTCTTTGACCTGCCCCTCCTCGCCCCCGCCGAATCCGGTTCTCACTCCACCGAACCGGCGACGGAGGAGCCCCCCCAGAAGGGGTATGGGCGCCCGCGCATTCTGCACGTGGAGGACGACCCGGACGTCCTGGAGGTGGTCCGGGGCATCGTATTCGATACCGCGGACGTCGTGTCCGCGCGGTCTCTGGAGGAAGCCCGCCGGCTTCTCGACGAATCTTCCTTCCACCTCGTCCTCCTGGACCTGACCCTGCCCGACGGCGGGGGTGCGGGGCTTCTCCCCGAACTCGAGGGCCGCTCCATCCCGGCCCTGGTCTTTTCGGCCGCGGACAGGGCTTTGGAAATGCCGCCCGCCGTAACGGAGTTCCTGGTGAAGGGGGCCACGTCCAACGAGGACCTGAGACGCGCCGTGGAGAACGCCTTGGCCCGAGGACGACCGGCCCGGATGCCCGATCCATGACGGAGCGACGATGCAAACCGCATGGACCTGGCCAGCAAGAAAGCCGTTCGGGAGGGAGAAAGGAGAACACATGCCGGCACGCGAATTGAGGCGGATCCTGTACGTGGAGGACGAGCCGGACATTCAGACGGTGGCCAAACTCTCCCTCGAAAGCCTGGGCGGTTTCGTCCTCGAGGTGTGCAGCTCGGGGGCGGAGGCCATCGAGAAGGGCCCCGCCTTCGGCCCCGACCTCATCCTCCTCGACGTCATGATGCCCGGGATGGACGGGCCCACGACCCTTCAGCGGCTCCGGGAGGCGCCCCCCCTGTCCGGGGTGCCCGCCGTCTTCATGACCGCCAAGGCCCAGCCCCAGGAGATCCAGCAGTTCCTCGCCCTGGGAGCCGCCGACGTGATCACCAAACCCTTCGATCCGATGGCCCTGCCCGCTACGGTCCGGGCCATCTGGGAGCGGACCTCTCGCTGACGGAAACGGGGTGGGTCATGGGTCCAAAGATCGCCGTGGTGGACGACGAGCCGAAGATCCGGGAGTTTCTCCGGGCGGTTCTGGAGGGGGCCGGGTACGAAGTCGTGGAGGCCTCCGACGGGCTTTCCGGCTTGGCCCTCGTGGAGAAGGAGCGGCCCGCCTGTCTGGTCACCGACCTCCTCCTGCCCAAACTGAGCGGGTTCAAGCTCTGCCAGCAAATCAAGGAAATCCCCGCCCTGTCCCGGACACCGGTCGTGCTGCTCACGGGCGTCTACAGGAAGGACCGCTACAGGACGGAGGGAAGACAGCACGGGGCCGACGCCTACCTTACCAAGCCCGTCTCCCCCGGGGAACTCCTCGCCGCCGTCGGCGGGTTCGCCCCTCTTCCCGTTCCAACGCAGGAACCGGCGTCCCCTCCAGAGGGCTTTCAGGAGAAGCTGAACGCGCTCCGGGAGGTCTTCGCTTCCGGAGTGGGGGCGCGCCTGGACGAAATGGACGCCCTGTGGGCCGCCATCCGTTCCGGGCAGGCCCCTCCAGACGGTCCGGCCACGCTCCACCGGATGGTTCACAGCCTGGCCGGAACGGCCGGGACCTTCGGTTACACGGCCCTTTCGGTGGCCGCCCGCTCGGTGGAACACCTCCTGGCCGACGGGGCCGAGGTCGGGGCGCCTCCCTCTTTGGAGGCCGAGTCGTCCGTCTCCCAGGGGCTGTCCCGCCTGAGGGAGATCTCTTCGGGGCCCGACGCCCTCCGTCCCGAGCTCGAAGTCGTGCCCGCGCGCTACATCGAGCCGCCCCCCGGAGCCAGCCGCAGCGGGAAACTCATCCTCCTCGTGGACGACGACCGTGTCTTCGCCCTGAACCTCGGCATGCAGATCAGCCACTTCGGCTACGACGTGAGGACCGTGGCGCGCCTTGAGGACCTGGCCGCCGCCGCGGGGGAGACACCGCCCGCCGCCGTGATCCTGGACATTCTCTTCACGGGGGAAAAGGAAAAGGGAACCGAGGCCGCCCGAAGGCTCTACCCCGAAGACCGGCCGCGCCCCCCCATCGTCTTTCTCTCGGAGGCGGGGGACTTCGCCACGCGCCTCGAGGCCGTCCGCGCGGGGGGAGGCGCCTTCTTTACGAAGCCCGTGGAGCTCGGCGATCTGATCGGGACCCTGGACACCCTGACCAATCCCCGCCCCGTGGATCCCCTTCGCGTGCTCATCGTGGAGGACGAGCCGGAGCTGGCGGAGCATTTCGGTCTCCTTCTCGGGCAGGCGGGCATGAAGATCGCCAAGGTGAACCGCCCGGAGGACGCCCTCCAGGCCCTGAGCGAGTTCAACCCCGAGCTGGTGCTGATGGACCTGTACATGCCGGGCTGCAGCGGATTGGAACTGGCCGCGCTGATCCGGCAGATCCCCGGCTTCCTCACCCTTCCCATCGTCTTCCTCTCGGTGGAGAGCCGCATCCAACAGCAGATGAAGGCCATCGACCTCGGGGCCGACGATTTCCTCACCAAGACCATCGCGCCCCAGCACTTGATCTCCTCCGTCACGGCGCGCGCCCAGCGGGCCCGAATTCTCCAGTCCTTCATGAGCCGCGACGGTTTGACGGGGCTTCTCAATCACACGCACATGAAGGAGCAGATCGTCGTGGAGGTGGCCCGCTCCCGCCGCCTCAAGAGTCCCCTGTCTCTCGCGATGATCGACGTGGACCGTTTCAAAGAGGTGAACGACACCCACGGCCACGCCACGGGGGACCGGGTCCTCAAGAGCCTCGCCTACCTCCTTCGCCAGCGCCTGCGGAGAACGGACGTCCTCGGTCGGTTCGGAGGGGACGAGTTCGCCGTTCTTCTCACCGACACGACCGCCGAAAAGGCGGAGGAAATCCTGGAGGAGGTCCGCTCCGCCTTCGGGCAGGTGATCCACCCCGCCGAAGGCACCACCGTCACCTGCACCCTCAGCGCGGGTGTCGCCGGGCTCGAGGAGGACGTCGACGCCCAGAGCCTGAGCGAGGCCGCCGATCGGGCCCTCTACCTCGCCAAGGAGGAGGGCCGGAACCGGGTGGCCCGGGCCCGGCCGTGACCTCCAAGGCTCCACGTCCCCTTTTCAAGCCCATGAAGCCCCTCTCCCATCGGCCCGTCTTCCGAAAGCCGTGCCCGTGCCTGCCCGCGTCGAAGTCCGGCTGCGCGGAGAGGCGCACCGTGGTTTTCCTCGCCGCCGGGATGGAGTGCCCCCATTGCCATTTGGCCCCCCTGGGAGAGCGGGAGGGCAACCTGATCCTGTGTCCAATCTGTGGCTACGGCACGGCCAGGCCCGTCACCTGATGAGCCTCCACGGACCGGGGTCCCCGGTCGGGGAAACGGGTCGTCTGGAGAATCTGTGCAGTCCTCCGAGCCGGATCGCCTTTTGCCTTCGGAGGAAGGCCGCGGCCCGGCACTCCCTTCCGGCCGAAGCATCCTCCCTCTTCCGCCCCCAGCCCCACAAGGAGATACGGGGGGCCCACGAAACGAGACGCCCTGTCGCCCTTATACTTTCGAAATCCGAAATCCTCCCTTCGAAACCTCCCCTGTTCCGCCTCTTGCCCCGCCCCGCCCCGGGTGGCACCATGGGGCCGGAGGATGATCCGATGAAGAAAGCAGCGATCCTGGCACTGACCCTCACCGCGGCCAGCCTCGGCGCCCAGGCCCTGATGGGCATCAAGTACAGCGGCGAGGTCAAGATGGAAGGCGGGCCCCAGCAGAAGCAGGAGGCCCGGGAGATGTCCGCCGAGGACAGGGAGATGGCCCGAAAGCTCGGCCTTCCGACGGGCGACGGAGCCATGGGATTCCTCTTCGAGGTCATGGCGGACAATGGGAAGTTCCGGATGAACTACCTCTCGGACTTTTTCATGTTCCCAAGGGGCTCCTATATGCTGGGCGACAACGCCGGCAAGATGGCCTACTTCGTGTACCCGGACCGGAGGGAATACGTCGAGATGAACCTCGACGAGATGCAGAACGCCGCCAAGCAGATGGGGCAGTCCATGAAGGTCACCTACAGCGACCAGCAGGTCGAGGTCTCCCCTCTTCCTCCCAAGGTCGTCTCGGGCGTGCCTTGCACCGGGAAACGCATCCGTCTGGCCTATACAACAGAAGCCAAGGTCATGGGCTTCAAGACCAAGTCCCGCACGGAGGACGTGACGGATTACTACACCACAACGGCCTACGACGTCCTGGCCATCTTCGGAGAACGGAACTGGCACAGCCAGGGCCTTGTGACGGGCGACCCCGCCTTCGACAAGGTCGTGGCCGCCAAGGTCGGTTTCCTGGGGTTCCCCATGGAGGTGCGGACCAAGCACTTCGTGGACGGCAAGGACAACGGCACAAGCACCCTGACGACCAAGGACGTCCAGATGGCGGCCATCCCCCCCGGGACCTTCGTGCTTCCGGCGGGCTACGCCAAGACCGAGTTCGGGCTGGGATCCCTCATGAAGGGGCTCACCCAGGCGAACGACGAGGCCAACCGGAACGCCGGGCAGACCGCCGAGAGCGCCGGTGAGGACGGGGAACAGGCCCAACCCCAGCCGCAGTCCCAGGAGGAGCAAAAGAAGAAGAAGCCCTCCCTCAAGGACCTCATGAAGGTCCTGGGGAAGTAGACTCCGGCCGGGGGGGGGGGGGGGGGGGGGGGGGGTGTGGACCGGGAGCGGGTGGCGGAGATTTTTCAGGCGGTGAAAGAGGAC
>JBFLVU010000079.1:0-11941 GCA_040758175.1 Acidobacteriota bacterium | reverse complement strand
GCGGCGGAGTTGCCGACGCCCATAGTGACGGAGCCCAAAGGGCGCCGCACTCCGGGCCTCACGCTGATCCTGACGGCCCTCCTCGGCCTGGTGGCCATCGGAGCGGGGATCTTCTTCGGGGCCAGGTACTTCTTGGGCGAATCCGAGCCCCAGCCGGTGGCGACCACGCCCAGGCTTCCCAAGCCTCCCAGGCCGCCCCAGGTCCCCGACCGGCCTCCCGGCCAGGCCACCCCCGTTCCGCAGGAGCCCTCCCCCGCCACCATGACGGTGGAAGAGCTGTTGAGGAGGGCCCGCGGCGCCTCCGAGGCCAGGGACTACGCCAAATCCATCGGGTTCTACCAGGAGATCCTCAGCCGGGACGCGATGCATCCGGAGGCCCTCTCCGGCCTCGGAGAGGCCCGCGCGGCCCTGAACCGGATGCAGGAGGAGAACCTCCGGAACGAGAAGTTTCTGAAGGAGTACCTCTATTCGGTCAAGTCCTTCAAGGAGCAGGATTTCGCCGAGAGCCTCCGGGTGGCTTGGAGGCTCATCTACCCGGACGACACCCTGGCCCGACAGATGGGGAAGCGCGACGCCGTGCGCGAGATCATTCGGGACGGCTATTACAACTGGGCCGTGTTGGACCTGAGGCAGGAGAATCTCATCGGCGCCGACAAAAACCTCAGGGACCTCTTGGATTTCGACAGGAGCGATGCGGAGGCCGCGCGGCTCCACCAGTTCGTCCGCCGCTATTCGACGAGCCCGCCCGACGAGAGCTACCGGGACGCGGTCCGGAACCTGACCTACCGAAGCCTGGAGGAGAGCCCGTGAGCCGGGACCCCCTGGGCGAGCTGGAAGCCCTTCTCCAGGCCGGCCGGGAGGGCGGAGGACCGGCGCGCCTGAAGGCCCAGCACGACGCCGGAAAGCTCGGCGCGCGGGAGCGCATCGAGCTTTTCGCCGATCCCGAATCCTTCGAGGAGACGGACGCGCTGGTGGAACACGATTGCCGGGACTTCGGGATGGGCCAGAAGCGCGTCCCCGGGGACGGGGTCGTCACCGGCCATGCCCGGGTGGAGGGCCGCCCGGTCTTCCTCTTCGCCAACGACTTCACGGTCTTCGGCGGGTCCCTCTCCGAATCAAACGCCCGAAAGATCTGCAAGGTCATGGACCTGGCCATGAAGGTCGGCGCCCCCATCGTGGGAATCAACGACTCGGGCGGCGCGAGGATCCAGGAAGGGGTGGGCTCCCTCGGGGGCTACGCCGACATCTTCCTGAGGAATACGCTGGCCTCCGGAGTCGTCCCCCAGATCTCCCTCATCCTGGGCCCCTGCGCCGGCGGCGCCGTGTACTCCCCGGCCATCACCGATTTCGTCATCATGTCCGAGTCCACCTCGTACATGTTCATCACGGGGCCGGACGTGATCCGTACGGTCCTGCACGAGGACATCTCCAAGGAGGATCTGGGCGGGGCGCGCACCCACGCCACCGTCTCGGGCGTCTGCCATTTCACCGCCGGGGACGACGGCAAGGCCCTCGCCACGGCCCGGGCGCTCCTGACGTACCTCCCCTCCAACAACCAGGAGGATCCCCCGGTCCGGGCCACCCAGGACCCCGTGGACCGGAAGGACCCCGCCCTGGACCGGCTGGTCCCGGAGAACCCAAACCTCCCGTACGACATCAAGACCCTGATTCAGGCGGTGGTGGACGACGGCGTCTTTTTCGAGGTGCACCGGGATTTCGCCCAGAACATCGTCACCGGTTTCGGGCGATTCGGGGGCAGGGTGGCGGGCATCGTGGCGAACCAGCCGGCGTACCTGGCGGGCGTGCTCGACATCAAGGCCTCCATCAAGGGCGCCCGGTTCGTCCGCTTCTGCGACTGCTTCAACATCCCCCTCGTGACCTTCGAGGACGTCCCGGGCTTCCTCCCCGGGAAGGACCAGGAGCACGGGGGGATCATCGTCCACGGGGCCAAGCTCCTTTTCGCCTTCGCCGAGGCCACGGTCCCGAAGATCACGGTGATCACCCGCAAGGCCTACGGCGGCGCCTACTGCGTCATGGCCAGCAAGCACATCCGGACGGATTTCAACTTCGCCTTCCCGACGGCCGAAATCGCCGTCATGGGGCCCGACGGAGCCGTGAACATCCTCTTCCGGAAGGAGCTGTCGGAAGCCGCCGACCCCGAGGGGTACAAGGCCGGCAAGGTGGAGGAGTTCCGCCGGACCCTGGCCAATCCGTACGTGGCGGCCCGGAAGGGGTTTGTGGACGCCGTCATCTACCCGCGTGAAACGCGCCCCCGGATCATCCGCGCCCTTCAGGGTCTCGCGAACAAGCGCGAGTGGAGCCCGCCCAAGAAGCACGGAAACATCCCGCTCTGACCGCCCCCCGCCCCGGCCCCCGCCGTGGCGGAGGCGCCTCCCATGGAGAGAGCCCGTTGACCCTTCGCCTCCGATCCCTCACCGGTCCTCCCCGAAATACCCTTCGTCCCTTCGCCGCTCAGGGGGTCCTCGTGCTCCTGCTCGCCCTGGGCGCGGCGTGCGCCGTCCAGTCCCCTCCGCCCGCCGCCGTCGCGCCGGCCGACCTTCTCCCCCGGGTGCCCCCCGAGGTGGCTGCCGGTAACGCCCTCGCAGAGAGAATGGAAGCCCTCTGCGAGGCCGCCGAGTCCCCGGACCTTTCGGAGGAACAATCCGCGGGCCTCGTGAGGGACATGGCCGCCCTCCTCGGAGAATACCTGGAGGCCCCGCCCCCCGTGCAGGCCAACCCGAGGCTTCAGGGGGCCGTCGTCCGCATGAACGACGCGGCCTTTCAGATCGAACTGGATGCCAACGCCGCGCCGGAGAGCCCGGCGGTCGTGGAGGAGTCGCCCAAAGACACGCTCCTCACGGAGGCCACCTTCCTCGCCCCGGCGGACCTCGGGGCCACGTACGCCCAGGTGGAGGCCGCCCTCCGCCAGGTCTCCGTCGGGCTCGACATCCCGGCCGACGACCCGACGGTCCTCGCCTACGTGAACCTGTACCAGGGAAAGCTCCGTACGTGGTTTTCCCGGGCTTTGGCGCGCGGGTATCCGGTGGTCCCCCGGATGCAGCAGATCTTCAGGGACGAAGGCGTGCCCCCCTCCCTGGTCTACCTCGCCATCGTGGAATCGGCCTTCAATCCGGGAGCCGTCTCCCGCGCCAAGGCCGTGGGCATGTGGCAGTTCATCGCGGGGACGGGGAAGCGGTACGGGCTTCAGATCGACTTCTGGGAGGACCAGCGGCGCGATCCCGAACTCTCGGCGAGGGCTTCCGCCCGTTACCTCAAGGACCTCTACGCCCTGTTCGGCGACTGGCCCCTTGCCCTCGCCTCCTACAACTGCGGGGAGGCGCGCATCTTGCGCTACAAGGCCAAGAACCCCAAGGGTGACTTCTGGACCCTCCGCAAGACCCGGACCCTCCGTCGGGAGACGCGCGAGTACGTGCCGGCCATTTTTGCCGCGATCCTCATCGCCAGCAACCCGTCCGCCTATGGCTTCGAGGCGCTCCCCGCCGACCCGCCCGAACCGACGGCCTCCGTGATCCTGGCCGAGGCCACCGACCTGAGGGTCCTGGCCCGTTGCGCACAGATCCCCATCGAGCAGATCCAGGCCTTGAACCCCTCCCTGAAGCGCCTCGTCACCCCCCCGCGGGAGTATGCGCTCAAGATCCCCGCCCATACCTACGGCCCCTTTCAGGAGGCCTTTGCCGTCGTGCCCACGGAGGAGCGGCTCGCGGTGGCGATGCACACCGTGTCCAGGGGAGAAACCCTCGCCTCCCTCGCGCGCCGGTACAAGACAAGCGCCGAGGCCATCCGCCTCGCCAACCTGATGAAGGGGCGGCGGATTGCACCGGGCCAGACGCTCGTGGTCCCGCTGGGCGTGCCCGCCAGCGACCCCAGCCTCTACGTGGAGAGCCGTGGGACCGTGCCGAAAGGCGCCAAGGTGTACAAGGTTCGCCGCGGAGATACCCTTGCCGCCATTTCCAGGCAAACCGGCATCCCCGTGGCGCGTCTCAAGGAACTGAACGGTCTGGAATCGGACGCCCTGCGGGCGGGCCAGCGGCTCGTCCTGGCCGAGAAGTCGGAGTCCAGCGGACTGGCCGCCAGGCCTTCTTCGGCCGGGGCGCCGGAGTCGCCGAAGGGCCGCGTCCACCACGTCCGGTCAGGCGACACCCTCTGGGACCTGGCCCGGAAGTACGGCACGACGGTGGACAAGATCTGCCGCGCCAACCGGATCTCCCCAGGCAAGCGCCTCCACCTCGGCGACACCCTGGTCATTCCCTGACGTCCCAGATACTCCTACTCACCTACTGACCTAATCACCTACTCACCTACTCACCTACTCCCCTACTCCCTTACTCACGCCTTCTTGAGCGCCTCGAGGGCCTTGGCGTAATCGGGCTCCTGCGCGATTTCGGGAACCTGTTCCACGTACGTGACCCGGTCCTGCGCATCGAGAACGACAACCGCCCGGCCAAGCAGTCCGGCCAGCGGCCCGTCTACGATCCGCACGCCGTAGGAGCCGCCGAAGGAAAGGTCCCTCAGTTCGCTGAGCATGACCACGTTTTCGATGCCCTCGGCGGCGCAGAAACGTGCCTGGGCGAAGGGCAGGTCCCGGGAGATCGTGAGGACCCGGACCCCGTCCACGGCGGCGGCCTCCTGGTTGAACCGCCGGGCCGATGCGGCGCAGACTCCCGTATCCAGGCTCGGAACGATGTTCAGGATCTTCTTGAACCCGGCGAAATCGGCCAGGGACGCGTCCGAAAGATCGGACCGCGTCAGCCTGAACTCCGGGGCCTTCGAACCGACGGCGGGGAGCTCTCCAGAGGTGTGGATGGGGTTCCCTTTCAGCGTGATCGTCGCCATGAACGGATCTCCTTTCCGTGTATGGAACACCGAGTGTACGCCGTTCTATGCCGGCCTGTACAATGGGGCCATGGGAGCGGCGCGCCGAATGTTCGAGCGGTGGACTTCCGAGGTGCGGCCGGCGCCCCTGGCGGTGGCCGCCGCCGCGGGGCTCGGCGCATGGATCCTTCCGCCACCCGAGGGCTTGACCCCTCCCGCGTGGCACCTCTTCGGGTTCTTCCTTTTCGCCATCCTGTCGGTGGTCCTGAAGGCTCTCCCGATCCTGACGGCCTCTCTGGCGGCGGGCGCGGGCGCCGTCCTCTCGGGCACGCTGACCGGCCGCCAGATGTTCGCCGGCTTCTCGGAGGATTTCATCCTTCTGATCGTCGCCGCCTTCCTCCTCTCCCGCGCCGTGATCCGGTCCGGACTGGGGGCGCGGCTGGCCTTCCACGTGATCCGCCGCATCGGCGGTTCGGCCCTCGGGCTTTCCTACAGCCTCTTCGTGACGGACGCCCTCATCGCCCCGGCCTTTCCCAGCAACACGGCCCGGAGCGGCGTCCTCTATCCCGTGGTGGCCTCGCTGTGCGAGGGCCTCGGCGCGACCCCCGAAGGGGCCCGCAGACGCCTCGGCGCCTTCCTGATGATGGGTGGAATGGCCTCCTTGAGCCTCTCCTCTTCCCTGTGGCTCACGGCCATGGCGGCCAACCCCGCCGGAGCCGGACTGGCCCTGGAGACGGCGGGGGTGAAGGTGACGTTCGGCTCCTGGTTCCTCGCGGCGCTGGTCCCCGTGGCCGCCTCCCTCCTGCTCGTGCCCTGGGCCCTGCTCAAGGCCGTCGGGCCTGAGGTCACCCGCACCCCCGAGGCGCCCGGACTCGCCGCGGAGGCCCTCCGGGAGATGGGCCCACCCACCCGCGCCGAGTGGATCACAGCCGCCGTGTTCCTCTCCCTCGTGGCCGCGTGGGGGCTGGGGGAGGCCTTCCCCATCGACCGTACGGCGGCCGCGCTCTTCGGCCTCGCGATCCTTCTCATTACGGGCGTCTTCCGCGCCTCGGACTTCCGAAAGGAGGGCGAGGCGCTCGAGATCTGGATCTGGTTCGCCATCCTCTTCACCCTGAGCGCCGAGCTGAACCGCCTGGGCTTCATGACGTGGCTCGGATCCTCCTTCGCGGGGGCCTTGCACGGGGCTCACCCCGCGGCGGCGTACCTCGCGCTCGTCGCCGGGTACGTGGCCCTCCACTATTTCTTCGTGAGCCAGTCGGCGCATATGTTCGCGCTCTTTGCCGTGTTCCTGGACGTGGCCGTCTTTTCGGGCGTCCCGCCTGCCCTGGCCGCGTACATGCTCCTCTTCGCGACCAACTTCTTCTCCTGCATCACCCCGCAGGGTTCCAGCGCCAACGTCCTCTTCACGGGAAGCGGCCACCTGTCCACCTCCGAGATCTACCGGTACGGGGGTCTCGTCACGGCGGTCAACACGGTTGTGTTCCTCGCCGTGGGAACGCCTTGGATCCTGTGGGTGACCGGGTGACCCGCGACGGAACGGGGGCGGGCGCGGGCATGCCGCCCGGGTCCGGAGCGGCCCCGTCGGGGGCTTTCTCGAAGGCGCGAACCCTCTTCCTGACCACCTCCACCCACGTGCTCGTGGATGGCTACGGCATTGGACTCTCGGTTCTCCTCGCGCTCCTTTTCGGCCGGAGCGGGCGCTTCGCCCTCGTGGGCCTCATCCTCAGCGCCTTCACCCTTGCCACGGCCTTTGCCGAGCCGTTTTGGGGGCGCTTTTCGGACGCCACGGGGCGGCGTGGCGCCGTCGTTGGGTGGGGGCTGGTCTTCGCGAGCGCGTCCTTCTGCGCCTTCGGATTCGTGCCGCCGGAAGGCCCCCGGGCCGGACTGCTTCTCTTCCTCCTGGCGCTGGCCGCGGGAGCGGGCGCCGGGACCTACCACAGCGTGGCCACCGCCCTCGTGAACGAGGTGACGGACCGCGCGAACCGCGGGCTCGTCCAGGGCATCAACAACGCCGGCGGAAGCGTGGGACGGACGCTGTTCCCCCTCGCTCTCGCCGAACTCGCCGTGGTCCTGGGATCCCCCGGCCGGGCCGTCCTCCCCTTCGCGGCGGCGGGCGTCCTCCTCGGCCTGGTCACCGTCTCGGCTTTCCCCATCGCGCCCCACGGCGGTCCGGGGGCCGGTGCCGCACACCCCGCACAGGACGGGCCCGTGAACCGGTGGTTCCTGGCGAGGATGGTGGCCCTTTCCTTTCTCCGCACCGCCTTCTTCGTCACGGCCGCCGGGTTCCTTCCCACGTTCCTGGTCGCCGTCCGGGGTCTGGACGAAAGAGCCATGGGAACGGTCATGACGCTGGTCATGGCCACGGGAGTCCTGGCCCAACCCCTGGGCGGAAGCCTTTCGGACCGGTGGGACCGGGGAAGGCTCCTGGCCGGCCTGCTCATGGGCTCGGGGGCCGCCTTCGCGGGGTTTCTTCTCACGGAGGGACTCTGGGCCTCCGTGGCGCTCCTGGGGCTCTCCATGTTTCTGGTCCTGATGACCTTCCCCCTCCTTTTCGCCCTCATGGGAGACGAAGTGCCTCGAAACCGCCTGGGCGCGGCCACGGGGCTCGTGACGGGCGCGGGAGGCCTCGCCGCCACGCTGACCCAGGCCACCGTCGGCGTCCTGGCCCAAAGGACGTCCCCCGTCCTGGTCCTTCTGGGCCTTTCCGCCCTGGGGATCCTGTCGGGATGGATGGCCCTGGGTCTCCGCTCCTCCCGTTCTCCAGGTGGGCATAGGGCCGTTGGGTCGTGAGCCGGACATCCTCCACCGCACCCCCCACCGTGAAGTGGTAGAGAGACTGGAAGGCCGTCCCCTTGAGCCCGACGAGTTGGTGGACCTCATCGTCGAAAAAGCACCCGATGCCGGTGCCCCTCAGCCCCTCCGCCTCCGCCCAAAGGTAAAGGGCATGGCCCACGGCTCCCGCCTCCCAAAAGAGGCGGCGGTACCACCAGGAACCCCGTGACAGGGTCTCCCCGTACTCGGCCAGCATCCCGACGGAAAAAGCGGAGTCGCCCGCGATGTCCTGGCCGCAGGAGAGGGCCCTGGCGGTGCTGCGCACGTCCCCGGAGGCCAGCAGAACGAGGGGGAGATGCTCCGGGGCCCCCTCTGCGCGGGACCACAGCCAGGATCGCTCGCAGGCCGCGCGCAGGCGCTCGGTGGCACCGGCCGACCTGGGGAGCCAGTAGAGTCCCGGGGGGATCCCTTTCACTCTGTGGGCGAAGACCAGAAGGTGGACGCGGGACCTGAAGGGCCACGCGTCGAAGGGCGGCACGCCGGGGCGCACCAGGAGCGCGTCCAGGACGCGGAAAAGGCCCTCCCTCGAGATCGCCGTGACCCCGTCGAAGGCCACGGCGCTCCGTCTGGCGCGGATCAATTCGCCGGCGCTCCGATCCCGATCTGCGAATTCGAGCTCCGGTAGGGAGTCTCCTTCGTGGGCCGGCTCGTCCGGTTCCCGGGTCGGCGGTTTTCTCCCCGCCTCGGAGGCGCCTTCCACCGCCGGCCACTTCGCGTGGGAGGGGCTCAGGGAGTTGGCCGCCCCGCTCCAATCGCAATGGGAGACGGCTTCGAGGAGCGAGTCGCGAATCCCCGGCGGAGCGGGCCCCCTGCCCACCCACGCCACCCAGTCCGGGCTCTCCCGCTCGGCGCCATCGAAATCGGCCCCACGGTCCAGGCCGAGGAGCGTTTCGATCTGCCCGTCGCCCCATTCGGGGAGGAGGCGCAGGTTCCACCCGTGACAGGCGGCGGCGTAGCGGAGGGCCGCCAGGGCGTGGCCGGCGTCGTGCTGGCAATATCGGTAGGCACGGACGCCGTACTTCCAGGCCTCCCTCCAATGGATGGACGAAAGTCCGACGAGGAAACCGCGGCCGCCGAAGGCGGTTCGCCATGCGCGGGCGTCCGGGGGCGAGGCCCTCCGCTCCAGCCGGTGGGCCAGGCTGAGGTAGTGGTAGATGCCGGGTTGCAGGTCCGCGCTGCCCGGCCAGACCACGTACCCCTCGGAGGGGTGCAGGTTGCCGCTCGACGGGTTGCACCTCAGCGCCCACCGGGAACGGCCCAGGGCCTTCCACGCCGAGAGGGCCAGGGAGTGCTCCAGAAATGCGCCGAGGCCCGAAATCCCCAGGGGCGCCGGCGGCTCGACGGACCGGGCGTGGAGGTCCCCGAAACCGGGGCCCGCGCGCAGTCCACCCAATGGAAGCCTCGTGGAAGGGGCCCCCACGAAGGTCCGGAAGGGGTCGGGTTGGGTGGCCCAATCGAGGAAGCCCGGCCCGTCGGCGTACCGGTCCGGCCGGTGCTTGCTGGCCTCGTGATAGGCCTCGACGGTCATGCGGGGCGCCCCCCCTTTCTCCAGGCGGTTCAACCCCGCGCGGCCTCCGGCGATTCCCCGCCCCTCCGACGGCTGACGAGGAGCAGGCCCAGGGAGATGAGGGCAAAGCCCAGGGCCTCCCGCCATCCCAGTCGCTCCCCCAGGAAGGGGACGGCCAAAAGGGCTGCCGCCAGAGGCTGAAGCGTCGTGTAGGCCGCCACGAGGGCGGGGGAGGACCTGCTGAGGGCCCACGTGTTGAGGGCGTAGTTGACCCCCGTGGGAATCACGGCGATGTACAGGAGGCCGAGGAGAACGCCCGGGGCCAGCTCGGCCGGGCCGACCTTGGCCAGGGCGGGAAGGCCCGGGACCAGGACTCCGAGGCCTCCGAACAGGAAGGCCCAGGCCACCACCGTCAGGGGATGCAGGCGCTCGAGCATGGGCCTCTGCAGGACGAGGTAGAAAGCGTAGCAGAGGCAATTGACGAGGAGCATCAGGTTTCCCGCCAGAGCCCCTTTCCCGAAGTCGGCCCCGCTCCAGTCGAGGAGGACGAGGGCCCCGCCCACCGCCAGGAAGACCCCTGCCCACCGGCCGGCGGAGAGCCGCTCGCGCCCGGACAGGGCCAGAACGAGCGCCACGAAGACGGGGATGGAGGGCATGAGGATGGCCGCGTTGGTGGCCGACGTGATCTTCAACCCGTAGATGTAGAGCACCTGGTTCAGAAAAACGCCCAGGAGGCCGAGCACCGCCAGCCGTCCGAGGTCCGCCCGGGACGGAATCCTGCGGTCCACCCGAAGGGCCAGCAGAAGCAGGAGGGGCGTCGAGATCAGGATGCGGGTGGCGGTTACCGCCAGGGGCTCCACGGAACCCAGGACGAACTTGCCCACGACGTGGAACGCGCCGAAGGTGACCTGAACGAACAGGAGGGCCGCGTGGAGACGGAGGTCGACCTTCTCGCCCATGGCGGGCCCGGTCAGCCCTGCGGCCCGTTCAGCCGATGGTCAGGCCGGACACGAGGGCGTTGAGGAAGCCCGGGAAGATGCCCAGGTACAGGGTGCCTGCGCCCATGAGCCCCAGGACCCCCAAAGTGACCGCGCCCATCTTCGGGGCGGGCGGGATCTCGGCGTCCTGGCCCGGGAAGTAGAGGGCCACCACCACCTTCAGGTAGTAGTAGGTCGCGATGACGGCGCCCACGAGGCCGAGGGCCGCGTACCCGTAATAGCCGCCGTGCACGAGGACCTTGAACACGTAGAACTTCCCGAGGAAGCCCACGGTCAGCGGGATGCCCGCCAGGCTGAACATGAACACCGAAAAGAGGGCTCCCGCGAAGGGCGCCGTCGTGCCCAGGCCCGAGTAGGCCGTGAGCGCCTCGTCCGTCCGGCCCGGAGTCTCCACGGCCCCGGCCACGGTGAAGGCCCCGACGTTCATGAGGAGGTACGCGGCGAGGTAGAAGAGAACGGCCTCCAGCATGGGACCCCGAAGGCCGGGAACCGCCAGGGTGCCCAATCCGAGGGCGATGAAGCCGGCGTGCACGATGGAGGAATACGCCAGGAGCCTCTTCATCTGCCTCTGGGTGATGGCGATCATGCTGCCGACGAAGATCGTCAGGAGCCCCGCCGCGACGAAGAGGAGGAGCCACTTCTCGGAAAGCAGGGGGCTGGCTTGAAAGGCGGAGAGGAAAATGCGGATGGCGCCCGCGGCGGCGGCGGTTTTCCCCCCGACGGCCATGAGCGCCGTCACCGGGGTGGGCGATCCCTGGTAGACGTCCGGGGCCCAGAAGTGGAAGGGGATCAGGGAGAGCTTGAAAAAGAGGCCCACGAGGAAGAGGAAGAAGCCGAGGAGCAGGAAGGGCTCGCCCAGGGCGGGAGAGCCCGAAGCCAGAACCGCCGCCACGCCGCCGAAGTCGAGGGAGCCCGCGGAACCGTAGACCAGGGCCATGCCGAAGAGGAGGAAGGCCGAGGAGAAGGCGCCGAGGAGGAAGTACTTTAGCGACGCCTCCACGGCGTTCTCGTGGGTCCTCAAGAAGGCGGCCAGCACGTAAAAGGCGATGGACATGGTCTCGAGGCCCAGGTAGAAGGTCACGAGGTTCGTCGCCGAGCCGAGCACCATCATCCCCATGGCCGCCAGGGCGAGGAAGCCGAAGAGCTCCCCGTGCTCCGAGTCCTTGCGCCGGAAGTAGTCCAGGGAGAGAAGGGCAACGAGCGCCGCGGCCAGGACGAAAAGCCCGTCGAAAAAGAGGGCGAGCCGGTCCGCCGAGAGCAGGGTCTGGGGCGCGACCCTCCCGCCCTCGGACCAGAGGAGCAGAACGGGCGCCCCGCCCAGGAGAAGGATGGCGGCCACGCCCAGCCCCCCCATGAGCCGGGCGTTCTTGACCACCGCGGCCAGGAGGAAGAGCAGGCAGGCCGCCAGGGCCATGCCCGCCACGGGAAGCACACCCATCAGGAAATCGCCCATGAAGCTCCCCCCTCAGGAGAAGAAGTAGATCAGCACGAGGACCGACAGGAGCAGGAACAGCGCGTAGTTCCGGATGTATCCCGTCTGGAAAAACCGGAGCAGCAGCCCGAGGACCTCATTGCTGTACGCCACGACGTTCACGGACCCGTCCACGAGCCACTTGTCCACCCCGGAAGCGATGCGGGACATCATGACCAGGGGACGGATGAAGGCGGCGGAGTAGACCTCGTCCACGAAGTACTTGTTGAGGAGGAGGCGGTAGGGGGCCTTGAGGGCCAGGGCGAGCTTCGAGGGCGTCCCCGTCTCCCGCCGGTACCA
>JBFLVU010000078.1:0-11996 GCA_040758175.1 Acidobacteriota bacterium | reverse complement strand
CCCCCGTGGCGACGGCGGCGGGAACGACCGAGAGATACCAGGTGGACGCATCGTAGAGCATGTCCCCCTCCCCGGGCGCCCGGCGCCCCGTGGCCCCCAGTATACCCTTCCCGAGGGTCGGCCCCCGTGTTAGCATGGGCCTGCGGGGATGCGATTCACATTTGTCTTGGGAGGTGGCGCCGGTCCATGGGGACCGGGCGGGGCGTGAGGCCCCGGAGGTCAGGGCATGTCCGTGCGAGCCGGATCCACCATACTCTGGGCCGCCGTCGCGTCGGCTCTCCTTGCCGGGGCGCCCTCGTCCAACCGAGCGCAAGGGGATCGGCCCGTCCTCACTCCCGCAGCCGTGGAGGCCCTTCTATTGGAGGACGCCCCCGAAACCCGCGCCTCGGAGGCCTGGGTCGAGGGCGCCCGTGGCGGCCTCTCCTCCGCGCGCACGCCCCCCGACGTGACCCTGATCCTCGGGCGTGCGGACAGCACCGATCGCTTCAGCTCGCTCTCCTCCCGGGATACGCAGGCGGCCCTTCAATGGGACCTCCCCGCCCCGTGGCACTATGCCGCCTCCCTCCGAAGGGCGGGGGCCGAAGTGGACCTGGCCCTCGCCGAGAGGACCCGGACAGTCATCCTCCTGCGCGCCTCCGCCCGGCGCCTGGTGGGCGACCTCCTGGCCGCCCAGGAGCGCGCCCTCATCCTGTCGGCCCAGCGGGACTTCCTGAGGGACCTCTCGGCCCTCACGGCGCTTCGGGTCAAGGCGGGCGAGGGCCGGGAGTTCGACCGCCTCCGGACCCTCGTGGAACTCGAGCGCATGGAAGCCGAGGCCTCCCGGGCGAAGGCCGAGGCCCGGGGCCTCGGCGAGGCCCTCGCGAGGCTCTCTGGGAACCGCCTTCCCGAGGGGTTCACCTTGGAGGGCCGGCTCGGGATCCCCCCCGATGCGCCCGAGACTCAAACCGCGGCGGATCTCGCGGCCTCCCGGAACCCCGATCTGCGCCTCGCCGTCTCGCGGAGCCTGAGGGCCAGGCAGGAACTCTCCCTCCAGAAGACGGCGGCCAGCCCCTCCCTGTTCGCCTCGGCCGAGAGGGCGCGCGATGTGGGCACGAGGGCCACGACTTTCTCCGTGGGCCTAAGGGTCCCGCTGTGGAACGTGAACCGCGGGGGCATCCGGACGGCACGCGCGGACTTCGTCCTCGCGGGGGCGGAGGAGGAAGCCATCCGCAGGCAGGTGGGCGCCCGCGTGGTCCAGACGGCCAGCTTCTACGCCGCCGTATTGGCTTCGGCCCGGCGTTCCGCCGCCGAGGCGCTCCCCGCGGCCCGGCGGGCCATGGACTTGGCGGATTTCTCCTACCGGCAGGGCGAGACCTCCCTGCTGGACGCCCTGGACGCCCGCCGGGCGCTCCAGGCCGCGGCATTGGAGGACGTGGCGCTGAGACACGAACTGCACGGCCTGTACCTGGACCTTGACGTCCTCACGGGCGGGGCCCTCGCGCCGCCATGGGCCCCGGAGGCGCATGCCGTCCCCGCGGAGGGCTCTCCCCGGTCCGAGAAGGAGTCCTGAGATGGCATTCCCTGCCCCCGATCTTCTCCGACCCGTCGCCGCCCTGGGCCTCTGCGCGCTCCTCTCCACCTTGTCCTGCGGCGGTCCCAAGCCGGAAGAGGGGGCGGCCCAGGCGCCGCCCGGCGAGGTTTCCCTCACGCCCGAAATGGCGCGCAACGCAGGCGTTCAGGTCTCGGCCGTCCGGCGCGCCTTTCCCGTCCTGTCCATCACGCTCACAGGTAGCACGGCCTACGACGACACGAGGACGGCGCGCGTGGGGACGCGGCTCCCCGGCCGCGTCAAGGCGGTTGTGGCGGACTTCGGCTCCCGGGTCCGGGCGGGGGACACCCTCTGCATCCTCGACAGTCCAGAGCTGGGGGACGCGCAGGCCGACTACCTCACCAAGCTGGCCCAGTACCGCGTGTCCGAACGGGGCTACGAGCGGGCCAAGCTCCTCGTGGAGAACCTCGCCATTTCCCAGAGCGAATTCCTCGAACGCGAGGGGGCCTTCCAACGAGCCCGGTCCGACCTCGCCTTCGCCGAGAACCGCCTCCAACTCTTCGACATGGACGACGCCTCCGTGAAGGCCCTCGCGGCGCAGGTCGCGGACGGCCCCCCGGCCGCGTCCGCAGTGTCGCCCCTCCTGAGGATCCGGGCCCCCATCTCGGGCACCGTCACCCTCCGGGAGACCTCCGTGGGCGAAGTCGTGGATCGGCTCCAGACCCTCTATACCGTCTCCGATCTGGGCGCTCTGTGGGCCTGGCTCGACCTCTACGAGTCCAACCTCTCCCGGGTGACGCCGGGGGACCCCGTGGACCTGGAGGTGGAATCTTTGGAGGGCCGGAGGATCGCCGCCGTCGTGGACTTCATCGGCCCCGTGGAGACCGCCACGCGCACCGCTCGGGTGCGGGTGCGTCTGCCCAACCCGGACGGCGCGCTGAGGCCCGGGATGTTCGTGTCGGCGAAGGTCCGGGTGCAATCCCCCGAGGAGGCCCTCCTCCTGCCCGCCGAGGCGGTCCAGGAAATGGAGGGCCGGAAGGTCGTCTTCCGGGAGCGCTCTCCGGGCACCTACGCAACCGTCCCCGTGACCGTGGGGCGGACCTTCGACGGCGACCTGGAGGTTCTCGGGGGAGTGTCCGAGGGGGATCGGGTAGTGACCGAGGGGGCCTTCGCCGTCAAGGGCCAGCTCCTGAAGTCCCAGCTCGGCTGAGGGGCGCGCCATGGTCAGCGGCCTCATCGACTGGTCTTTGAAGAACCGCCTCATCGTCCTCCTCCTCGTGGTCCTCCTCGTGGCGGGTGGCCTCAAGGCGATGGTGGACCTTCCCCTGGATGCCGTGCCCGACGTCACCAACGAACAGGTCCAGGTGCTCACGAGCGTTCCGGGGCTTTCCCCCCTGGAGGTCGAGCGCTTCATCACCTTCCCCGTGGAATCCTCCATGAGCGGCATCCCCAAGGTGGAGGAAATCCGGTCCATCTCCAAGTTCGGACTGTCGGCGGTGACCGTGGTCTTCGCCGAGGGAACCGACGTCTACTGGGCGCGCCAGCAGGTGGCCGAGCGCCTGGCCGACGCGAGGGACCGCATCCCCCCCGGCTACGGGTCCCCGGGGCTCGCGCCCATCTCCACGGGCCTCGGCGAGATCTACCAGTTCGAAGTGCGGGGAGAGCCGGCCTGCGGAGAGGGACAAGAGGATACGGACGCGTGCTGGACGTCCAAGGAGCTGCGCGCCCTCCTCGACTGGCAGATCGCCTACCGCCTCCGCTCCGTCCCGGGCGTCGTGGAGGTCAACAGCTACGGAGGGGAAGCCAAGCGGTACGAAGTGCGGGTCCACCCCGACAGCCTCATGGAGTTCGGCCTGTCCCTGGAGGACATCTTTTCCGCCCTGGAGGCAAACAACCTCGCCGCGGGAGGCGGCTACTTGGAGCACGCTGGCGAACAGAGGATCATCCGCGGGGAGGCCCTGGTGTCGAACCTGGACGACGTGCGAAACATCGTCGTCCGCACCGGACCCTCGGGCACGCCGGTCACCGTGGGAATGGTGGCCGAGGTGGCCAGCGGGGCCGTCACGCGCCAGGGCGCCGTCACCCGCGACGGCCGGGGTGAGGTGGTGGTGGGCATCGTGATGATGCTCAAAGGGGCCAACTCCCGGGTGGTGGCGGGAGAGGTGGAGAGGGCCGCGGAGGAGATACGCCGCACCCTCCCCCCGGGCGTCACCCTGGACGCCTTCTACAACCGCACGGAACTCGTCAACCGGACCGTCCGGACCGTCGCGAAGAACCTGGTGGAGGGCGGGATCCTCGTGATCCTCGTCCTCCTCCTGATTCTCGGGAACGTCCGCGCCGGGCTCATCGTGTCCGCGGCCATCCCCCTCTCCATGCTCTTCACCTTCATCCTCATGAACCGGTTCGGCATCTCCGGGAACCTCATGAGCCTCGGCGCGCTGGACTTCGGCCTCATCGTGGACGGCTCCGTGGTGATGGTGGAGAACATTCTGCGGCGGCTGGAGGAGCGCGAGGAGCACGTGTCGCCCCTATCGGCCATCCGCGCGGCGGTCCACGAGGTGGCGCGGCCCGTCGTCTTTGCGGTGGGGATCATCATCATCGTCTATCTCCCCATCCTCGCCCTCACGGGCGTAGAGGGGAAGATGTTCCGGCCCATGGCCTTCACCGTGGTCTTCGCCCTCGCGGGCTCTCTCCTCCTCGCCCTCACGCTCATGCCGGTCCTGGCGACGTACTTCCTGGCCCACCGGCGGCCGAAGGAATCCACCTGGATCATGTCCCGCCTGGAGAGGCTCTACGCTCCCTCCCTGAGGTGGGCCCAGGACCGGCCGGCGCGGGTCCTGGCGGGCGCCGTCCTCTTCTTCGGCGCCTCCCTGGCCCTCTTCCCCCTCCTGGGCACGGAGTTCGTTCCCCGCCTCGACGAAGGAGCCGTCGCGCCCCAGTCCTGGCACCTCCCCTCGGTGTCCCTGACCCAGGCCGTGAAGAACACCACGCTCGTGGAGAAGGTGCTCCTGGAGCAGTTCCCCGACGAGGTGAGGACCGCCGTTTCCAAGACGGGCCGAGCCGAGATCGCCACCGACCCCATGGGCATCGAAACCGCGGACATGTTCGTGGACCTCAAGCCCCGGAAGGAGTGGACCAAGGCCGCAACGAAGGAGGAACTGGTCGAAAAGATGGCCGCGGCGCTGGACGCGGCCGTGCCGGGCGTGAAACTCTCCTACTCCCAGCCCATCGAACTCCGCGTCCAGGAACTCATCGCCGGCGTGCGCTCGGACGTGGCTGTGAAGATCTTCGGCCCCGACCTCGAGGTCCTCGCCGAGCTGGCGAACCGGGTCTCCATTGTCCTCAACGGAGTTCGCGGCGCCGCCGACGTGAAGGCCGAGCAGGTGGGAGGCCTTCCCTATCTCACGGTGAGCCTGGATAGGGCCAGGGCCGCCCGCTACGGGGTCACGGCCGAGAGCCTCATGGCCGCCGTGCAGGCCGCCCGGGCGGGGAGGGACGTGGGGGTCGTCATCGAGGGACAGGCGCGCTTTCCCCTCGCCGTCGTCCTCCCCGTCGAAACGCTGAAGCGGCGCGAGGATCTCCTCAGCCTCCCCGTGGCCGCCCGGGGCGGAGCCCTCGTCCCCCTCGGCCAGGTGGCGAAGGTCACCGAGGAACTCGGCGCCAACCAGGTATCCCGGGAGGCCGTCAGCCGCCGCATCACGGTGGAGGCCAACGTGCGGGGGAGGGACCTGGGCTCCTTCGTCAGCGAGGCCCAGAAGGCCGTCGGGGCGCGGGTGAAGCTGCCCCCGGGCTACTCCCTGACCTGGGGGGGCCAGTTCGAGAACCTCCAGCGGGCTACGGCCCGAGGCCGCATCGTCGTCCCCCTGGCCCTGGGGCTCATCTTCCTGCTCCTGTACCTGAGCTTCCATTCGCTCCGGCTCGCCTCCCTCATCTTCATCAACGTCCCCCTCGCCGTCATCGGCGGGATCTTCGCCCTCCTGGGCAGGGGCATGCCCTTCTCCATCTCCGCCGGGGTCGGCTTCATCGCGCTCTTCGGCATCGCCGTCCTCAATGGCGTCGTGATGGTGGACCACATCCAGGGCCTGCGGCGCGAGGGCGTGGAGCCGAAGGTCGCGGCCTTCGAAGGGGCGCGACACCGCCTCCGGCCCGTCGTAATGACAGCCCTCGTGGCCAGCCTGGGCTTCCTTCCCATGGCGGTGGCCACGTCGGCGGGCGCCGAGGTCCAGAGGCCCCTCGCCACCGTGGTCATCGGCGGCCTCATCACCTCCACGGCTCTCACCCTCATCGTCCTTCCGGCCATCTATCCGTGGTTCGACCGGGGGAAGGCCGAGTTCTAGCCATCCATCGAAGCCTCTCAGGGGAGACCGCCATGAAGCTCGTCGTTGCGATCCTCCAGCCCTTCGCCCTGAACAAGGTGCAGAACGCCCTCCTGAAGCTGTCCTGCTTCCCCGGCATGACGGTGGTTCCCGTCCGGGGGTTCGGTCAGGGGAAGGGCTGTGACGCCCCGGATTTCGAGGCCGAGATCGTGGACTTCACGGACAAGGTGCGCGTGGAGGTGGCCGCCCCCGACGACGCCGTGGACGCCGTCGTCGAGGCCATCGTTCAGGCGGCCCACTCGGGGCGCCGCGGGGACGGCAAGATCTTCGTCCTCCCCCTGGAGCGCGCCGTGCGCATCCGGACACGCGAGCAAAACGGCGATGCCCTCCGCTCACCCCTGAAGGACGACTGACCGGATCGAGAATCTCGGCGAACCGTCCCGGCCGGACCCTACGGGAGCCGCCCACCGGCGAAGGACCACCCGATCCTCAGCGCCAGCAGGACCAGGAAGGCCCCGCCCGAGGCCAGTTTCGCGGAGAGGCCGAGGGTCCTTCCTAGGGCCGCCCCGAGGCCCGCCCACAGGGCTTTCCCCGAATGCCGCTCCCGCCACGCCGCCACCGAGAGCGCCCCCGCGAAGGCCCCGAGGACCGTACCCGGGATGGCCCCCAGGCCGAAGCCGAATCCCGCGCCCAGGAGGGCTCCTACCACAGACCCAGCCAGGGCCCCCGCCCCCGCCCACCGGTCTCCCCCGAAGCGCCGGGCCCCCAGGTACCCCGCCAGGAATTCCGCCGCCTCGCCCAGGCCCGCCAGCAGGAGCCCCAGCGCAAGGACCCACCAAGTGACCACGGAAAAGTCCTCGAGCCATCCGTAGAGGAGGGCGGCCAGGACCATGATCCAGTTACCCGGAAGTTGGAAGACTTGCGAGACCCACGCGGCGGCGCAGACCAGGAGCAGGAGGACCGGCCCCGCCCACGCCGCCCAGTCACCCAGAAGCGTTCCCGCCATGGAGGGCCTCCCGACAGGGAGTGTAGCCCATGCCGGGGCCCGGAAGAGACCGATCCCGGCCTCCCGTGCCGGCTCGCGGGCGCACTTCACGTACACACGTACGAGCCGGCGTCCGCCCGCTCGCCCTTCGCGCATCCGGCCGGGCGGCGCCGGGACGCCGCCATCCGCCTGCGGCGGTCGGCGGCCCAGTTCGGGGGCCTGCACAGATTCTCCAGACGAGCCTGCTTTTCTATTCCTTCGGGTCGATCAGGACGGTCACCGAAGGTTCCGGGGACTCCTTCCCTTCCGATGGGGGCGCCGGCGAGGGTATCTGGGGGATCACCTCGGCGAGTTTGGCCAGGACGACGGCCGGGGGGTCCCGGAACTCGAGCCCCGCGCGGTAGAGGAGGACGCGGTGGCCCTTCTCGTCGTCCCCCATCCCCCACACGCGGCACCGGCGGACCTCGGCGCGAAGCAGGACCTCCCCGTCCCCCTTCGGGAACCTCAGGTCGCAGGCCGTCTTGGGCTGCATGCTGTGGGGCAGTTCCACCTGGATGCCGTGGGCGGAGATGTCCACCACCCGGGCGGCCAGGTACGCCTTGACCTTGGCCACCAGCCTCCCGGCAACCGGAAGCCTCGGTGCGGCTCTACGTTCGGGCAAGTTCCACTCCATCGCGTGCGTTCGTCCCTTCGCCGACCGGCGGCCGGCTTCCCCCGCTACAACCTCCGGATGGTGTGCCTGCATTCCACGCAGGCCGGAACCGTGAGGGCGAAGCGGTCGCCCGGCTCGGGCCAGTAGCGAGCCCGGTGGCCATGATACACCGCCTTCAGAGGAAGGAGCTGGCCCTGAAAGAGCCCGCATTTCCCGTACCCGCTGCGCCCGTCCTCCCCGTGGACCACGAGGCAGTAGGCCTCTCCTTCCTCCAGGAGCCGGCGGGAAAGCCCCCTCACGTACCAGGTGCTGAACTCGAACCGGGCCAGTTCGGCCAGGCGCCGTTTGCCCAGGGCCCTGGCCGCATCTTCCGTTTCGGCCAGCGCCTCGGCGCCGGCCATCAGGTCCCCTGCGTGGCCTGAGACGATGGCCTCCCGCACACATTCCTGCAACCGGGACCAGACCGGAGCGGGGACCTCGTCGGGCCGGTACGGAGAGGCGCCCCTCCGTTCGGCGTCGAACTCTTCCAGCATGTACCTTCGGGTGATCGAGTCCAGCTCGTCGTAGACCATGCCCCCGCACCACGCCGCCGCGGCTCCCGGATCGCACACGGGACGTTCTCGCGCGGCGCACGCCCTGACCACCATCTCTCCGTTTTCCTACCTGCAGTGTACGAATGCGGGCGAAAAATGCAAGCACCGGGGGAGGGGCCTCCTGTCCTCCGGAGACACGACGTTCCCCGGATCCGGGGGACGGACGGACCTCCGAGGCCTGGAAACCTGGGTCGAGCCTTCCAACTTGAAAGCAACTTGCACGGGCCGAGCGTGGGCCCCCGGAGGGGGTGAGGTGTGACTCTCTCTAAGCGCTTGCTAGGAAAAAGGGTAGAAGTGGTGCCCCCGGGCGGAATTGAACCACCGACACAAGGATTTTCAGTCCTCTGCTCTACCGGCTGAGCTACAGGGGCACCGAGCCCATACGGCGCACATGATGGTACCCTTTGGCCCCCTCCAAGTCAAGCGGGCCGCGGCGCCCCGAAGGGCGGGAGCGGCGCCGCCGACGGGCCCCGCGAATCCGTCGCGGGGCGCGGGCGGCGTGGTATGCTCCGGCCATGGACGGATGCGCGCGAAAGACGGCCCTTCGGATCCGCATCGTGGCCCCGGCGGGACCGGTTTCTCCCGACGACTTCGAGGCGGGCCTCTCCTTGCTTGCTGGACGCGGGTTCGCCGTGACCGCCGGTCCCCACGCCCGGGGCCGCCGCGGCTACCTCGCGGGCACCGACGCCGAGCGCCTGGCCGACCTGCGCCAAGCCCTCGAAGACCCCGCCGCGGACGTGGTGTGGTTCGCCCGCGGCGGGTACGGGACGACCCGGATCCTCTCCGGCCTCCCGCCGGCGGACGAGGCGGGGCCGCCCAAGGTTCTCGCGGGCTTCTCCGACGCCACGGCCCTCTTCGCCTGGGGCCAGCGCCGCCACCGCCTGCTCTACGGCCCCTCCGTGCAGGAGCTGGCCCGCCCCGGCGTGTGCCGCCTCCCGCCCCTGTGGTCCGCTCTCGTGGGGCGTCCCCGGCCCCTTCCGGGCCGCGGGCCGAAGGCGAAGGCGGGACCCTGGCCCGTCTTCGGCGGGTGCCTCTCCCTCCTCTCGGTCCTCGTGGGCACGCCCTGGGAGCCGGCCCTCGTGGACCGGTGGCTGTTCCTGGAGGACGTGGGCGAGCGCCTCTACCGGCTGGACCGCCTCCTCACGCACCTTCACGCGGCGGGATGGTTCGACCGGGCCTCCGGCGTCCTCCTCGGCGGATTCACCGGCATGGGAGAAGGCGAGCGGCCCTCGCGGGTGGCGGATCGCGTCCGGGAAATCCTGCCGGAGGGAAAGCCGCTGGTGACGGGATTGCCCGTGGGCCACCTCCGCGGCAAACGACCCCTGCCCATGGAAGTGCCCGCCCTCTGGGACGGCGCGGCCCTCCGCTTTCCGAGTTCCACGCCGAACTGAGACGCCGGAAGGGCCCCCGCGGGCCGGGACTCAGACGCCGGGGATGGCGTCGGCGATCCACCGCGCCGCGCGGTCCACCGCGCCCCGGTGGGCCTCCACCGCGGCCTGCGCCTTCATCCCTGCCGCCGCCGCCAGGCGCGGGTCCTGCAGGAGAGAGGTGACCCTCCAGGCCAGTTCCGACGCGTTCTCCACGCGGAAGGCTCCCCCCGCCGCCACGAGCCGCTCCGCGTCCTCCCGGAAGTTCTCCGTGTGCGGGCCGAAGAGGACCGGGCGGCCGAGATAGGCGGGCTCGAGGACGTTCTGTCCACCGAGGGGCACGAGGCTTCCCCCCACGAATGCCGCCGCCCCCAAGGCGTAGGCCGACCAGAGTTCCCCCAGGGTGTCCAGCAGGAGAACGTCCCAGCCTTCCGCGCCCGGGCGCGACCGTCGCGTGGCCGCGAGGCCGGCGCGGGAGCAGGCCTCCAGAGCCGCGGGGACCCGGTCGAGGTGCCGGGGGGCCAGAACGAGCCTCGCCCCGGGCAGGCGCGCCTTGACCTCGGCGTGGGCCTGGGCTGCGGAGGCCTCCTCGCCCTCCCGCACCGAGCCGGCGACCCACAGGGGCCCCGGGGGGAGGAGGGCCGCCAGGTCCTCCCGCGCCGCCTCGTAGGCGGGGGGCGGCGCGAGGTCGTACTTCAGGTTGCCCAGAATCGTCACCCGCTCGGGCCAGGCGCCCAGGAGGCGAAAGCGCGCGGCGTGCTCCTCCGTCTGGGCCGCCACGTGGACCCCCTGCAAGGCCCGCGCGTAGAGCGACTTGAAGCGCAGGGTGCGGGCGAGGGCGCGGTCCGAGAGGCGCCCGTTGGCGATGAGGACGGGGATGCCCGCCCGCCGCGCCTCCCGGAACAGAACCGGCCACAGTTCCGTCTCCACGAGCACCAGGGCGCGGGGGCGAAGGGAGCGGAGGGCCTTGCGCACGCAGGGGCCCAGGTCCAGGGGAAAGGCCTGGGGGTCCAGGCCGGGGGGGCCCTCCTTGCGCGCCAGGGCCAGCCCCGCCGCCGTCGTGCTGGAGAGGGCCACGGGCAGGCCGCGGGAGGTGAGGGCCTGGGCCAGGCGGAGGCCGATGCGTACCTCGCCGACGGACACGGCTTGGATCCAGATGGGGCCGTCCGAACGGGCGCCGAGGAAGCCCAGGCGCTGGAGGGGCCGGCAGGCCCCGCGCTGGCGCACGGCCAGCACGAGCAGCCAAAGGGGCGCCAGCGCCCATGCCGCGATTCTATACAGCGTCCACACGGTGCCTCCCGCCCGGATCCATTCCTTCGGAGAGCGCTTCCCCGAGAGTATTTAAGGCCCATACGGCCGAAAAGAGAAGGGCCCCCGGCGCGAGGGCCAGGTGGGGCGCCTCCAGGAGGTAGTCGCACCCCGTGGCGAGCATCTCGCCCCAGGAGGGATGGGGCGGTTGGATCCCCAGGCCCAGGAAGGAGAGCCCCGCCTCCGCCAGCATCACCGACGCCGCCCCCGCCGCCGCCTGCACCCAGAGGATGCCGAGGGCGTGGGGGAGGATGTGGCGGCGCAGGACGTGGACCCCGCCCGCCCCCGAGGCCAGGCTCGCCGTCACGAAGTCCCTTCCCCGTAGGGAGAGGGCCAGGGCCCGCGCCACCCGCGCGTAGCCCACCCAGGCCGTGGCGGAGAGGGCCACCACCAGCGGGGCGAAGCCGCGGCCCACGTAGGCCACGACGGCGATGGCCAGGAGGATGCCGGGAAGGGCCAGGAGCGCATCCACCGTCCGACCGAGGACATGGTCGAGGAGGCCGCCCCAGTACCCCGCCGCGGCCCCCAGGAGGGTCCCCGCCGCCAGGGCGATGGCCAGGGCCGCCGCCGTCACCGCCAAGGAGACCCGCGCGCCGTGCAGCGCCCGCGACAGGACGTCGCGCCCCAGGTCGTCGGTGCCCATCCACGCCCGCGCCGACGGACCCTCCAGGCGGTGCTCCAGGTCCTGGCTCGCGTAAGACGCCGGGGCCAGGAACGGCGCCAGCGCCGCCGCCGCCACCCACGCCAGGACCAGGCACGCGGCCGCCCTCCGCGAAAGACCTCCCCCCCTACCCATCGCGCCGCACCCTCGGGTCGAGGAAGCCGTAGAGGAGGTCCGTGGCCAGCGTCGCCGCCAGGGTCAGGAGGGCGAAGAGGAGCACCGCCCCCTGGAGGACGGGGTAGTCCCGGCTGCCGATGGCCCCCAGCGCCAGCGTCCCCAGGCCCGGCCACCGGAAGATCCGCTCCGTCAGGATGGCCCCCGTGAGGAGCCCGCCCAGCTGAAGCCCCAGCACCGTCACCCCCGGCAGGAGCGCGTTGCCCAGGGCGTGGCGCCGGAAAGCCGCCCCCTCCTCCAGCCCCCGGGCACGAGCCGCCGTCAGGTACTCCTTGCCCAACTCCTCCGAGAGGGAGGCGGACAGGAGCCGGCACAGGAGGGCGGAGGTGGGCACGGCGAGGGTCACCGCCGGGAGGAACCAGGCCCCCGGCTCGTCGGCCCCCGAGACGGGAAACCAGGGCCTCCACACGGC
>JBFLVU010000077.1:0-12052 GCA_040758175.1 Acidobacteriota bacterium | reverse complement strand
AGTAGATGAGGTGCATCGTGGCGTGCTCGATGCCGCCGATGTAGAAATCCACGGGCGCCCAATAGCGGACCGCCGAGGGCTCGAAGGGCGCGGAGGGTTCTCCGGGGCTGCAAAAGCGGAGGAAGTACCACGATGAATCCACGAAGGTGTCCATCGTGTCCGTCTCCCGCCTCGCTGGGGCGCCGCACTTCGGACACGCGGCCCGGAGGAAGGCATCGTGGCCTGCCAGGGGGCTCTCTCCCTTGCCCGTAAAGGCGACGTCCTCGGGCAGGAGGACCGGCAGACGGTCTTCGGGTACCGGGACGGCCCCGCACGACTCGCAGTGAATGATCGGGATCGGCGTTCCCCAGTAGCGCTGCCTGGAGATCCCCCAATCCTTGATCCGGAAGGTGACGGCGGCCCGGCCGAACCCCGCTTCCTCTGCCGCCGCCGCCATGACCCGCATGGCCTCCCGGTTGGATAGACCGGTGTAGGGCCCGCTGGCTTCCAGGATACCGTCCCCGGGGACCGCCTCCGTCAGCGACTCCGACGTGAGCCCACCGCTCTGCACGGCAACGCGAACGGGCAAACTGCAGCCCCTGGCGAACTCGAAGTCCCGCTGGTCGTGGGCGGGAACGCTCATGATGGCCCCGGTTCCGTATTCCATGAGGACGAAGTTGGCCAGGAAGACGGGAATGCGCTCCCCGGAAAAGGGATTGATGGCTCGGGCGCCCGTGAACACGCCCTCCTTCTCCTTGCTGGTGGCCCTGTCGTGGGTGCTCAGCGCCCGCATCCTGGCCCGGAAGGCCTCCACGTCTGCCCGGCGTTCGGGCCTGGTGATCTCCAGGGCCCTCGGGTGCTCGGGCGCGAGGACCAGGAAGGTGGCGCCGAAGATGGTGTCGATGCGAGTCGTGAACACGCGGATGGGCTCCCCGCCCCCCTCCACCGCGAAATCCACGTAGGCGCCTTCGGAGCGGCCGATCCAGTTCCTCTGCATGGCCGCCACCTCGGCGGGCCATGCCCCGAGTCCCTCCAGCCCGTCGAGAAGCTCCTGCGCGTAGGGGGTGATGCGGAGGAACCACTGGTCCATTTCGCGGATCGTGACGGGGTTGTGGCACCGCCAGCAGGCACCGTTCTCCACTTGCTCGTTCGCCAGGACCGTGGCGCAATCCGGGCACCAGTTCACGGCCCGCTTGGCCCTGTAGCACAGACCCTTCTCGAACATCCGCAGAAAGAACCACTGGTTCCAGCGGTAGTACTCGGGATCGCAGGTGCGCACCTCGCGCCGCCAGTCGTACAGGAATCCCATCCTGCGCAGCTGGGCCTTCATGGCGGCGATGTTGGCTTCGGTCCAGACCTTCGGATGGACGCCGCCCTTGATGGCGGCGTTCTCCGCGGGGAGCCCGAAGGCGTCGAAGCCCATGGGGTGGAGAACGTTCTTGCCCCTCATTCGGTGAAACCGCGCCACCACGTCGCCGATGGTGTAGTTCCTTACGTGGCCCATGTGAATCTTGCCCGAAGGGTACATGAACATCTCGAGGCAGTAGAACTTCTCTCGGGCGGGATCCTCGCCGGAGGCCGCCAGCCCCATGGCGTCCCAGCGTTTTTGGATGCGCTCCTCCACCGCGATCGGATCGTAGGGCATCGGTCCGAAACCTCCTGAAACTGTGGATTTTATACTGATACGGGCGGGCCTTACAAGGGCCGGGGTCCCGTCACTTGCATTTCCTCTGGGGCCCCTCGGGCTCCTGGACGAAGCGCCCGTTTTCGAAGACCATGTCGTCCTCCAGGCACTGGGTCCCGATGTGCTCCCTGGGCAGTTCGCTCAGGGAAAGCTCCCCGTCGGAACCGGCGCACAGGAGGACGTACTCCCGGCCGTCCCCTGAAACGCCATAGCTGTACGGGTGCTTCCAGGGGTCCAGGACCGGCAGGGCCTGCGAGTAGGCGGGTTCGAGGAGCGGCTTCAGCGCCTCCGCGTCCACGATGCTGTAGTAGGAGTCGGAATCGTGGCCCGTTTGAGGAAAGCCTCCGTGGTCTACGGCGTAGGCCTCGCAGGCCGCCGAAAGGGCCCGAATGTCCGCGGCGGCACGCTTCTGTAGAGCCCGATTCTTTGCCGCCAGGAAGTTGGGGATGGCCACGGCGGCCACGATGCCGAGAACGCAGAGGCCGAGAAGAACCACGACGGCCGCGACGGCCGCGACGAGCCCGATGGGGAAGCGCCGCTTCGCCGCGGGCGTCGCTTCGCCCGCAGGAGCGCCCGGCGCGACGGGTGGGGCGGCACCCGGGCCGGAATCTTGACGCTCCGGCCCGACGGACTCCTCCGCCCTCGGCGCTCCGCACATGGAGCAAAACTTGGCGCCCTCTTCATTGCCGGTACCGCACGCGCACGACCACGCCATGGCACCCTCCCCGAGAGACCCTTGCCGGCATGGTACCACGGGGGCGCCGCGGGTGGGAGCCCGCGAAAAGCGAGGCGGGGGACCCCGCAGGGCCCCCCGCCGTCGGCTTCGCAATGGCCGCCTGCTAGCGCTTGCGCGCCGCCTCCACCTGCTTGAGGAGGTCCGCGACCGCCTTCTTCTTCGCCTCGTTCTTGGAGATCTCCATGTACTTCCGGAGAACGGGGAGCGCCTCGTCATACCGCTTGAGGTTGACCAGGGCGTTTCCCTTGCCCAGCAAGGCCTTGTCGCTGGCGGGGCGGAGCACGAGGATCTGGTCGTACAGGCCCAGCGCCCCGGCGTAGTCCTTCTTCTTTTCGTGGATCACCGCCACCTGATCCAGGACGGCGGGCCGGAGCATTTCGTTCTTGCCCACCTGGAGGTACTTGGTCAGGGCATCCAGGGCCTGGTCGTACTTTTCGCCCTTCAGGTAGTTCTGACCGGCCGCCAGGAGGACCTGTTCATCCGCGGGCGCTAGGGCGACGGCCTTCTCGAGGAGGGGCTCCGCCTCGGCGTACTTGCCCTGGTTGAAGAGGAGGATTCCGGCCGCGAAGGCCACGTCCTTGAAGCCGGGGTCGGCTTGGAAGATCGCCCTGTATTGGGTCAGGGCCTGGTCGAGCTTGCCGTTCTTTTCATGGATTTGGGCGATGTTGTAGCGCACATCGTTGTCGGCGGGATCGATGTCGATGGCCCTCTGGTAGGCCTCCGCCACTTTTTCCTCCTGCCCGAGTTCGTGATAGCAGGTGGCCTCGTAGAGGAGGGCCTTGGTCCCGAAGGGGTTCAATTCCACGGCCTTCTCGAAGGCTCCAATGGCCGCCTCGAAATTCTTCAGGTTGAAGTACGCGGCACCCAGGTTGAGGTAGAGCCCTTCGGTGACCTCGCCCGCTTCGATGAATTTCTGAGCGAGCTCGATGGCCTTCTGGTTCTCCCCTTTGGTCACCAGGTCTTCAATCTTCATGGCCTCTTTGGAGGCCTCCCCCTCTTTTCCTTTGGAGCCCTTGCCCTGGGCCAGAATTCCGAGAGAAAGCGCGGCCGACAGCACGGCCACCATCCCGATCGCCAACGTGCGGTGCATTATGCTCCTCCTTGCCGTCCGGGCGGACGGCATCGTGGGTCAGCCTAGCACTCCGAGCCCCTCCTGTCAATCCAAGACCTCCGTCGGGCGGGACTTTCGGCCTTGGGGACGACGGTCTCGCCCTCCCCTCCGGCCTGTCATCCCAGCTGTCCCGGTATACGCGGCCATGGAGGGCTTGGTTCACGAACTCCGACCTCGTGATGGATGGAGGGCGCCGAAGGGGGGGCGAGGGTCCACTGGCTCTTTCCGGGGACCGCGGCCTCGGGGAAAGGAAGGAATGTGGCGGCCGCCCTCTCCTTACGTTAGACTCTCGAGGACCAGCGGGGGTCACCATGGCGAGCGGGAAACCGGGAAGATCAGAGCAGTGGCGCAAGTACCTGGAGGACAGCGCGCACAGGCTTGCGCTGGCGGAGTCCCAGGCCTCCGGGCTCCAGACGGAGCCCGGCTCCAAGGACTCCCTTGAGTCCCTCCAATCCGTCTTTCATGATTTCTCGGGGTCCGGCTCCCTCTATGGACTGCCCGAGGTGAGCGCCCTGGGCGGGGAGGGGGAGTACCTCTGCACCAGCGTGGGCCTCTCCGAACGCCCCGCAACGGCGGCCGAGGTGGACCAGTTGGCGACCCTCATCCGGCGCCTTCGAACCGTGTTCCAGCGAGTCATGACCGGCCCGGAAGGCGTGAGGTCGCCGACCCCGGCCGCGCGTTCGGCGCCCCTGCTTTTTCTCGTGGGCTCGCCTTCCCCAGAGAGGGCCGCCATGGCGGATTTCCTCCAAAAGCGCGGGCTTCATGTGGAGGCCCTGGACGGCTTTCAAGTGGCCGTCGCTCGGTTCCGGGCGGGGCTTCCGGACCTTCTTGCGGCGGAGGTCTCCCTCGCCGACGGCACGGGGTTCGACCTCGTGCGGCGGTTCCGGGAGAGCGAGGGGGAGCGGTCCATCCCCGTTCTCCTCCTGGGCGCGCCGGAGCTGTTCCACGACAAGGTCGAGGCCATCGCCTGCGGGGCCGATGGGTTCCTGCCTTCCCCCGTGGACCCGAGCACCCTGTTTCGAAAGTTCCGGATCCTCCTGGGGCGTCGCCGCGCCGCCTCGGGGAGGGTGCTCGCGGTCGAGGACGACCCCTCCCAGGCCGCCTTTCTCGAGAGCACCCTGGAAGCCGGAGGGTACCAGGTCCGGATGGTCACCGAACCCATGGCGTTCGAGCGGGAGATCCATGCGTTCCGGCCCGAGCTGATCCTCATGGACGTCCTGCTCCCTGGGGTTTCCGGGTACGACCTTGTGCGATTCCTTCGGCAGGAGGAGGGCTTTTCCACCGTCCCCGTGGTCTTCTTGACCACCGAGGGCCGCCGCAAGGCCCAGATCCGAGGCGCCGAGGCCGGTGGGGACGACTACCTCGTCAAGCCGGTGACGCCCGAGGACCTCCTCACCACCGTGAAATCTCGTCTGATCCGCTACAGGTCCCTGCAGGAAATGATGGACCGGGACGAACTCACGGGTCTCCTCGCCCACACCCCGTTCCTCCAGCAGGCACGACTCTGCCTCTCCCGGTTCACGCGGAGGCAGGTGCCCTACGCCCTTGTCCTCGTGGAGATTGACGGCCTGGAGGCCAGGACCCGGGAGGCCGGCCCTCGGGCTCGGGACGTCCTTCTCCAGGGGCTGGCCAAGTACCTCCAGAGGAAGGTCCGCCAGACCGACGTGATGGGACGGTACGGGGAAAAGAGCCTGGCTCTCGTCCTCGAACACCTGTCCCCTTCCGACGCCGTGAGGCTGTTGGACAGGCTTCAAGGGGAGTTCTCCCAGATGGACTGGCCGGTGGAGACCGACAGGAGGGTCCGTGCCACCTTCAGCGCAGGGGCGGCCATGGCCGGCCCCTCCATGAAGACCCTTAAGGCCTGGCTGGACTCGGCGGCGGCGGCATTGAAGACGGCCCGCCTTCAGGGGGGGGGCCGTGTCGCCCTCGCCCCTGCGACGGAGGATTCCCCCGGCTGAGGCCGCCGCACCTTGGCCGCCTCAGGGCGGAGAGGCGGCCGCGCGGACCATGGTCCTGAGCAGGACGCGCTGGACGTGGCCCCACGGATCCCCCGGCGCCCCCTTCAAGGCCAGGTCCAACTCAAATAGGCGGTTCAGGACAAGGCGGATCCGGGCCTCCGGCCACCTGTCGAGGGCGTCGGCGAGCTTCTGGACTTGAAAGGCGTAGCTGTACCCCAACTCCTTCGGAGGGACCTTTCCCGGATCCCCTCCCTTGGCCCGAATCGCGCGCAGATACAGAAGTCCCCGCATCTGCTTTGCCGCCATGCCCAGGAAGCCCAGGGGCTCGGCGTCGGGGTCGCGGCGCAAGCCGGCGAGCCGATGGACGAAGGCCTTGGCTTCGCCCTGAACCCACGCGTCCACCGCCTCCCACTGGGACGGGGTTCCCCCCGAGCCGAGAAGGGCTTGCAGGTCCGCGGCCTCCACGACCCGCTCCTCCCGCTTGTACAGAAGAAGCAGGTCAAGGGCTCGAACGACCAGGGCCAACTCGCCGTGAGACCACTCATACAGCGCCTCGAGGGCATCGTCTCCTATGCGCATGCCCTCGGACCTTGCCCGGTCGCGGGCGTAGGCCCGCACGCTGGCGGGTTGGCAGCTCTTGACCGTGGCGGCACCCAGGATGTCTTTCCAAATGCCGGAGTTCTTCAGATCCTTGAGGACCAAATTCCCTTGGCGGTCCTTTTTTCCCAGATCGGCGGCGACCTCGAGGAGCAGGGCGGCCGAGGGGCTCGGGGCGTTCAAATAATCGGCCAGGGCTTGGAGGGTCTCTAGGCCGACGGCCTCCGCGTGGCGGACCCGCACGGGCTGGACGGATCGGAACATGGGGACGGACCGCAGTTCCCCCAGAAGGATGGCCGGCGTGGCATCCGGGCCGCTCAGAGACGCGGCCCCGTTCCCCTCCCCCCAGAAGGCGCACCAAGCTTCCGCCTCCCGCACCATGAGGCGGGGATCGGTGGCCCACAGAACGCAGTTCCGGGGAGGCGCCTCTCCCGACCTCGCTGCAACCATGACAGCTCCCTTATCCGGACGACCCGCCGGGCGCCTCTAGGATTTCCCTCAACGCCTCGCCCAGGCGATTGTACGCCAGGACGGCGCCGAAGATGGCCGCCCCGGGGAAGAGGCCGAGCCACCAATCGGACCAGTAGCGGGTGACGAGGCTCATGATCCCTCCCCACGAAGGCTCCGGGGGTTGGATACCCACCCCGAGGAAGGAGAGGGCCGCCTCCGCGAGGATCGCTCCCGCCATTCCGAACGCGGCGTTCACGATGAGCGGGCCGGCCGCGTTGGGCAGGATGTGACGGAAGACGATTCGGCCGTGGCCCGCCCCCAAGGCGCGGGCGCCTTCGACAAATTCGGCCCCCCTCAACCGGATGAATTCGGCCCGCGCGTAGCGCGCCACGGAGGGCCAGGAGGAGAGGCCGATGACGAGCACGACGCTCCAAAGATTGAGGTACTTGGGATCCATGACGGCCGTCACCGTGAGGATGAAGAAGAACGTGGGGAAGCAGAGCATGACCTCGACGGCGCGAGAAACGAGGATCGAATCCACCCACCCCCCCGCGTAGCCTCCGAGGGCCCCCAGCCCAACCCCCAACGCAAGGGCCAGGCCCATGGACAAGACCCCCACGAGGAAGGAGACCTTTGTGCCGTGGATCAGTCGGGCGAGCACGTCCCTGCCCACGTCGTCGCATCCGAGCCGGTTCGGTGAGAACGGGCGGGGAGGCAGGTGCACCCGGTCGAGGCTCGTCTGGTAGGGAGAGAAGGGCACGGGGGGCAGGAGGAGGAAGCCGACCCCTGCCTGTTCCCCGCCCGCACCCGTGAGCCAGTCCGGGTCGGCCTGCAGCCGCAGGGACACGGCATCGGGCTTCACCCAAAGGGAGAAGGGAGCCAGGTCTCGAAAGGCCGTGAAGTGGAGCCGGCCCTGGTAGCGGATCACCAGGGGCTTGTTGTTGGCCAGGAGCGGCGCCAAGTAGGAAAGGGCCGCCATGGCCGCCACAAAGACCGCCGCCCCCGCGGCTCCCCAACGCCCATGAGGGCGCCGGCTCCGGCGGCCCGCATCCCCGACCCCGCCTCGCGCCCGGCCGGTCACGGTTCCTGCCTCACGCGGGGGTCCGCCGCGGAATAGGCGAGGTCCACCGCCAGGGTCGAGAAGAGGACGACGGCCGCCCCGAGGACCGATTCCGCCAGAATGAGCGGGTAGTCCCGCGTGAAAACCGCCTTCATGTAGAGCTGGCCCAGGCCGGGCCAGGCGAACAGGCTTTCAATGATGACGCTGCCGGACACCAGGGCGGGCACAAGGAGTCCACCCAACGTGAGCATGGGGAGCAGGGCGTTCCGGAAGGCGTGTCGCAGGAGGACCTGCCGCACAGACAGGCCCTTCGCGCGCGCCACCCGGACGAAGTCCCGGGAGAGGACCTCCAGGACGGCGCCCCGCGTGAAGCGCGCCACGAAGGCCAATCCCCCGTAGGCGAGGCAGATCGCCGGTAGAAGGGCGTGCCGGAAAAGGTCCAGCGCGCGCTCGGCCGGGCCCAGCGAATCGTACCCGTCGGACCGCATTCCCATGAAGGGAAGAAGGTCCCATGTAACCCCGAAGAGCAGGATGAGGAGGATGGCGATCCAGAAGTTGGGCAGCGAGTACAGGACGTAGAGCACCGCCGAGGCGAACCGGTCGAAGAACCCTCCGGGACGGAGGGCGGAGCGCAGGCCTATGGGGACCGCGAGCCCCGCCATGAGCAAAAGGGCCAGCCCGTTCAAACAAAGGGTTGCGCCAAGGGGGCTACCCAGGAACCCTCCCCCGGAGGGCCCCGCCCCGAAGAGGACCTGGCTCACGGGGCGTCGCTCGCTGAAGGACTCGCCCAGAGAGCCCGAGAGGAGAGAGCCGAGCCATTTCCCGTACTGGACGTACCACGGCCGGTCCAACCCGTATCGGGCCAGCATGGCTTCGTAGTCCGCGGGGTTCATCTGGCGGACGGCCCCCTCCCCCGTGCTCCGCGCGGCGGAAAACGGGTTCCCCGGAGCCGCCTTCACGGCGAGAAAGACGACCGCCGTGATGAGCACAAAGGTGGGGACCATCAGCAGGATGCGACGCGCCGCGTAGGCCCACACGGGAGGACCTCAGGTGTCCGGAACGAGGCGCCGGTTTGCCGCCACACGGGCCCGGCGGCCGGAGCCCCCGTCCACCGTCACGACCGCTTCTCCGTGGGGACCCACCACTCGAGGAGAGAGGGATACCAGGTGAAGAGCCCGTACCCGGCGCGGCTCACCCGGACGTTCTGAAATCGGTTCCGAACGGCCACGATCTGGCTTCCCAGCAGGAGGTAGGTGTGAGGCTGATCCTGTGCGACCAACTCGTGGATCCGCCAGAGGGCCTCGCGGCGCTCCTCCCGGTCGAAGGTCCCTTGCTGGACCTCAATGAGACGGTCCACCTCAGGATTGCTGTAGGACACGTCGTTCTGGCCGGCTCCCTGCCCCGACGGAAGGAGCTTTCCCTGGGAGGAGTGGAGGAACTGGTGGGGGTCCGGATCGTCCCCGAGGTTCCATCCCGAAAGGCAGGCCTGGAAGGCGTGGCGGTGCGTGCGGTCGAGGAAGACGCCCCATTCCACCCTTCGCACCGACATCTCCACCCCGACCTTCCGAAGATCCTGTTGGAAGACCTCCAGCCAGCGGGAGAACATTTCCGCCTCGGCGGGCACGAGGCACTCGAAAGAGAATCGGACGCCTCCGCGGTCGCGGATTCCATCTCCGTCCGAGTCCTTCCACCCGGCTTCGTCCAGCAGTGCCATGGCCTTGGCGGGATCGTGGGGGTAAGGCTTAACGGCCGGATTGCTCTCCCAGCCGCCCGGGTAGAAGGGCCCGTTTGCCACGGCCCCGTGGCCGACGAGGATCTTGTCCACGACCCCCTGCCGGTTCATGGCGAAGGTCATGGCGCGCCGAACCCGCGCGTCCGCGAAAAATGGGTTCGACCCGTCCATGTTCCACCCGATGTAGAAGAACTGGCGGCTCGTGTACTCGAAGATCCAGGATCCTCGGAGGAACGCTGCGTCGTCCCTCACCTGGGGCCATTGTTCCGCCGAGAGGGAAGCCATGTCCAATTGGCCCGTCTGGTAGGCCGCGAACTGGGTCTGGCTCTGGGGAACGATCTTGAAGACCAGCCGGTCGAGATGGGGCCGCCCTCGGAAGTACGAGGGGTTGGCTTCCAGAACCACCAGCTCCCCTCTCCGCCACTCGCCGAGGCGGAAGGGGCCGGTGCCCACGGGGGAGGCGCCGGCAGGAGAGGTGTTGAACGCCTTGCCCCCCCCCTTGGGGTAGGCGCACAGGTGCCTGGGCATGACGTAGAAGACCCAGGCGGCGAGGCCCGGAGCGTAGGGAGATTTCCAGCGGACCACGACGGTGTGATCGTCGGTCTTCCGCACCGATTCGACCTCGGTGAACGCGGGCCGCTTGTTCACGGCGTCCACGTCGGGGTCCATGGCGGCTTCGTAGGTAAACAGGACGTCGTCCGCCGTGAAGGGCTTCCCGTCCTGCCAGAGAACGCCCCGGCGCAAGTGGAAGGTGGTTGCTTTGCCGTCCGGCGTGGTCTCCCACGACTCGGCCAGGACCCCCACGGGCTCCATGGCCTCGTTCATGTCGATGAGGGGATCGAAGATCCACTTGTACACGAGGAAGGAGATCTGGTCGCTCGCCACCACGGGATTGAGGGTCACCGGATCGGCGGGAAGCGCCCGGGTGAAGGTCCCACCGGGCTCCGGGGCACGGCCCTCGAACTCCGGAAGCAGCCCGACGGTGCGGGCGGAGGGCGCATCGGCCGCAGGTCGGGACGCCCCTTCGGCGACCCCCTTCCTCTCCTCCCCTCCCCCGCCCGAACACGCGGCGAAGGCGAGGAGCGCGGCGGCCAAGAATGGCGCGTGGCTACACCGGCGTGGTGGCTTCATGGTTATCCTCCCCATGGCCCCCTGAGTGTATCCCCCGCCCCCCGGCTCGGGCAAGGCGGGGAGGCCTTTGCGCGGCCTTGCTTTCGCGAGGGGGCGAGGATAGATTCTATCGAGAGAACGCGCGCCGGCGGAGGTGGGCATCGCGCCGCGAGGGCGCTTCTCCATCACGGGGGAGGGGTCCATGTACAGGTCTTTGGCGCTGCGGCTGGCCATCCTGTTCGTCTTCGCGTGCTCCGCCACGACGGGCGCGGGGGCCGCCCTTCGGTTGGACGCGCCGAAGGGCCCCTCGACCGACGTCCGGGACTTCCCGGGGCGGATCGCCTTCGTCCCGAACCTGGGGCAGGCGGACCCCTCGGTCCGCTTTGCCGCCGTGTCCGGCCAAACCACCGTGTTCCTGACCGACGGAGGGCTTACGCTCCTCCTGCCCTCGGCGGAGGCACAAGCGCCCCTTTTCCGGGCGGGAGACGAGGCCCGTTCCCTTCGGGCTCCTTCGCTCCAGGGGCTGAGGGTCGTGTTTCCGGGCGCCTCTCCGGCCCCAGAGGCTTCCGGCCTCGACCGCCTCCCGGGCGTCCTCAACGTGTACCGGGGGAAGGACCCCGCCCGGTGGAGAACGGGAATTCCGCTGTATGGCCGCGTCCGAATGGACGGGCTTTACCCCGGCGTGGACGTGGAGTACCGAGGCGCCGCGGGCGGCCTCGAATTCGATCTTCTGGTGGAGCCGGGGGTCCGCGCAGAATCCCTGAGTTTCCGCGTGGAGGACCTGAGCGGGAAGCCTCTCCGCCTGCGGGAGGCCGGCGACGGGACCCTCGTCGTCCGTGCCGGCAGGCGGCAGATCCGTCTGGGCCTGCCCCACGTCTTCCAAGGGGAGGGATCCCAGCGGCGGGAGATCCGCGGAAGCTTCCGGCCCGGCCGGCGTGGCACGGTCGGATTCCGCCTGGAGGAGGCCGAGGGCGGGGGCCCGACGGTCATTGATCCCACGATGCTCTGGGGCACGTACCTGGGCGGCTCCGACGCGGACCGCGGCTACCGCCTGGCCCTGGATTCCTCGGGAAACGTCTACCTCACGGGCTCCACGCTCTCCAGCGACTTTCCGGTGGGCCTCCCCACCCACGGCGACTACGACGCCTTCGTCGTCAAGGTCTCGCCGGACGGGCAGGGCCTTCTCTACTCGACGGTCATCGGCGGCCTCAATTCGGACATTCCCCTTCCCATCGCGGTGGACGTGTACGGCCACGCCTACGTGGGCGGCTACACGAACTCGCCCGAATTCCCCGTCGTGGGTGGATTCTCGGGGGCCGGCCAGGGAGCCGACGGGTTCCTCGTCAAACTGAACGCGACGGGGCAGATCGCCTACTCGGCTACACTCGGAGGAATGAACCTGGACCAAGTCACGGGCGTGGCCGTGCGGGAGACGGGGAAGGCCTATCTGACCGGCCTCACCTACTCCTCCACCTTCCCCCTCGCCGGGGGGCCCGGCGACAGCACCTTGGGGGGGACGAAGGACGCCTTCGTCTCCATCGTGGACACGCTTCAAACCGGGGTCCCTTCGCTCACGTACTCGAGCTTCCTGGGCGGGTCGGGCACGGACGAGGGGTGGGACGTCCGCGTGGACGC
>JBFLVU010000076.1:0-12225 GCA_040758175.1 Acidobacteriota bacterium | reverse complement strand
GGGGAGCCGGCGCCGGCGCCCCGGGGGTCTCCTCCGCACCGGACTCCGCCGTCCTTGCGGGCGCGGGGGGGACGGGAGCGAGAGAGACGTACTCGGAGGGCCTCAGGAAAAAGAACCAGACCGCGGCCAAAGAAAGGATCGCCACGGCGGAAGCCGCCGCGCCGTAGAGGAGCCATCTCCTGTAGGGACGGGGGGCCGTTGATTCGGCTGGGTCATCGGCCCGGATCGGGACTTGGCTCTGAGGAGGCGGGACCGGCTCGTCCTCTGGAAAAAGCGGCTCGAACTTGGGTGTTGCGGTGTCGATCCGAATGGGCCGGAATGGAGGGGCGGGCCTGTGCGGCACGGGTCCTGATTCCACTCGGATGGGAGCGGGCAACGGCTCCGGAAGGGCCCCAGAGAGGGCGGACTCCTCCGGGAGGGTGGGCGCCTCCGGCGGAGAGAGTGGCGGGGCCGTCAACGGCTCGGGTAGGGGGACCGACGGTGTGGGTCCCGGAACGGGCGGCGCTGGCGGCGCCTGGATGTCGAGGAAATTCAGGTCGAATCGTTGATCCTCTTCGGCCGGGGCGGCCGCCGGCCCGGGCGACTGGATTTCCAGCAGACCCAGGCGAGTCAGGCCAATGAGGAGCCTCGAGGCGAAAAATGGGTCGGAACCCGAGACGTCGGCGATCTGTCGCGCGCTCCGGACGCCATCCACGGCCCCCAAGACCTCTCTCTCCTCCTCGCTCAGGGGAAGGGCCGGGGCGGCCGTCCGTCCTGGGGCGGTCAGGGAAAGGGGCGTTTCCATGCCGCCGAGAGCCTCGACGGCCCACTCCCGGTCTTCCACCGCGAGCGCCGTGTCCAGGACGAAGCGGGGGGTTGCCACGGGAAGTTTCGCCAGGTTGGGAGGAAGGACGCCCGGCTTGAAGGCCGCGTGGCCCCGGTCCCAGTTGGCCACCGATACGGCGATCCGGCGCATCTGGTCCACCAGAGCGTCCAGGAGGTCCGAGGAGGCGAGGAATCCGAGTTCCACGAGCGTGCGGCCGATGGTCCGGCCGCCCTTCTTGTCCATGGCCAGCGCAAGCTGGTCGGGAGTCAGCTTTCCCCGCTCGATGAGGATCTCGGTGAACTTGTCCTCGGAGGCGTTGGAGGCGGCGAAAATGAGCTGTCCGTCCTGCGCGTAAAGGAACTTGCTGAGCTGGTCCCTCTGGAGAACGAGGGTTCCGGTGTCCTGGTTCTGGACGATTTCGCCGAGGATGGCGAGAAGCTCTCCCTTGCGGAGCTCTCGGGGCTGGGGGGCCATGTCCACCTCCGCCCACGATTATCGGCCTGCCCCCGAAAATGTGTCAAGAAATCCTGTGCTATCCTGCATTCCATGCGGGACTACCGGGGCGCCTCGCTCCTGGCCATACGCCTTTCCTCGATGGGCGACATCGCCCGCCTGCTTCCGGCCCTTGCGGTCTTGGGACGGGAGACGGGCCGCGTCGACCTGACGGTGGAGGACCGGTTCACGCCCCTTCTGGAGCTCTTCCCCGTGGTTTCGGGAGTCATCGCGTATCCGAGACGGTCGCAGGCGTCTCCGGCACGGCATCCGGTTCGATGGGGCCGTGCCATGGCCGAGTACCTCCACAGGCTCCGTCAGTCCCGCTACGATCTGGCTCTGGACCTCCACGGCATCCTCAGGTCCGCCCTGGTCGGGCGGGCCTCCGGAGCGATGGCGGTCGCCGGTTACGCAAAGGGATTCGGTAAGGAACACAGCCATCTCCTTTACGACCACACCCTCCAGCCGGGGCCGGAAATCCGGATTTCCCGCTTCGACCGCTACTCCGGCGCCCTGCGCGCCCTGGGGTTCTCGGAGCCGGAGCCGGTCTTCCTGGAGCCGGCCGTTCCCGAGGCGGCCCAGCGCGAGGTGGACGAGTTTCTCGAATCAAGGGGGCTCCCAAGGGGGAGATTCCTCTTCGCGTTTCTGGGTACGAGCCGCGCACAGGGACGCAAGCGGTGGCCGCCCTTCCGGTACTTGGAGTTGGCGCGAGAGGTCCGGGACCGCCTCGGAAAACCCACCCTGCTGGGCTGGGGTCCCGAGGAGGCCGAGCTCATCGATTCCCTCCCCCCGCAGGAGGGGTTGGTGGTCATTCCCGATTGGGGCTTGGACCGCCTGGTGGCCGTGATCCGGCGGGCCGGGGCCTTCGTCGGGGCGGACACGGGCGCCATGCACATCTCGGCTCTGCTGGGTGTGCCCACGGTGGCCGTCCTGGGGCCCACGGATCCCGTGGTCAACCGCCCCTTCGGCCACCGCCACCGTGTGGTGCATAGAATGGGTGTGCGGCGGGCGTGCGCGGGAGAGGCCTGCGTCCACCGGGATTGCATGGGCGCCGTCACCGCCGGCGAGGTCCTGTCGGCCCTTGAGGATCTTTGGGCCGGGCCGGGGGGCCCGCCCGGACGAACGGAGGGGGGCCCGTGAGTGTAGAGGGGCCCTGGACCGACAGCCACTGCCACCTGGCCATGGAGGCCTTCGACGGCGACCGCGCTCAAGTCCTCGAACGGGCGCGGGCGGCGGGTGTCTCCCGGGCCGTCCTCGTGGGAACCCACCCGGGGGACTGGGAACCATCGGCGGCCCTCGCCTTCGCGGAAGGCCTGAAGGCCACGGCCGGCCTGCACCCGCATGAGGCTTCCCTGTGGGCCTCCGGGGCCGCCTCCGACCTGCGCGTGGCCCTGTCCCGATCGAGCATCTGCGCCGTGGGGGAGATCGGACTCGACTATCACTACGATCTGTCCGAGCGCGGCGTCCAGCGCCGGGCCTTCTCGGAGCAGGTCCGCATGGCCGTGGACCTGGGCCTTCCGGTGGTCGTCCATTCAAGGAGCGCCTTCGAGGACACGGAGGCCGTCCTGCGGGAGGCGGGCGCCGCGTTGAGGGGTGTGATTCACTGCTTCACCTACGGAATCCGGGAGGCCGAGGCCTTCCTCGCGCTCGGATTGCACCTCTCCTTTTCGGGCATCGCCACCTTTCCCAAGGCTGCGGGGATCCGGGAAGCTCTGAGCCGGGTTCCGCCGGGGAGGCTCCTATTGGAGACCGACGCGCCCTACCTGGCCCCCCCTCCTTTCCGCGGAAAAAGGTGCGAACCGGCCCACGTGGCCGTTGTGGGCGGGTACGTGGCTCAATATCTGGGCAAGGATGTCCTGGATCTGGCCCGGACCACCAGCGAGAACGCGCGGAGGCTTTTCGAACTGGACCGGTCCTGACGCACAGAGAGGGGAGGGCCCTCTGGCGGGCGCCGAGGGAGGCCTCCGCCCAAAAAAGACGGACGGCCGGAATGGGGGGGCTTCCGGCCGTCCAGGGAAACTCGGCGTGTATCTTGGAGAGAGCCGCCGAGTACCCCTAATATAGCACCTTCGAGGGAAAAAATCACCCCTCCCGAGAGGAATCGGGCGCCGTCTGAGCCCGCACCGTTAGAACGGGGCAAGGGGCCTTCCTCAGGACCCTTTCGGCAGTAGAGCCCAGGAGCACGTGGGCCATCCCCGTGTACCCATGGGTGCCCATGACGATGAGATCGGCTCTCTCTTCGGACGCCACCCGGACGATCTCCTGAGAGGCCCTCCCGTGCTCTACCCGGCTTCCGAGCTTGTCGGAGGGCACATCCAGCCCGCTCACGATTTCGGCAAGGGACTGGCGTGACCTCTCCACGAGCCGATCCTCCACGTCCCCCGAGGTCATGGGTCCAAAGGTGAAGTCGGAGGGGGCCACGATGGGCTCCACCACGTACACGAGGACCAGCCTGGCGTCCACGAGCTTGCGGAGTGACCGGGCGAGGCGGAGGGCGGCCAAGGAGATCTCGGAGAAGTCGATGGGGCAGAGAATGGTGTCCCACTTCACCATGGCATCCTCCCTTTTTACCTGAAATGTAATACACTCCGGAGGTTGATGCCAGCGGGGAGGCGCCTTTCGGTCCCGCCTGGTGGAAAGGAGCCGGTGTGACCGAGTCCCGATTGCTCGGCGCCCTGAGGCGCCGAAGGGTGGATGCGACGCCCATTTGGATCATGCGTCAAGCCGGACGCTATCTGCCCGAATACCGGGCCACGCGGGAGAAGGCCGGGGATTTCCTCTCCCTCTGCAAGACTCCCGATCTGGCCGCGGAGGTCACCCTGCAACCCGTTCGCATTCTGGGAGTGGACGCGGCCATCCTGTTTTCGGACATCCTCATCCCGGTGGAGGCCATGGGAGTGCCGCTCTCCTTCGCCGAAGGGGAGGGGCCGCGCCTGGATCCCGTGAGGGGCCGGGGCGACCTGGACCGCCTCCACGTTCCGGACCCGGAGACCGAAACCGGATTCGTCCTGGAGACCGTGCGAATTCTTCGACGCGAGCTTCCGGCAGGCGTGCCGCTCATCGGGTTCTCGGGCGCTCCCTTTACTCTGGCCTCCTATATCGTGGAAGGAGGGACGAGCCGCGCCTTCCGCCACGTGTTGGGATGGATGTACGAAGACCCTCGGGGGTTCAGCGAACTCCTGGACCTGCTCGCGGAGACCGTCATCGTCTACCTTCGGGCGCAGGTGGCCGCGGGCGCGCAGGCCCTCCAGCTGTTCGACACATGGGCAGGGGTCCTCTCCCGCCGGCTGTACCGGGAAATCGCTTTCCCCCCCACGGTCCGGATCGTGAAAGCTCTCGCTTCCGCAGGCGTGCCGGTGCTTCTGTACGTGAACGGTTGCGCCCCTTTCCTGGAAGAGATGGCGGCCACAGGCGTTGATGGGGTGTCGGTGGATTGGCGGGTCTCCCTGGCGGAGGCCTCGGAGCGAACCCGAGGCGCCGTGGCGCTTCAGGGAAACCTGGACCCCCTGGCCCTCTTCGGGACGAGGGCCACCGTGGAGCGTGAGGCGGCCCGGATTCTCGGCGAGGCGCCCGGGATCGGCCACGTATTCAACCTGGGCCACGGGATCCTTCCCGAGACTCCGGTGGAAAACGTCAAGGCTCTCGTGGAGGCCGTTCACCGTCTGGGGAGGAAGGAGCCCTGACGAGATGGGGAGACAAAGGATCGGAGTATGCGAAACACGGGGCAGGGGCGGGGGAGAAACGGGGGAATCCTCCCCCGGAGGCAAGGCGTCGGGGGGTGATTCCGGATGGTCCACCCATCCGAGCCCGCTGTCCCCGTAGGGCTTCATCGAGGCGGAATCCATGACCCAGCGCTGGGATCCACCGGTTTTCGACCGTGAACTCATCCTGAAATACGACCGGCCCGGTCCAAGGTACACCTCCTATCCGACGGCCCCTTACTTCCACGAGGGTTTCGACGCCGGGGCCTATGAACGCGAGGTGGCAAGGACCAACGCCGCCCCGTCGCCCCCGGATCTCTCGCTGTACGTTCACCTCCCCTTCTGCAAATCCGTCTGTTACTTCTGCGGGTGCAACGTCACCTACACCAAAGACCGTGGGCTCGGGTCCTCCTACGTGGACCACCTGCTGTTGGAACTCGATGCCCTGGCGCGGCGGATGAAGCCCGGGCGAAAGGTCGTCCAAGTCCACTGGGGCGGCGGGACACCGACCTTCATCCCCGCGCCGGTGCTGAGGAGACTGTGGGAGGCCATTCGCTCCCGCTTCGAGATCGCTCCGGGAGCGGAGATCGGCGTGGAGATCGATCCGAGGGAAGTCACCGATGACCACCTCGCCCTCTTCTCGGAGTCGGGCTTCAATCGCATCTCGTTGGGAATACAGGACTTCGATCCGAAAGTGCAGAAGGCGGTTCACCGGATCCAACCCGAGGATCTCACGCGCAGGGTCATCGACCGATGCCGGGAACTCGGCTTCGAGTCGATCAACGTGGACCTCATTTACGGCCTTCCGCACCAGACCGCGGAAAGCTTCCGGGATACGGTGGACAAGGTGGCCGCCATCGGGCCGGACCGCATCGCCGTCTTCAACTTCGCCTACCTCCCTGACCTCATCGGCCACCAGCGGGCCATCCCAAGGGAGGCCATGCCCACTCCCGCCCAAAAACTGGAGACCCTCGAAATGGTGGTGGAGTCCTTCGTTCGGGCCGGCTACGTCTTCGTGGGTATGGACCACTTCGCGAGGCCCGGGGACGAACTCGTCAAGGCGCTCAAGGACCGGACCCTTTACCGGAATTTTCAGGGGTACACGACGAAGGCCGGGTGCGACCTCTATGGGGTCGGCGTGACCTCCATCGGCCAGGTGGGACGATGCTACGCGCAAAACGCCAAGACTCTGGCGGACTACCAGAAGAGGGTGTCCGAGACCGGCATCGCCGTTTTCCGGGGTGTCGAGCTCACCGGAGACGATCTTCTGAGGCGGGACGTCATCACGAGGCTCATGTGCCATTTCGTTCTGTACAAGCGGGAGGTCGAGGACGCCTACGGCCTTTCCTTCGACGAGACCTTCGCCGACGCCCTGGCGGTGCTGGAACCCCTCGCGGCCGACGGTCTGCTGGATCTCCACGTGGACCGGATCGAGGTCCGGCCCCTGGGCCGGCTCCTCGTGCGCAACATCGCCATGGCCTTCGACGCGTATTTGAGCAAGGGTGACCCGAAGCGGTTTTCGCGAACCGTCTAGCCACGAGCTGGGGGAGCAGGTGAGAAGGCGGGTCGAGATGAGACGGAGAAGGACCCGATGAAGGGCTCCGCGCGGACCGAAGAGCGGGCCGATGGCCCCCGGAAGAAGGACCCTTCCGGGGGGGCTCATACGGCGGTTCTCCTCATGAACTACGGCGGACCGACGAAGGCCGAGGAGTGCGGGCCTTACCTCCGCAACATCTTCATGGACCCGGACCTCATCCCGATTCCCAGGCTGATCCGTCCCTTCGTGGCCTCGCTTGTGGCGAAAAGGCGGGCTCCCTTGCTCGCCGAGAACTACCTCGCCATGGGCCAGTTCAGCCCGACCCTCCGGGAGACGACGGCGCAGGCGCGGGCGCTGGAGGAAGCCCTCGGTGGCGGCTACCGCTGCTTCGTGGGCATGCGCTACTGGGAGCCCCTCATCGCGGGGGTGTGCAGGGAGATTTCGGAAAGCGGATTTCGGCGCATCGTGCTCCTTCCCGTCTACCCGCACGAGTCCGTGACCACCACGGGTTCTTCCATCCACGAGGCCCTGCGGTCCTTGCGGGCGCTCGAGTGGAAGGGCGAGGTCCTTGAGGTCCGGTCCTTCTGGGAGTCCGCAGATTACCTGGACGCCCTGGCCAGGAAGGTCCTGGACGTTCTGGAGAAGGCCCCGGAGCGGGCAGAAGTCCTCTTCTCGGCCCACGGTCTGCCCCTCTCCGTGGCGCGGAAGGACTCCTACCCGGGCCAGGTGGCCCGCACGGTCGCCGAAATCTGCGAGAGGGCCGGGATCGCGTGCGGGCGCATCGAGATCGCAGGGATCGAAGAGGGCCCCTTTTTCGGCCCCGGAGAGGGTCGGTGGCTCGGCGTTCTCGCCTGGCAGAGCAAGGTCGGGCCCGCGAGGTGGCTCGGACCCTCCGTGGAGCACGTCCTGCGCGAGTGGGCCGGCCGCGGCGTCCCGCACGCGGTGGTGGTTCCCGTGGCCTTCGTCAACGAGCACAGCGAGACGCTCTACGAACTCGACGTCCTCTACGGGGACCTCGCCCGCGGGCTGGGGCTCGGATACAGCCGCGTTCCCACCCTGGGCACCGACCCCGGCCTGATCACGGCGCTGGTCCGGTCCGTCCGGGGCGCTGTAGGCCTGCCTGGGGAGGGCCGGCCTTGAGCGGCCATTCGCCGGACCGGGTGGACGCCGCCGTACTCGGAGGCGGAATCAGCGGCCTCACCGCAGGATTCCTGTTGAGGGACCGGGGGCGGAGCGTCGCGCTGTGCGAGGCCGCGGGCCGACCCGGGGGATGCATCACGACATGGCGGAACGGGGGCTTTCTCTTCGAGTTGGGCCCCAACACGGTTCTCAACAATGCACTCGAAATCGACGCCCTGTGCGAGAAGGCGGGGCTTATCCCGGAGCGGATCACGGCGGAGGGCGCCGCGAAGCGGCGATACGTCGTCAAGGGAGGACGGCTGGTTCCGCTTCCAGGCGGCCCACTGGGGTTTCTGGGGACCCCGCTCTTCTCCGGGGCCGCCAAGCTGCGCCTTCTCCGGGAGCCCTTCGTGTCCCGGGCCCCGGAAGACCGGGAGGAGTCCATCGCCCAGTTTGTGAGGAGGCGCCTGGGACCCGAGCTCCTGGATTACGCCGTATCTCCTTTTGTATCTGGCGTATACGCAGGGGACCCAGAGCGCCTCTCGGTGCGTCACGCCGTGGCCAAGATCTACGCGCTCGAACGCGACCACGGGAGCCTCATCCGGGGTGCGCTGGCCAAGAGGAAGGGGCCGGCGCCCGCCGGCGGTCTCTTCTCCTTCCGCGAGGGGCTGGCCGTTCTCCCCGAGCGTCTCGCCGAGGCCCTTGGCGGGGGCTATCGGGCCCGTGCGGCGGTCCACGGCGTCCGCAGGACGGAAGAAGGCTTCGAAGTGGACGTCGAAGGCCCCGAGGGCTCCCCCGGGAAGCTTCTGGCACGGGCCGTGGTGTCCGCCCTGCCGGCCCGTGCGTCGGCGGCGGTGCTGGCCCCCCTGGGCGGGGATTTCCCGAAGCGGATCGGCGGCCTCCCTTACGCGGACGTGGCCCTCGTGTGCCTCGGATTCCGCAGGGAGGACGTGGGACACCCGCTGGACGGCTTCGGCTTTCTCGCCCCGGAGGTGGAAGACCGATTCGTCCTGGGATGCCTCTTCCCATCGTCCCTCTTCGCCGGGCGCGCCCCAGAGGGCTACGTGGCGCTCTCGGCCTTTGTGGGGGGGGCGGTGCACCCGGACCGGGCGGTCTTCGAAGAACCGGAACTCGTACGGCGGGTTCTGGACGACCTGAAACCCTTGTTGGACCTGCGTGGAGAGCCCGTTCTGAGCCGGGTGGAATCCTGGCGTCCCGCCATCCCCCAATACAACCTCGGACACGGGGACTTCAAGAGGGCCGCCGAGGAACTGGAAGCCACCCATCCTGGGCTCTTTGTTTCGGGGAATCTCCTGAGCGGCGTCTCCGTCGGAAACTGCATCCAAAACGCCACGGCCGTCTCGGAAAGGGCCCATTCGTATCTCCGGGAACGATCTCCCTCCTGGGCCATCTAACCCATCCCCCGGCCGGGGGCATCGCCTTGGAAGATTGACCCTGTCTCGGTCCGGCGGATATACTATCCCCTTGCTCGTAAGGGGGTTTCATGCCTGTGAAGAATACCGATTGGATCTGGATGAACGGCAAGTTCGTTCCCTGGAACGAGGCCCACATCCACGTTCTTTCCCACGTGATCCACTACGGTTCCAGCGTGTTCGAGGGGATCCGCTGCTACGAAACGCCCAGAGGCCCCAGAGTCCTTCGTCTGAAGGACCACATCCAGCGCCTCTACCACTCGGCCAAGGTCTACCGGATGGAGATTCCCTTCACCCTCGACGAGTACTGCGAAGTGTGCCTCGAGGTGATCCGCCGGAATGGCATGCAGAAGTGCTACATCCGTCCCGTGGTCTTCCGGGGGTACGGCGACGTGGGCGTGAACCCCCTCCCGTGCCCCGTGGAAACGGCCGTGGCCGTGTGGGACTGGGGAGCCTACCTGGGGCCCGAGGCCTTGGCCAAAGGGGTGGACGTGTGCGTCTCCACGTGGAACCGCCCCTCCCCCAACTCGCTTCCCGCCATGGCCAAGTGCGCCGCCAACTACATGAACGGGCAGCTCATCAAGATGGAGGCCATCCTCTCGGGCTTCGCCGAGGGTATCGCTCTGGACGTGAACGGGTACGTTTCCGAGGGATCCGGGGAGAACATCTTCCTGGTGCGCAACGGCACGGTTTACACCCCCTCCCTCGGCCACGCGGTTCTTCCCGGCATCACGCGCGACGGCGTGCTCACCATTCTCGCCAAGGAAATGAAGATGGAAGTGCGCCACCAGGCGGTGCCGCGCGAGATGCTCTACCTGGCCGACGAGATCTTCTTTACGGGGACGGCGGCGGAGATTACACCCATCGCCTCCGTGGACCGCATCCCCGTCGGAAAGGGACAGCGAGGCCGGGTCACCGAGGCGGTCCAGAAGCGGTACCTTGAAATCGTCCAGGGCAAGGCGGAAGATATCTACGGTTGGCTGACGCCGGTCTACAAGTGACCTTCGGCGGCAAACGCCGCCGGGCGGTTCGAAAGGCGCCGGGGGGAGGTCGCGGTCCCCGGGGCGCGGTGCATCCAGGCACCCGCGCGCGGTGGAGCCGGCCCGTTCCAGTGAGGAGTCGTCCATGCATATCAACGACTTCCTGAAGATGGCCATCGACCACGGAGCCAGCGACCTGCACCTCAAGGTGGGGTCCCACCCGGTCATCCGGGTCCACGGCCACCTGACGCCCATGGTGGACCAGAAGCGGCTGATGCAGGAAGACACCATCGCCATGGCCTTCTCCATCATGGACGCCAAGCAGAAGGAGAAGTTCAAGGCCAATCTCGAGCTGGACATCGCCTATTCGGTGCCCGGGCTGGGGCGCTTCCGCGTCAACATCTTCCAGCAGCGCGGAACGGTGGGCATCGTCTGCCGTGTCATCCCCATCGGGATCAAGACCATCCGAGAGCTGATGCTACCGCCCATCCTGGAGAAGATCGCCGCCGAACAGCGCGGCCTCGTTCTATGCACCGGGACCACAGGTTCGGGCAAGTCCACCACCCTGGCCGCCATGCTCGACCAGATCAACGCGAGCCGCACTGAGCACATCATCACGGTGGAAGACCCCATCGAGTTCCTTCACCGCGACAAGAAGTCCATCGTGAACCAGCGCGAGGTGGGTGTGGACACACGGTCCTTCGCCTCCGCCCTCCGCGCCGCCCTGCGCGAGGACCCAGACGTGATCCTGGTCGGCGAAATGCGCGACTACGAGACCATCGAGACGGCCATCCTGGCCGCCGAGACGGGCCACCTGGTCTTCTCGACCCTGCACACCCTGGACGCCACGGAGACGGTGAACCGGATCATCTCGGTCTTCCCCCCCCACCAGCAGAAGCAGATCCGGCTCCAGCTCGCGGCCATTCTCAAGGCCGTCATCTCCCTCCGCCTGCTGCCCAAGTCCGACGGGAAGGGGCGGGTCCCCGCCGCCGAAGTTATGATCTGCACCTCCACCATCCGGGACTGCATCGAGAACAAGGAAAAGACGAAGCTCATTCGCGACTACATCGAGCAGGGCTACAGCCAGTACGGCATGCAGACCTTCGACCAGTCCCTCTTCTTCCTGTACAAGCAGGGCCAGATCACCCTCGAGGAGGCCCTGAGGCGCGCCACCAACCCCGACGAGTTCAAACTCAAGATCCAGGGGATACAGTCCACATCCGACATCGCGAAGGAACAGATGGAGGGCGTGGCCGCGCCGGGATCCTCGGACCTGCCTCCCGCCTTCACGAAGTACTGATGTCAGAAGGGACCAAGGGAGCAGGAGGGGCGGAGGGTGCGGCCCTCCGCCTCCTGGCGCTAAGGGAGCACTCCCGGGAGGAGATCCGCTCCAAGCTCGCGCGGAGAGGCTTCCCCGACGGTGAGATCGAGGAGGCCATCCTCGTCCTGGAACGCGCCGGCCACCTTTCCGACGCGCGATTCGCACAGGCATTGATCCGGAGCGAATTGGCCCGGGGAAAGGGACCTGTCGCCATCCGGCACAAACTGAAGCGGGCGGGAATCTCGGGGGAGAGCCCCCAGGTCACTTCGGAGGAAGAGGGGCAGGCACTGGGGGGGCTCCTGGAGCGCCGGGGAATCCGAGCCGCCGATTTGACAGGGGGGAAGGAACGCGCCAGAATCTGGCGTTTCCTGAGGGGCAGGGGATTCACGGCCTCGGCCATTGCGGCGGCCCTGGGTTCCCTTGGCCAGGAGGATGAGGGAATCGAATGACGGAGGGATCTGGGGATCCCCAGAACGTTCCAGCGAGGCAATCATGACGGGTAACGAGATCCGATCGGCGTTCCTCCGGTTCTTCGAGGAAAGGGGCCACCGTGCCGTGCGTTCCTCCTCGCTCATTCCGGCGGGAGATCCCACGCTCCTGTTCTCCAACGCGGGGATGAACCAGTTCAAGGACGTCTTCCTTGGCAAGGAGAAGCGTGAATACACCCGCGCGACGTCCAGCCAGAAGTGCGTTCGGGCGGGCGGAAAGCACAACGACCTCGAAAACGTGGGGCGCACCGCACGCCACCACACCTTCTTCGAGATGCTGGGGAACTTCTCCTTCGGGGACTATTTCAAGGAAGACGCCATCGCCTACGCCTGGGAGTTTCTGACCGGG
>JBFLVU010000075.1:7806-12242 GCA_040758175.1 Acidobacteriota bacterium | reverse complement strand
TTGTCATGGCCTTCTATCACCTGCTCAAGAACGCCCAGGAGGCGGGGCCGGAAGGGGCCATCCGGGTCGTGTTTTCGGCCCAGGCGGACCAGGTCCAGGTCCGGTTCGAGGACGAGGGGACGGGCATCCCGCCCCACCTCCAAGCCACGCTGTTCGAGCCTTTTGTGACGAGCAAGGCCGGACAGCGGGGGCTCGGCCTCACGCTGGCCCGGCACTACGTCGAACTGCACGGGGGAACCGTCGAAGCGGAGGACCGCACCCCTCCGCCGGGATCGGTCTTCACTGTCACGCTTCCGGTTCAACAGCGGGCCGGGCACGGCCCCCCGCGCCTGGCAGACGGCTGAAGAACCCTTGCGCGACCCCCAAGGGGCTTGTCAGCCACCAGCTAGCGCTTGAGCATCTCCTTGAGGACGGCTTTTCGCTCCAGGGCGGCGTGCAGTCGCTCGCAGAGCTTTTCCACGGCGGCGGGCTTGAGCAGATAATCCACGGCTCCCCGCTCCATGGCTTCCACGGCCGTGTCCATTTCGGCGTGGCCCGTCAGGAGGATCACGGGAACGACGGGGAAGTCTCTCTGGATGTGCTCCAGGGTCGTGAGGCCGTCCATCCCCGGCATGCGCTGATCCAGGACGACGACGTCGAATTCCTGCTCCGCCATGCGCTTCAGCGCGGCCGTGCCGTCCTCGGCCGTCTCCACCTCGTAGTCTCTTGCCCCCAATACCTTGGACATGGACTTGAGAAAGATGGGCTCGTCGTCCACCAGAAGCACCCGGCACTTCGCCATGGCGGGACCCTCCCCCGGCGCCATCATAGGTCGGGGGCGCCGCCCCGTCCAGAAGCGCCCGGAGGCGCCGCGTGTGCCGTCCCCTTCTGGCCTTCCGCCCCGCCCCTCTCCAGAGCGTAATCCTCCTGCAGGAAGGCGCTCACGACGCGCTCCACCCAGGCCTCGGATTCCATGGCGGCGTCCATCTGGCGCATGAACTGCAGGAGGCGGCCGATCCGATCCAGCGTGGCGAGGAGGACCTCCCGGGGTTGCTTTTGGAAATGGGCGTCCACGAGGTCGTTGACGGACCGGACGGTGAAGCCGAGGGCCTTCAAGATCTCGGCGATGGCCCGCACGCGCCTTTCACGGCGCTGCCGGTCCGCGGCGCCCCCCTTGAACCGGAAGGAGATGTAGTTCTCGTTGAGAAAGTCTCCGCAGTAGGCGTCCACGGCGCTGAAGTGGTAGCCCACCCGGGCCGCCAGGTTCAGGTATCGGTCCGAGACGAGGGCGTAGCATGGTTCGCGAAGCGATGCGTCTCCCTCCGGCGCGGTGACTCCGTGGCGGAGGACCACCTGGAAAAAGCCCCTCGCGGAAAGGGCACGCGGACCGCCCCGGGGGATCCCGCGGTGGAGCATTCCGTCGAGAAGGGACGCGAAGAGGGGGGAGGCCACGTCGGAGCGGCGGACGCGGCGGGAACCCCTGGGCGAGGCCAGGCCTCCCCCAAGGTCGATGACGTACAGGTCCACGGGGAGAAACACGTCCAGGAGCGGGGCCTGGCGCCTCGCGTCGCCGACGAGGCGGTTGATCCCGAACATCTCCTCGAAGAGTTTCTCGTGGCAGTACCGGGCGACGTCGTGAACGGTGGAACAGGCCAGGGGAGTGAATCCGGCCGACCGCGGATCGGTCAAGGAGAGGGGAACCACGTAGCGCGAGACGTCCGTCAGGAGCCGGATGCCCTCGCCCTCCGGCCGGCAGGCGGGGCCGGGCCTTTCCGTAAGCACTTCCTCCACCCTTCCCGCGTAGATCTTCCTCGCCCCGGCGTCCACCGTGACGATTTCGCCCTCGGCGAGGAGGTCCATAGCGCGCGGGACTCCCAGGAGTGCGGGGACCCCGATTTCCCTCGCCACCGAGGCCATGTGTCCGGCCACGCTGCCGACCTCGGTCACCACCGCCGAGGCTCCACGCAAGGCGCGCACGTACGCGGGGGAGGAATGGGCCGAGACCAGGACGGCTCCAAGGGGAAAGGAGGCGAGATCCGTATCCGGACCGACGCGCGCCACCGGTCCGGACCCTGCGCCGGGAACGGCCGTCTCTCCGCCCTCCAATCGCATCCGCGTTCCCTCCGGGGGAAGGCGGGCGGGCCGGACGGGTTGGGAGAAGACCAGGGGACGGGCCTGTAGGATCCACAGCTTGCCCTCCCGATCCCGCGCCCATTCCGCGTCCTGGGGCATCCCGAAGTGCTGCTCCATGCGGACGACCCAGGACGCGATGGTGGCGGCCTCGTGGTCCGAAAGGAGGGGGGGGGAATCCGCTGCCCGGGAATCGGGGGCGGACCGGCGGCGGATGGCGCCGGACTCCCGGTGGACGGTGAGTTCTTCGGGAGGAACCCGGCCCTCCACCAGCGCCGTCCCGAGGCCCCGGGCGGCGTGGAGGATCACGTCGGTCGAACCCGGCTCCACGGGATCCCGGGAATAGGCCACCCCGGCGCAATCCGCTTCGACCATGGCCATCACGCCCACGGCCACCGCGAGGTCCCTCTCCTCAACGCCGAACATGCCTCGGTACGAGATCCCCCGCGGCTCGTACAGGCTGGCGAGGACCCGGCGGTAGGCGTCAAGAAGCTCGTCGGGGGTCACGTTCAGGAGCGTCTCGAACTGCCCGGCGAAGGAGAGCTCCGAGTCCTCCATCAGCGCGCTGGATCGCACGGCGACGCGGGAGGAAGGGCCGGCGGACCGGAGGAGGGAGGAGTGGGCGTCGAGGATGGCGGCCTCGACGGCGCGGGGGATCTCCGCGGCCGCCAGTTGGGCCCTCAGGGCGCGCCCCAGCCGCTCCAGGTCCTCGTCCGGGGCCGCCGCTCCGGAATCGAGGAGGAAATCCGCCCCCACCGCCGAGTCCACCACCGCGCGGAAGGCCCGGGCCGTCACGACGAACCCTTCGGGAACGGGGAGGCCGAGGCGGTTTCGGACCTCCCCGAGGTTGGCCATCTTGTGGCCGACCCAGGGCGCGAGGCTCCGGTCGAGGCGGGAGAGGGGCAGGACCCACTCCAGGGCTTCCGGGGGTTCTGCGGCGCCCCCGAAGCACGTGGCGAGGCGCCGCTCGATTCGTTTCAGGGCGAGGCGGAGCGAGGGGTACCTCTCGTCGGAGAGGCCGTTCAGGGCGTTGACCATGCGCTGGGCCGCCGTGAGGGCGGCCACGGCCTTCGCCTTCACCGACGTGGGTCCCGTTGGCCTGCGCTCCTGAAGGCGCACCTCGAGATCGGTGATGAGAGCGAGGATTTCGTTGTTGGCGGAGAGCGCGTCCCGGAACTGGAGATACCGGAGCCGGAGGGACTCCAGCCGGGATTCGAAGGGTTGCGTCTTCTCGTGGAGCCCGATGATCTCCAGGAAGTCCAGGAGGAGGGAAACGGCCCGCCGGACCCCGTTCCGGGCCGGTCGGGGGCCCTCCGGGCTCAACGGGAGCGCCTTCATGGCGGCCGTTCCGGTGGCGGGCCGCTCCTGGCCTCCTCGATGGTTCTCACGATCTCCTCGAGGGTGCAGGGTTTCGTCAGGTAGGCGAAGGCGCCGAGCCGCAGGCCTTCCTGTTCCGTTGACTTGAGCAGATGGCCCGTGAGAATCACAACGGGGACCTCGGGAGCGAGGCGTTTCATCTCCCTCAGGGTGTCGATTCCCTGAAGTCCCGGCATCTTGAGGTCGAGAAGGACCACGTCCACGCCCCCCCTGAGGACCACGCGCAGGGCCTGGGACCCGTCGGGAGCCGTCTCCACGTCGTACCCCCGCCGGGAAAGGATCTTCTTCATGGTCTCGGTGAAGTCCCGCTCGTCGTCCGCCAGGAGGATCTTCGGGGCCATGGGAGGTCTCCTCGAACATGATAGGACCGGTGAACCGGTCCTGCCATCATCGGCCTTCCGAAGGGGGGGAGAGGGGAATGGTCAGGGTGAAGGTCGTCCCTTCGCCGACCCGGCTCTCGACCTCCAGGTCGCCCCCCATCTGGTGGGCCAGCCCGTAGCACACGGCCAGGCCGAGCCCCGTGCCCTTGCCGACGGGCTTGGTCGTGAAGAAGGGCTCGAAGATGCGCGAGAGGTTCTCCGGCGGGATGCCGCACCCCGTGTCGCGGAGGGTCACCTTCATGGCGCGTCCCCGGACCCGGGTCGAGAGGAAGATGGTCCCCCCCCGTCCCTCCATGGAGTCCACGGCGTTGTTGAGCAGGTTCACGAGGATCTGCTGGATCTTCGAGGGGGAGGTCAGGAGTGGCGGAACGCCCTGAAGGTCCGTTTCGAAGGCGATGTTCTCGGCCCTTGCGCGGTGCTGGATCATCTGGACCATGTCCCCAAGGAGGGCGTTGACGTCCGTGGGGACCTGCTCGGTCTCCACCTTGCGGGAGAACTTGAGGAGGTCGTGGGTGATGCGGCGGCACCGCTCCACCTGGTCGCCGATCTTTTGGGCCGAGTCCATGACCT
>JBFLVU010000075.1:1106-7796 GCA_040758175.1 Acidobacteriota bacterium | reverse complement strand
CGGGGACATCCTCGCCCCGAACGCCGGCCGGTGTGACCAGATCCAGGATCCAGGTCTTCAGGGTCTCGATGATCCCGAGAGGGTTGTTGATCTCGTGGGCGACTCCGGCGGCCATCTCGCCGATGGCCGCGAGTCGGGAGGTGGCGAGAAGCTGACGGTTGAGGGCCTCCTTCTCCTCGTCGGCGCGCCGGACGTATCGGACCAGGTTGCGGGAGATGAGCAGCGCCGCCGTCGTCACGCCGAGAACCCCCGCGAGGGTGACGGCCACCCAGATCCAGAAGGCCCGGTAGAGGGGGCCGAAGGCCTCGGACTTCTCCTGGCGGAAGACGAGGAGCCAGCGGTCCTGCGCCATCCACACGTCGGAGTACAGAACGATGCGGTCGCGCTCCTCCACCTCCCGAGAGAGGATCCCCGCGTGGGGGCGCAGGGCCGGATAGTTGGAAGGCTGGAGCAGGCCTCCTCCGAACTGGGTCTTGGTCTGGTGGAGGCCGTTCCGATCCAAGAGGAAGGCTTCCCCCGTCCGTCCCACGCGGACGCGCTCCACGATCTCGCTGAAGTAGTCCGTGGAGAGGCTGGCCCGCAGGATGTAATACCTGTCTCCGGTCTGACGTTTCACCGCGATGATGAAATGCGGTACGGCGCGGTACCCCATGAAGAGGTCGCTCACGTACACGTCCTGGTGGGCAAGGACCTTGAACCAGTCCGCGTCCCGGTAGTTGCGGCCCTGGAGGTTGTACGGGCCCACGTACAGGACGTGGCGTCCCGCGTCGTCGATGATGCCGATGTCGGTGTAAATCCCGGATCCCTGCTGGATCACGCGGAAGACCCTCTCCAGTTCGCCGTGGAGGAGCTGTTCGAGGGTGTACCGGTTGGCCACCGCCTGGAGCTCGGCGCGGCGGTTCTGGAGGAAGGACTCGATGAAGTCGCGGTGGTTCGAGACGAGCCGCTCCTGCTGGTCGAGGACCATGGATTCGGCGTACCGCCGGAACTGGAGGTATCCCGCCCCGCCCACGAGGAGGAGGGGGATGAGGCAGGTCAGGAGCAGGGCGCGGAGCAGCCGCCGGTGAAGCCTGGCGTAATTGTTGGGGGCGTCGCCCACGGTCTCACCCCTCCCGCGGAGAGGGGCCTGCTTCGGCCCGGGGAAGCAAGGCGAGGAGCCTCCGTCCGCTCTTCTTGCCCGCCGCCCGCACCGGCCAGCCCGGTTCGCGGGGGTTCCTGGGGACAATCTCGGCCCACCGGCTGGGAATCGCCAGACCGTGGACCGCGGCCGCCGCTCCCAGGAGCGCCAGGGCCCAGCCGGTGATCTGCAGGTGGTCCCACAGGAGGAGGGCGAGGCCGAGAATGGCGGCGCCGGCGGCCGCTTCTCCCCATCTCCAGGCATAGCGGCGACGGACGCCGGCCAGTTCCGAGAGCCGGCGGACCTCCAGAGTCTCTTCCCAGTCGTCCAACCCCCCGGCCTCGGGGACCGTCCTGTCCTGGAACCTCCACCGGAAGAGCCGCCGATCCGTCAGGTAGAGACTCTCGGCGCGGAGGGCGGTTTCCTTGAGGGCCGACAGGGGCAGGTTCAAATGGCCGAGGACCCAGTGGTGCTCCCCCGCCCACTGTTCCCCCGGCTCGAGGTGGGGGGCGATCAGTGCCTTCCCCAGCTCCGCCAGAGCCTCCTGGCGGAGCCGGGGGTATTTTTTGGCCGGAACGTCCCCCGTCCGGAGGCCGAGGTCCAGGGCGTCGAGGCGGCGCCTCCAGCCCTGGACGGCCGGGTCTCCCGAGGGGAGGTCAATCTTCATACGGGTATTCGCCCGGCGATACGCCCCGGGCGTGGAGCCCGGGGATGAGGGTCACCACGCAGGCGACCACGAGGAGGAAGACGACGACGAAGGCGAACCAGGGATCGGGTTCGAGGAAGAGCGAATCCACGGCGAAGTATACCAGGATCCCGTACAGGAGAAGGTTGCCCAGAATCTGTCCGAGTTTCATCATGGCTCGACCCTCACACGTGGTCTTTCATGTAGGCCAGGAAGAACAGCGTGGCCAGCCCCATGGAGACGATCAGCAGGAGCAGCGCGTACCCCCACATGTTCGACAGCAGCTTCTTCACGGCAACCTCCTCACACCGCGTCCTGGACCAGGAGGGGAACCACCCAGTCCGGCACCCATTTGCCGCGCCGCGCCCTCCAGGCGAAGAGGACCAGCGAGATGATGAACAGGCACAGGAAAATCATCTGCCCCAGGGTGACGATCACCGACAGGGCCTGCAGGACCCGCATCTTTCCTCCCAGGAGCACGTTGGCCAGGGGCAGCCCTGCGCCGAGCGTCGCCAGGGCGAGGGAGAAGGAAAGCATGTACCGGATGGCGGGTCCGCGGACGAAGGCCGTGGCGATGGAGCCGAACTGCGCGCCGAACATGGCCCCCACGATCATGAACATGACGGCCACGAAGTCCACGTTGCCCTCGATGGAGTGGCGCAGGCAGCCGTAAGCGCCGGAGAAGACGATCTCCACGAGGTCCGTCCCGACGGCGATGTGGGTGGAGCATCCCACGATGTAGACGAGGGCGGGGACCCGGATGAACCCCCCGCCCACTCCAAGGAACCCGGCCAGGATGCCGGTCACCACGCCCACCAGGACGATGATCCACATGGAGACCACCACCCGGGCCGTCCGGCACCGGACGATGGGGGCGAGCGGAAAGCGCTGAAAGAGGCGGGGCAGGCCCGAGGTGGTCACTTCCCGCGCCAGGGCCTTCCCCTCCTCGGCCATCTGGGCGAGTCGGCGGTGGGACTTGACCGTCTCGTAGAGGGTGTAGACGAAGAGGGTGAACATGAGGCAGACGGAGGCGGAGAGCAGCGCCACGGAGGAGAGCCCGAGGTGTTTGAAGTACCCGAGGAGTCGGATTCCCTCCTCCACGCCGAACATGGTCCCCGCCACCATGGACAGGGCAAGCACCCAATCGATATTCCCGAGTTGGCGGTGCCGCACGGTGGATACGATGCCCTTTCCGGCGATATGGGTCATGTCGATGCCCGAGGCCATGTAGCCCGGAAAGCCGAATACGATGAGCGCGGGGGTGACCATGTAGCCGCCGCCCACGCCGATGAAGCCCCCCACGATCCCCACCGTGAAGCCGGTGAAGACGAGGAGGAACCAGGGCGCCTGGATGCCCGCGATGAGAAAGTCAAACATGGCGTCTCCTCCCGTCTCAGTGACCCACGGAGTGGTCGATCTTCTTGAACTTCAGTCCCAGCATGTCGGTGAATCCCTCGGCAAGGTATCCGAGGCATACGCCGATGAGCCCCACCATGACGATGTTCCACAGGCCCGAAAGGGGATTGGTCTTGATGTTCTTGTGGGTGAAGGTGTCCTTGTACTTGAACCCCTTGGCCTGTTTGAGCTCCCAGGGGACCTTCACGGTGAGCGTCCCTCCCTCCAGGGAGGCGCGACGGCCCTCCGCGAGCGTCTCCAGGGAGATCACGCCCGTGGCGTGCTCCGGAAGGACCTCCCCCTTCTTGACGGCCCGGGCCTGAAGGCCGTCGAGGCTCGAAAACTCGCCGACGGTCAAGGCGGCGGGCCTCTCGGGCGTGGCGTCCATGAAGGCCCGCGCGTTTACCGCGTATCCGTCGGCCTTGGCCTGGTAGTAATACCAATGCACCATCCGGCCGGAGGTGTAGAAATGAACGGCGTACCAGAAGGCCCCCGCCGAGGCCGCCGCCCAAAACAGGAACTTGATGATGGACCGGGTTCGTTCGCGTCGGGTCATGTTCCCCCCTTTCTCATTCGCACCAGATGCCAGCCTAAGGGCGAGCGGGGGGGCAAGCCACGGCTGTCCCCTCGGCCGGTTGGGAAGTGGGTGAAATGACCGATATGAAGGGGGCCGCGAAACGTATCAATTTGGCAATTTGCCGCCTGGGCGATCAGGTGAAACCGAGACCGCTGGGTGGACATAGAGGTAGACAAATAAAGGAAAACAAGCGCCATCCGACTCGAGGATCGTGAGGGGGGTGGTGACACAAGGGGAGGGTGATGTGTGAGTGAAGGCCTCCCTGAGATGAGTCATAATGGTTCATGCATGCCCGCTCCGCGAAAGTGCGGGCAAGGGCTTGAAAACGTTGACGGATGCTTCGCCTTTATGGAGGGAATGTCCCCCACCAAACAGGGACGATCCCCCCGAAAAGCGAACCGCGAAGCCTCAGTGCGCCGTGGATGTCCGGAAGGACAGGCCGCCTCCCAACGCGGACAGGAGCGTGCCCACGGCGAGCAGCAGCAGGAGTTCCTGGACGGAGAGAAAGCGCTGGGAGAGCCACTGGAGAAACAGGGCGCCCGATCCCGCGAATCGGGCCACGAGCAGGTGTGTGGCCAGAAGTCCGGCGAGGGCCAGGAGGCCCGCCAGGGCGCCGAGGAGGAACCCCCCGGCCACGAAGGGCCCTCGGATGCTCCACTCGGTGGCCCCGACAAAGCGGAGGATGGCGATTTCCTCCCTCCGGGAGAGGGCCAGAATCCTCGTCACCGCCGCCACGGTGAACACGGCCGCCACCGAAAGGGCCGCGAAAAGCAGACCGCCCAGAAGGGCTACGAAGCGCGTGTAGGTCCTCAGCTTCTCCACCCAGTCCCAGTCGAAGAGGACCTGTTCCACGCCCTCCTCCTTCTGGGCCGAAGTCACCAGGTGTTTGACCGCGTCGAGGTCCACGGGGCCATTCAGAGAGAGGGAGAGGGAGTCCGGAAGCGGGTTCTCCCGGAGGGTTCTGGCCGCGGCGCCGAAGGCCGGGGAGAGCCCCGCCAGGCGCTGGAGGGCCTCTTCCGGGGAGACCCTCCGGACGGAGGCCACCAAGGGATGGGCGCCGAAGCTCTTTTCGAGGGCCTCGCGCCGGCCGGGCTCGATCCCGTCCACCAGAAAGACGCGCACCTCGAGGTTCCGCTCCCAGGAGGCGAGGAGGGCGTTCACGTTGCCCGTGAGGTACAGGGAGAATCCCAGCACGTACAGGGAGAGGGCCACGATGAAGAGGGCGAACCCGTGCAGGGTCTTGTGGCGCATCAGCGCCACCGCGCCCTCGCTCAGAAAGTACCCCAGCATCCGCAGGAAGCCCATGGCCGCCCCAGGGTAACAGAGCGGCCGCCGGCGGCGAAGCCCACCCCGCCGCGGGGGCGGGGCGCGGGTGCGAATCTCGCCGCGTCCAGGGCGACGCGTTCCGAGCCCGGGGCCCCGAGGCCGGTGTTGTCTTCTTCTTCCGCCCGGCTCCGGACCGACTCACTCCCCGTCATCGAGGAGGCGGCCCTTTTCCAGGAGCAGGACGCGTCCGCCGAATTCGGCGATGAGCTGGCGGTCGTGGGTGGCCACGAGGACCGTCGTGCCCGCGGCGTTGACCTCCCGGAAAAGGTTGAGGATCTCCCGGGCGAGCTCCGGATCGAGGTTGCCCGTGGGCTCGTCGGCGAGGAGGATGGCGGGACGGTTGATCAAGGCGCGGGCGATGGCGACGCGCTGCTGTTCCCCTCCCGAGAGTTGCTCGGGGTAGGCGGTCATGCGGTTTTGGAGTCCCACCCATCGGAGGGCCTCGAAGGCCCGGCGCTTGCGCTCCTTGGAAGGTACCCCCTGCAGGGTCAGAAGAAGGGATACGTTCTCGTACACGGTGCGCGTGGGGATCAACCGGAAATCCTGGAACACCACGCCCAGGCGGCGTCGGAAGAAGGGCATCTGGCGGCGAGTGAGCCCCGCGAGGTTTCGGCCGTTGACCACGATCTGCCCGGCGGTGGGTCCGTCTTCCCGGATGATGAGCTTGAGCAGAGTGCTCTTCCCCGCCCCCGAGGAGCCCGTCACGAAGCAGAACTCGCGCGGGTGGATCGTGAAGCTCACATCCGAGAGGGCCTGGACCTCTCCCCGGTAGTTCATGTCCACGTGGTAGAAGCGGATCACGACGTCCCGTCCTCCCAAGGTGCGGCCTGAAGGCCCCCCTCGCCGTCCGGTCTTCCCGCCGGGCCGGTGCCCGATGCAAGTATACCTCGGGCGGGAAGGTCATCCAGCAAAGAGCCCGCTGTGACAGGCCTGGACCCTCCGCGCCCTTGACAAAGGACCGGGGGGGGGGGGGTAGGCTTTCCCCAGACCGACCATCGGTGTGGACGATAGGTTGAGGGAGGGGGAGAATGGGACGGCGCATCTTGGCACGGGTCATAGCCGGATTACTAATAATGTCAAGCGCGTTGTGGACGATCAACGCTTTTGCTCAAGTCGAGCGCCCCTGGGTCTGGATTCAGGCCAAGCCTTCCATTCCAAAGGACATGCTATGCCAGCCCGAGGACTACGAGGTGTTTGCGTTTCGAGTAGGCTGTTACGACGTCAGCAAGGGCAGGTGGAAAGACTGCGAGATCCTCTTCATGGAGTACTACTCGTTGAGCGGTGTCCCTGCAGAAGAGCGGCCGTTGTGGACGGGGGGCCATGAACACACCCGTTCAACCGGGGACGTGTACCGCACCCTTGGGTTCCTCGCTTCGGCGGTGGATGAGAGCGGGGGCAGTGATCCAACTCTATTTTATGGCCACACGCTCAACCAGGGGTGGAACGCCTACAAGGGCATGCCCGAAGCGAGCGGCGTCGTCCGTGTCATGGGTCGATACGCTTGTGAGGACACGCGATTTCGGTTTCTTCCTGATGATGTTTGGCATCTCGATCCGTCGGATCCATCGGGAAGGACGGTGTACGCCGAAA
>JBFLVU010000075.1:0-1096 GCA_040758175.1 Acidobacteriota bacterium | reverse complement strand
CTTTCCTGGTTGGTGTCTTTGGGCTTGAAGTCCTCCCCGACAGCGAGGATTACCTGAAGGACTCTAACCATCCTGGGCACAGCGATCCAGTCTTCTGCGGAACTGCGGCGATGAACAAGAAACTGCAACGGCTGGCGACAGAATTCAAGGAGAGTTTCCCCGACGGAGGCACGGTCTCCTTTAATGACCTTAGCCTCGTATATGGGGGTCTGTACGATGTCGATCAAGATTGGGACTGCGACCACGTTCTGCACCGCGAAGGGAAATCGGCTGACGTAAATCGAACGATTTCTAAACAACAAGTGACAGATTTGGCCGATGACTTGGGTCTCACAGAGTGCCATCCCGGAAGCTCACGCATGCATTTCGAAATGGGGCCCTGCAAAAAGAGGAGATCGTGACATGCGAAACCAGATTCCCTTTAGATGGGTGGCTCTGGCTTCCAGTCTGGCTTTGGCCGGGATTCACTCCTTCGCCCAGGCGCCCCCCACGCCGATTTTCGAAAACGTGCAGGTGCAGGCGTCGTGCGAACCAAACTTGCAGTGCGGCGGCTACCGCTATGCTTTAGCGGTGACCAACCCCGCGGGGAATACCATCACGCTGTGGCGTGTCGCCCTTCACCTTGGAGTGGAAGTCTCCGATGTTACGGACCTCTTTGGTCCGCCCGATTGGTCGAAAAACAAGCGCGGGCGGGATTTTTCTCCCAATCCTGAGGATTCCCCTCTTCCTCCCAAAATCTCCTGGATTGCCTCCGATGACCCATTCTTGCTCCTTCCGGGAGGAACTGTGGCGCCGTTGGGTTTTTGCGTTTCGGCGCCTCCAGCGGTCCGCGATGCCTGGGTTTACGCGTGGCTTGACCCCTGGTTTGTAGCCTACAAGCAGTCCACGGGTGAAGAGTACGACGACCCCGCTGGCTTGGAGCGCGACTACATCCGCAAGATCCCCACCCTCGCCCCCCTCTCCGTCCCCCCCGGGACCTTCGAGCACTGGAACGTGTTCCTCACGGACGTGGACAAGGCGGGGACGCTGGGCTGGATCGCCGACGGCGGGCTCCTCTCGCAGATCCAGGCGCGGGTCTCGGAGGCACGCCAGGCGG
>JBFLVU010000074.1:0-12266 GCA_040758175.1 Acidobacteriota bacterium | reverse complement strand
AAGTCGTTGATTTTGCTGGCTCCCGGGGAGGGATTTGAACCCCCGACCTAGTGATTAACAGTCACCCGCTCTGACCAGCTGAGCTACCCGGGAGCAGGGCTTCAGCATGGTAGCGGATGCGGGGGCCGGGGTCAAGGGGCCGCACACGCCGCCCGCTTGGTCGCCGGCGCCTTACGGGCCTTTCTGTTTACGGGCCTCCTCCCCCTCTTCGGCGGCGGCCCGCTCGGCGCGGTGGGCGGCCCGCCGGAGCTTGAGGTACTCGATGTAGTCCCGGGCGTGGCCCCTGGCGCCGAGGCCGAAGGCGAGGGCGAGGCCCAGGCCCACGGTGCCGAGGAGGATGGTAAAGGCGCTGACGACGATGGAGTGGGCGATGCCGAGCTGGTCGAAGGCCATGAAGAAGGCGAAGACGATGACCGAGTAGCGCAGGACGATGCCCACGAGTCCCGCCTCGAGGGTGGGCTCGCTGGCGAAGGACCTCGCCACCATGGATTCGAGGACCTTGGCGAGGTAGAAGCCCAGGCCCAGGATGACGAACGCGATCAGGACGTTGGGGAGGAAGAGGATGAGGCGGTCCACGGCGTCGGCCATGAGGTCGAGCCGCACCATCCGGAAGGCCTCCATGAGGAAGAAGAGAACCACCACCGCCATGACCAGGTTCCCGGCCACGGAGGAGAGCTGGAAGGCCGGCTCTCCCTCCCCTTCGGCGCGCTTCTCGAGCTTGGAGAGGCCCACCCGTCCCAGGATGAGGTCGAAGCCCATCTCCTTGAGCATCTGGGTGGTCACGTCGCCCAGGTAGCGGCCCAGGACGAGGCCCAGGACGACGAGGAGGAAGGCCGCGAGGATCCGCGGGATGGAGGCGGCCACCTCGTTGAGCATGACCCCGAAGGCGCCCGAGAGCACGGGGAGGTCGAGGATGTCGAAGACCGTGGCGAGCACGGGGATGAGGACCGCCACGAAGACGACGGTCCCCACGAAGCGGGGCACGTCCAGGGATTTGAGGACGCTCTCGAAGCGGAGGCCCGAGACTGCCCGGTCGAAACCCGCGGCCCGGGCGAAGTTCTCCGCCAGGCGCTGACAGACCCGCGCCACGAAATACCCGAGGAGGACCACGAGGGCTGCCGTGAACAGGTTGGGCACGTAGCCCAGGGCCTTGGCGAACATGCCCTTGAGGGGATCCACGAGGGCCTGGAGGCCGAGGGCGTCGAGGAAGGGCAGGAGGGCGAAGAGGAGGATGAAGTAAAAGACGAAGTTGCCCATGGCCTCGGGGGTGCCCGGGCCGGCGGCGGGGGGCTCGATCCCCTCCGCCTCCTCCCCCACCGCGGCGCGCTTCAGGCGGCCGTCCAGGTCCACCTTCCGGAGGGCCTTGATGGTGGCGAGCTTGGCCAGGAGGCCCAGGAGCCACGCCCCGGCGAGAATGAGCATGGCCTTGAGGATCCGAGGGATGGCGAGCCCCATCTCGTTCAGGATGTTCTGGAGGACCATGGAGATGGTGCGGTCGCCGAGGACCTCCAGGGCGAAGATGACGAAGATGACCAGGAGAAGCCAGTAGGCCACGTTTTCCAGGATCGTGGCCACCTGCTTGCGGGCCTTGTCCCTGCCCTCGAGCAGGTCCAGGCCGACCCAGCGGCCGAAGCGCTCGTCCACGTCGGCCGTAAGGAGGATCTGGCGCACGATCTTGCTGATGACCTTGGCGATCATGATCCCGAAGAAGAGGACGAGGATCGCCAGGAACATCCGCACCACCCACGTGGCGCCCGAACCGAGAAAGTTGGCCAGGGTCTGACTCACGGCCTCCATGGGGTCCTCCAGGGGTCTGCGGCGCTCCGTCCGGGCCCTCGCCGAACGGGGGATCGATCGCGTTGACTCCACGCCGGGCCTTGACTATCCTACAAACCTGAAGGGAGCGATTCAAGGGTGCACGGGTTTTTCGGCGACGCGCCCATCCTGCCCCCCCGCCCCGCGGCCCCCCGCCTCCCTCCCGGAGCGGGGCGGTGACCCGCAAGCGGCTCCTCCAGACCCTCTTCTCCTCGGCCTTCGTCCTGTTCCTCCTGATTCTGGTCCTGCGCTTCCGGCCTCGAATGGAGGTGCCGGCCCCCGTCCAGCCCGAGGCGCTCCAGAAGGGGTCGGAGGGGAGCCTCAGCGCGCGGGGATTCCGGCACGTGCAGGAGAGCGGCGGGGCGGCGGAGTACGAGCTGACGGCCGACGTGGTGACGCAGGCCCCCGACGGGAAGAAGCTCCTGACCGCCCCCGTGATCGTCTTCCCCGGGCGCGGGCGAGCCTGGGCCCGTCGGGGCGAATACGACCCCGGCCGGCAGATGCTCAGAATCTGGGAGGACGCCCGCCTGTCCGACGGGAAGGACCTCCACGCCGAGGCGGCGGGCTTCCGGCTGACGCCCGAGGGCGAAATGGTGTCCGAGGGGCCGGCCACCTTCGGCCGGGGGACAGCGGCGGGATCCTGCGACCTCCTGAGGTACCACCGCCGATCCCAGAAGGCCCACCTCGAGGGTTCGGTGCGGCTGGATTCGGGCGGCTCCACCCTGTCCTGCGTGGCGGCGGACTTCGACCTGGCCGCCCACACCGGAGTCCTGCAGGGGCCCGTGAAGGCGCGAGGTCCCGAGGGGACGGTGGAGGCCCCCGAGGGGAAGCTCCTCCTGGACGAGGCGAACCGCCTCCGCTCCCTCACCCTCCTGACCCCCGCTACGGGACGGGGGCCCAAGGGCTCCTTTTCGGCCCGCTCGGCCACGGCGGAGACGGGGGCCGGAGGGAAGGTGGAGCGGGTGCTTCTCGAGGGCGACGCCGAAGTGTCCCTCTCGGAAGATCCCCCCGCGAAGATGCGCACCAACCGCCTTCGCCTTACCCCGTCCGGGGGAGGCGCCTGGACCTGGGAGGCGCCTGGAGCCCTGACCCTCCACCGGGGCGCCGGCACCGCCGACGCCGCCTCGGGGACGGGGCGCTTCGGGGGCACCCGGGAGGCGGAGGGCCGCTTCGAAGGCCCCGTGCGAGGCCGCGACGAGACCGGCACCTTCGCCGCCGACGCCGCCGAACTTCGAGGCGCCGACTGGACCCTGGTGGGGAACGCCGAGTCCCGTCGGGGGGCCGAAGAACTGAAGGCCGACCGCATCACCTACGCCGGGGACGGCTCGGTGGCGGCTTCGGGAGGGGCCCGGGGACGCCGGATCGCCGGAGAAGGACGGCCGGAGGTGGTCTTCCAGGCCGACGAGGCCCTCGCGGGACCCGGCGGCTATCCCGCCGTCCTCCACGGAAGGGCCCGCGCCGACCGCGGAGGGCTCCGCCTCGAGGCGCCCCACATCCGGCTGGCCGACGCCGACACGGCCCTGGCGACGGACGGAGAGGCGCGTTTTGCGGACGCGGAGGGACAGGTCCAGACCGTGCGGGCGCCCCTCCTCATCTACCGGGGGAAGGACCGCCTCGCCGAGGCGCGGGACGGGGCCAGAGCCGAGGGCCGGGGGTACTGGATCACGGCGCGCACCTTGGTGGCGCGCCTGGACGCCGGCAACCGGCCCGTGCGGTACGAGGCCGAGGGAGACTGCCGCTTCGAGGGGCCGAACCAGGAAGGGACCTCGGACCGCCTCGAGTTCGATCCCGCCACCCGGATGGGCCGGGCATACGGAGACAGGTCCTTCGCTCGCGTCCGCCAGCGGGACCCGAAGCGGACGGCGGTGGGGTCCGTCGTGGCCTTCGGCCCCCGCTTCCTGGAGGTCCTGCCCGGCGAGGCCGCGGTGGCCCGGGGAAGCCTGGGGGGAACGCCCCCGCCGTCCCGGGACCCGAAGGCGCCCCCCAAGGACGGAGGTGCACGGTGACCGACACAGACCGCCACGAACTGGCCACCCGGGGGCTGACGAAGACGTACGGCCGGCGAACGGTCGTGAAGGGCGTGGACCTCGCATTCGCCTCGGGCCGGGTGGTGGGGCTCCTGGGCCCCAACGGCGCTGGAAAAACGACCACCTTCTACATGGTCGTGGGCCTCGTGCCGCCCACCACCGGGGACATCTTCCTGGACGGGGAGCGGATCTCCGAGACCCCCATGTACCAGCGGGCCCGGATGGGCATCGCCTACCTCCCGCAGGAGCCCTCCATCTTCCGAAAGCTCACCGTCGAGGAGAACCTGCTGGGGATCCTGGAGTTCACGGATCTCCCGCCGGCGCAGCGCCGAGGCCGGGTGGACGAGGCCCTGTCGGAACTCAACATCACCCGCCTGGCGCGCTCCCCGGCCTACACCCTCTCGGGAGGGGAGCGCCGCCGGGCCGAGATCGCGAGGGCCCTGGTGCTCTCGCCCCGGTTCTTCCTCCTGGACGAGCCCTTCGCAGGCATCGACCCCATCGCGGTGGCCGACATCCAGGCCATCGTTCTTCACCTGCGGGGGCGGGGGATCGGCGTCGTGGTGTCCGACCACAACGTCCGGGAAACGTTGAAAATCACGGATGAGGCTTATATCATTAGCGACGGAGCCATCTTCCGCCACGGATCTCCCGGGGACCTGGCGAACGATCCCGACGTGCGGCGCGTGTACCTGGGAGAGGGATTTACTCTGGACTGAGAGATGCCCCTTCAGCAGAAGCTCGCCCTGAAGCTGCAACAGAAGATGGTGCTGACGCCCTCGCTTCAGCAGGCCATCCGTCTGCTCCAGCTCACGCGCCTCGAGCTCCTGACGGAAGTGAGCCAGGAACTCCAGACCAATCCCGTGCTGGAGGAGTCCTCCACCGTGGAGGAGCCGGCCCTTCCGCCCCAGGGCGAGCCGGCCCCGGCGGAGACCTCCGAACGGGACCCCCTCGACACCTTCGAGGAGAAGATCGACGTGGAGTCCTACTTCCAGGACTACATGGAGACCACGATGAAGTACCGGGGCGTCTCGGTGGAGGTGCCCGAGGACGCCCCCGACGCCGAACGGTACCTGAGCGTCCCCGAGAGCCTCGCCGAGCACCTCGAGTGGCAGGTGGGTCTGAGCCGCCTCACGGAGAAGGAGCGGGAGATCGCTCGGACCCTCATCGGCAACCTGAGGGAGGACGGCTACCTGCTAGTGACGGTGGAGGAGGCCGCCTCCGCCGCGGGAGCCTCGCCCGCCGAGGTTGAGTCTGTGCTCGCCGTGGTCCAGGTCATGGACCCCGTCGGTGCCGCCGCAAGGGACCTCCGCGAATGCCTTCTCGTCCAGCTCCGGGCCCTGGGGGACCCGAACCCCCTGGCCTCCCGCCTGGTGGCCGACTACCTGGAAAGGCTGGGCGTCGACACACCCGCTCAGATCGCTTCGCGCCTGGGTGTAAAGAAGGAGGAGGTGGAGGAGGCCCTCACCCTCATCCGCCACCTGGACCCAAAGCCGGGCCTCCGCTTCAACAACCCCGTGAACCCCACGGTGGTTCCCGACGTCATCGTGGAGAAGGACGCCGACGGGTACCGCGTCCTCCTCAACGAGGACGGCCTGCCCCGCCTCCGGATCAGCCGCCAGTACCGTACCATGGCGGAGGAGGGATCTCCCGAGGCCGGGGAGGAGGCCCTCGCCTACCTGCGGGAAAAGGTCCGCTCGGCCATGTGGTTCCTCAAGAGCATCGAGGAACGGCAGCGGACGATCTTCAAGGTCGCCCGGGAGATCGTGGACTTCCAGAGGGATTTCCTCGACCGGGGGCCCTCCTTCATGCGCCCCCTCGTCCTGCGCGACGTGGCCGAGCGGGTGGGGGTCCACGAATCCACCGTGAGCCGGGTCGTCTCAAACAAGTACATGCAGACGCCCCGGGGGGTTTTTCCCATGAAGTACTTCTTCAACACGGGCATCAACACCTTGGACGGGGCCGACGTTTCGGCCCTTCGCGTGAAGGAGCGCATCAAGGCCCTCGTCGAGACAGAGCCGCCGGCCCGGCCCCACAGCGATCAGCAGATCGCGGACCTCCTTCGCCGGGAAGGAATCCTCCTGGCCCGCCGAACGGTGGCCAAGTACCGCGAAGAGATGAACATCCCCACCTCCGGGCGGAGGAAGGGGCACGCCCACCCGTAACGAAAGGAGCGAGCGATGCGAGTCGAGTACTCGGGAAGGAACCTGACGCTCACCGACGCTCTCAAGACCAAAGCCGAGAAGAAGCTGGCCAAGCTGGAGCGCTTCACGGGGCCCATCCTCTCGGCCCACGCCTCCTTCGAGGTGGAAAAGAACCTCCACCGCGTGAACCTCGTGGTCCACTGCGCCAAGGAGCGCATCTACAAGGCCAGCGGCCTGGCCGAGGACATGTACATGGCCATCAACGACGCCGCCGACGCGGTGGAGCAGCAGGCCCAGAAGGACAAGACCCGCCGCCTCTCCCGCCGGACCAAGGGCGCGGGCCCCTCGGCGGAGTCCTCCCCGGAAGAGGAGGAGGAGGAGGAAGGCCCACCGCGGCGGGCCCGAAGGCGGGGCCCGCCCGTGACGGGACGCGACGACCTCTACCATCCCAAGCCGCTCACCGCGGAGGACGCCGTCCTGCTCCTCCTGGAGGGCGAGAGGCCCGTCCTGGTCTTCCCCGAGAGGGGGACCGGCCGGGTGGCGGTGGTCTTCAGGGACGCCAAGCAGGGCCTGGGAATCGTCAGGCCGCCGGGGAAGGCATGAAAGTCCTCACGGGACAAGAGACCCATCCGCGGATGACCGTGCGTCAGTTCCTGGACGCTTTTCCCCAGCTCGCCATGGAGGTCCTCGCCGGCGAGGGCGGGCTGTCCAAGTTCATCTCCAGCCCGCGGATCCAGAAGCCGGGTCTGGCCCTCGCCGGCGTGCCCGAATTCGTGCATTCGGAGCGCATCCAGATCCTCGGGAGCACGGAGGTCTCCTACCTGAGCCGCCAGGATCCGAAGGCCAGGCGGAAGGCCCTGAAGCACATCTTCGAGAAGGAGGTGAGCTGCTTCCTCCTGACGAAGAACCTCACTCCCCTTCCCGAACTACTTGAGCTCGGAGAGGAGACGCAGACCCCCATCCTCCTCACGCGCGAGGCCTCCTCCATCACCATCGTCACCGTCACCGACGGTCTCGCCGCCGCCCTCGCCCCCTGCCTGACGGTCCACGGCGTCCTCGTGGACGTGTACGGCGTGGGCCTCCTGCTCATCGGCCAAGGCTCCATCGGGAAGTCGGAGACCGCCCTGGACCTGGTGATCCGCGGCCACCGGCTTGTCAGCGACGACCTCGTGGAGATCCACCGCCGGGGAGAGGTTCTCACGGGCGAAGCACCCGAGCTCCTCAAGCACCACATGGAGCTGAGGGGTCTCGGGATCATCAACGTGAAGGAGCTTTTCGGGGTGGTGGCCACGCGGGACCGGAAGGACGTGGAGCTCGTGGTGGAGCTCGAGCATTGGAGGGAGGACGGCGTCTACGACCGGCTGGGCCTTGACGAGCAGACCATCCGCATCCTGGGCGCCCCGGTCCCTTACCTCCTGATGCCCGTGGCGCCCGGCCGCGTCATCGCCATCCTCCTCGAAGTGGCGGTTCGGAACCTCCTTCTGAAGCGAAAGGGCATCCATACGGCGCGCACCTTCGCCGAGAGGCTCCAGCAGGCCATGGGCGGGCGGTCCGGCGATGAGTGAGCGGGTCCTCTTCATCGTGACGGGCCTGTCCGGGGCGGGTAAGTCCCAGGTCATCAAGACCCTGGAGGATCAGGGATTCTACTGCGTGGACAACCTCCCCCTGGCCCTCTTTCCGAAGTTCCTCGAACTGCTCGAAGGCGCCGGCGGAGACGTGGGACCCCGCTTCGCCCTGGGGTTGGACCTTCGGGAGGGCCACCTGGACACACACTTCCCGGTGGTCTACGAGGCCCTCCGGAAGTCCCCCCTGAAGGTCCGCATCCTCTTCGTGGACGCCCGCGACCCGGTCCTCGTGCGCCGATTCTCCGAGACCCGCCGCCCCCACCCGCTGGCCCCCCGGGGCACCGTGGAGGAGGGTATCGCTCTCGAACGGGGGCGGCTGGCGGCGATCCGGGAGCGGGCCGACCTCGTGCTGGACACCTCCGACACGACGATTCACCAGCTCCGTGCGGCCGTGGAGCGGGAGGCCGAATCCTTCGCCGAGCCGCGCACGCTCACCGTAAACCTCCTCTCCTTCGGCTTCGCCTACGGGCTCCCCCCGGAGTCCGCGCTGGTCTTCGACGTCCGCTTTCTCCCCAATCCCCACTTCGTCCCGGAACTGAGGCCCCTCACCGGCGAGGACGAAGCCGTCTTCGACTTCGTGTGCCGCTCTCCCGAAGGGGCCGACTTCCTCGAGCGCCTCTGGTCCTTCCTGAAGTACCTCCTCCCTCAGTACCAGCGCGAGGGGAAGTCGTACCTCACCGTGGCCGTGGGGTGCACGGGGGGACGCCACCGCTCCGTTGCCGTGGCCCGGCGCCTGTATGATATGCTCCGGGCCGAGGGGGGGCTCTCGGTGAACCTCCTCCACCGCGACCACAAGAGGTGACCATGCTCGGAATCCTCGTCGTCAGCCACGGCAACCTCGCCAAAGAATTCGTGGACGTGGCCTTCCGCATCCTGGGGGAGGAGGATCCCCTCGTCGTGCCCCTGTGCATCGAGTGGACCCTCGATTCGGCCGCCGCCAAGGAGCAAATCCGGAAGGGCCTTCGGAGGTTGCAGGAGTCCACCGGTGCGGTCCTGGTCCTCACGGACCTCTTCGGAGGGACCCCCACGAACCTGGCCATGACCTTCTACGAGGCGGGCAAGGTGGAAATCCTCACGGGCATGAACCTCCCGATGCTCATCAAGGCCATCCTCCTGCGGAAGGGCGGGACGGCCCTGGGGGACGCGCTCCCCATCCTCCGGGAGAAGGGCCAGAGCGCCATGGTCTCCGTCAGCGAGGTCCTGAGCCCCGAGGAGGGGGCATGATCCGTAGGGAGATCCTGGTGAGCAACCGGCTGGGGCTCCACGCGCGGGCGGCGGCCAAGCTCGTTCAGCTCGCCAACCTCTTCCGGTCCCAGGTTTCGCTCTCCACCGCCCAGATGTCCGCCGACGCGAAGTCCATCCTGGGCGTCCTCACCCTCGCCGCGGGAAAGGACACGCCCGTCACCCTGGAAGTCCACGGGCCCGACGAGGAGGAGGCCATGGCGCGGATCGAGGGACTGTTCCGCGACAAGTTCGGGGAGGAGTGATGCGCCTCCACGGCACCGCCGTCTCTCCGGGCATCGCCATCGGCACCTCCCAAGTGGTGCTGGCCCACGAGATCCCCGTCGTCAAGGTAACCCTCTCGGAGGAGGCCGTCCCGGCGGAGGTGGAGCGCATGACCGCGGCCCTCTCGGCCACGGTCTCCGAAATCGAGGCCCAGAAGGAGCAGGCCCGTCCCCGGCTGAGCGAAGAGCTCCTGGCCATTTTCGACGCCCACGCCATCCTCCTGAGGGACCCGTCGCTCCTGCGCGGGGCCTGCGACCGCATCCGCGCCGAGAGGGTCAACGCCGAGTACGCCCTTCAGGAGACCATGCAGGTTCTGATCAAGGCGCTCCTGGCCTCGGACGATCCCTACTTCCAAGACCGCTCCGCCGATGTGGAGGACCTCCAGAGGCGCATCCTGACCCACCTGTCGGGGCCGTCGCGGGAGAGCGCGGCGTGGTCGGGGGACAACCTCGTCATCCTGGCGGACACGCTGACGCCCTCGGAGACGGGCACCCTCCACGAATCGCCCGTGGTGGGCTTCGCGACGGAGCGGGGAGCGCGCACCTCCCACACGGCCATCATCGCCCGCTCCCTCGAGATCCCTGCGGTGGTGGGGGTGAAGGGGCTCATGGACCTGGCCGACTCCAAGCGGCCGGTGATCGTGGACGGGCTCAATGGCGACGTGATTCTCGACCCGACGCCCGAGGAGACGGAGGACTACCGGTCCCGGGCGGAGGCCTTTTCGCGGCACCGTGCCCGCATCCTGGCCAAGGCGCGGGAGGAGGCCCGAACCGTCGACGGCCACCGCATCCTCGTGACGGCCAACGTGGACCTCCTCGACGAGATCGAAACGGCGCTCTCCGTGGGCGCCAGCGGCGCGGGCCTCTACCGGAGCGAGTTCCTCTTCCTCACCTGCTCTCCGGTCCTCCCCACCGAGGAGCAGCACACGGAGACTTACGCCCGCCTCGCCGAGGGCTTCTTTCCCCATAGGGTGGTGATCCGCACCCTTGACCTCGGCGGCGAAAAGTACTTCCACTCGGTCCTCGACCGCACCGAGCGCAATCCCGTCCTCGGGGTCCGGGCCATCCGTTTCTGCCTGCGCCACCCGGAACTCTTCAAACCCCAGTTGCGGGCCATCCTTCGGGCCTCCCGCCACAAGAACGTGGCCGTCCTCTTTCCCATGATCACCACCTTCGAGGAGTTCCAACAGGCGGCGGGCCTCCTGGAGGAGTGCAAGCGGGAGCTGAGGGAGGCCGGAGACGAGTTTGACGAGGGCCTGCCCGTCGGGATCATGGTGGAGGTCCCCAGCGTGGCCCTCACGGCCGCCGCCTTCGCGCCCCACGTGGATTTCTTCTCCATCGGCACGAACGACTTGATCCAGTACCTCCTGGCCATCGACCGTAACAACGACGCCGTGGCCCACCTCTACGACCCCATGCATCCGGCGGTCCTGAAGTGCATCGCGAGCGTCTGCGACGCGGCGGCCTCCGCCGGGAAACCCGTCTCCGTCTGCGGGGAGGCGGCCGCCGATCCGGCCATGGTGCCGCTCCTGGTGGGCCTCGGGGTGGAGGAGCTGTCCATGACCCCCTCCTCCATTCTGGAAGTGAAGGAGCGCGTTCGCGGCCTCTCGTACCGGACCTGTCATCGGACCGCCCGGAAGGCGCTCCGGGCCCGCACGGGCGCCGAGGTGGCCGGGATGTTGGCGGAGTAGAGAAACGCACCGCGGGGAAATCCCCATCGTCCCCCGCATCTCCAGGGGACCGGAAGGCAGGCGCCCGTGGAAGCCAGCGAACGCCCCAAGCACCAGCGCACCTTCCTCCTCGTCCTCGCGACGTGCATCACCCTTCTCTTCCTCAAGATGATCCAGGGCTACCTCCTGGCCCTCTTATCCGCCGCCGTCTTCGCGGGCCTGTCACAGCCCGTTTACGCCCGCCTACTGAAGGTGTTCCGGGGGAGAGCGGCGTGGGCCGCGGGCGCCACGGTCTTGCTGGACCTCCTTCTGGTGGTCCTCCCGCTCCTCGGCTTCCTCGGCGTCCTCGCGGGCCAGGCGGTGGACGTGAGCCAGACGCTGGTCCCCTGGATCCAGGAGCAGGCCCGCGGGGGCCACGCATTCGAGAACCTCCTGGCGAAGATCCCGGGGGGGGACCGACTGGCCCCGTACCAGGACCAGATCCTCGAGAAGGCTGGAGAGGTGGCCGCCCGCGCCGCGGGGTTCGTGGCCGACGCGCTGGCGGCGGGCGCCCTGGGTACGGCCCGGTTTCTCCTCCTGGTCTTCGTCATGCTCTACGCCATGCTCGCGTTCCTCATGTCAGGACGCGCGCTCTTGGACCGGGCCTACGCCGTGCTCCCTCTTCCCGTGGAGGACCACCGGCGCATGGAGGAGACCTTCCGCTCCATGGCCCGGGCGGTGGTCAAGGGAACCCTCGTCGTGGGGGCCGTGCAAGGGGCCCTCGTGGGCCTCGCCTTTGCCGTCGCCGGAATCCAGGGCCCCGTCTTCTGGGGAACGGCCGCCGCCGTGTGTTCGGTCATCCCCAGCGTGGGTACGGCTCTGGTTTGGGTCCCTGGCGCCGTGTATCTCCTCCTCTCTGGCCATCCCGCCGCCGCCGCGGGCCTCACCCTTTGGTGCGGGGCCGTCGTGGGTTCCGTGGACAACCTCCTCCGGCCCCGCCTCGTGGGAAAGGACACCCGCCTCCCCGACCTCCTGGTCCTTCTGGGAACCCTCGGGGGGCTTTCCCTCTTTGGGCCCATCGGGCTTGTCCTGGGCCCCATCGTGGCGGCCCTTCTGGTTACGGCTTGGGACCTGTACGGGACACAGCCGTCTCCGCGGGCGGAGGAAACTCTGGGGGAGGCGGCGGACGGCGGGGGCAAGGTTTCGGGCGCCTAGAGAATTGGTCTATCATGCTCGGAGCGCGCCCCACGGGCCGGCGCTCCACCGCGAGATCGAGTTTCGGAGGGAAGGAGACCGTTCATGACCGACCACACGATCAATCCCGACACCAAGGCCCTGGAGGACGCCTTCTTCGCCCGCGAGAGCGAGCGCCTGCTCCGTGAGCTTCGCGCAAAGGCCGAGCGGGAGCAGGAACGGGCGGCGCTGAGGGAGGCCATTCGCGGGGCCGACGACGCCCTCCTGAATCACCTGTTGGACCTGGGCGTGAATTCCAGGACGGTGCTCG
>JBFLVU010000073.1:0-12456 GCA_040758175.1 Acidobacteriota bacterium | reverse complement strand
AGCGCGGTGAGCGGCAGGGAGGGAAGCTGCGTCAGCTCCATATAGGAAGGCCCGGCCGTGAAAGTCCCGTCGGAGCGCGCCGCGACGCCTTGGGGGTATCCGTCTCTCAGGTCGGCGGAAGAAGAGAGGATGGCCCGCGTCTGGACCGCCTCCGCGCTCAAGGCGGCGGCCAGTACCGCGCCGGCCAGCACCTCAACGGCTCGGGTCACCCGCATGTCGCACCTCCACGTCGAACTCCGCCATCCCCTCCACCGGCGCATCGGCGTCGAAGGACCCCAGCCACACGAGCCTGCGCGCATCCGCCTTGGCGGACCCCGCGAGGGGCCGCCCGCCGAGGAGGGCTTCGAGGGACGGCGGGGATTCGCCGATCCGGCGGGACTCCAGAATTCTGGCGGGCTGGTCCTGAAAGACGGCCACGGCCAGGGACCGGCTGGACGGGTACTCGGCCAGGCGGGCGAGCACCTCCCCGGCGGTCTTCGGCGGCCGGGGGTCCGCCGCCGCGGCCAGCTTGGCCACGTCGGAGGCGCCTCCCACCGTAACCGTGAGCCGGCCCACGGGCAGGGCCCCGGCCGGGATCGTCGCCGAAAGGTCACGGTCCCCGCCCTGGTAGGCCTGCAGCCGGGCGCGGATCTCCAGACCCTCCCCGGGACTCGCAGGGGAGCGGTCCGCCCAGGCATCCCGGAGAAGGAGCCCGGTGCGTCCCGGCGCCACCTCGATATGAACCTCCACGGATCGGGGCCGCAGGGGCTCGAAGGGGTTGCTCATGACGAGGTCCAGCGCCGCGCTCAGAAATTCCGCCGCCGGGATGAAGCCCGTCGACCCGCTGAACACCTGGTCCCGAAGCTCAAGATCCGCCCGGTCCCCCATCTGGATTCGAATGCCGCCCAACCGAAGGGTCTTGGCCTGAACCGAATCCTCCAGATGGGAGCCGAGGAGGGCCAGGGCGTTTCCCGCCAGGGCCGGCGTCAGCTGGGGGCTGTCCACCACTTCGAAGGAGTACTCCCTCGAGGGCAGGCCGGGCCCCGAGACGGACGCGCGGACCCCCACCATGCGGGCGGAGCCGCCGAAGCGGCCGAAGACCCCCGCCGGACGATCTTCCAGGGCGACGCCGACGGGAGCTCCGCCGGCGCAGAGCTTGAAGCCGATGGCGGTGCTCGCGACGGGGGCCACCACCTCCGCCGCCACCGCGGGCATCTCCAGGCTCCCCAGCTCCAGGAAGGGGTGGCCGAAAGCGAGGAAGGAACGGCCGTCGCTCCAAGTCACCGTCCCGAAGGCCGTGAATTGAACGTCTCCGCTGACGAGTTGGATGCCCACCATCTGACCCGCCGAAGGTGGGGCGGGAGGCGGAACCGAGGAAGCGGGCGGACCCTCACCGGCGCTCAGCGTCCACTGGAAACCGGAATCTGTCAGCCGGGCGAGGGCTTCCCGCCGGAGGCCGAGCCGTGCGGACTCGGTGGAGACCGCCCGGGACAAACCGAGGGTCGGTGAGGCCCGTTCGACGAAACTCATCCACCCGACGGGGGCGCCCGCCGTCGGGGAGGGGGCCGCCCCGCCGGTTCCGGCCCGGTCGCGAAGGGCCATCATCTCCTCCGCGGGAGTGACACCGCACAAGGGCTCCTTCGAGAAGGCCCAGCCCGAAGAGAGGGCGCCAAGAAGGCGTCCCTCCACGAAGATCGGGCTTCCGCTCATCCCCTGCAGAACCCCCGTCCGCTCCACCTCGGCCCCCGTCAGCCGGCAGATGATGAGGCGCTGGAGACCCGATCCCCGGTTCACCACGCCGAGGACCTCGGCTTGGAAGGTGGAGGGTTCCCGTCCGTTGAAGACGGAGTACCCCGTGCCCTTCAGGCCCTGCCTCACGTCCCCCAGGGGGAACACAGGCGCGTCGACTGGGGACGGCGGGGCGCCGGCCCGGGCCGTCAGGCAGAGCAGGAACGCGAATACGGCGGAGGCGGAAGTCCATCTCATGGCGCACCGGTCCAAACGGCGCCATGATACCATGCGCGGGCCGGAGCCTCCCCGGGCCGCCCCTCCTAACCCTTGACACGGACGGGCTTTTTCCACTAGACTAAGAGCCCTTTGCGCGACGGGATCCGTCTGCCGCGCTGGAGACGAGCGAGGAGATTCGGCAATGCGTACGGAGTTTCCTAAGAGCGGGGATGTGCGCCGCGACTGGTTCGTGGTGGACGCCGACGGCAAGACCCTGGGGCGCCTCGCCACGGAGGTGGCGCGCGTGCTCATGGGCAAGCACAAGCCCCTGTACACCCCCAACGCCCAGGTGGGCGATTTCGTGGTCGTGGTCAACGCCGAAAAGGTGCGGCTCACCGGCAACAAGTGGACCGACAAGCTCTACCGGCACCACAGCATGTATCCGGGCGGCCTCAAGGAGATCTCCGCCAAGGACCTCCTCGCCAAGCACCCCACGCGCCTCATTGAAAAGGCCGTGCGGGGCATGCTCCCCAAGAACCGCATCGGGGACCGGCTCATCCGAAAGATGAAGGTCTACGCGGGAGAGCGTCATCCCCACGAGGCCCAGAAGCCCGCGCCCTTTCCCGTGGCCTTGAGCTGAATTCAGGAGTCTGATGCATGAGCGTGATCCAGTACAACGGGACCGGAAGGCGCAAGACGGCCGTGGCCCGAGTCTATCTCCGCCCCGGCAAGGGCAGCATCCTCGTCAACAAGCGGGGCTTCGAGGAATACTTCCCGAACCCCGTCCACCGGATGCAGATCCAGAGCCCCCTCACCCTCACCAACACGATGGACAAGTTCGACGTCCTCGTGAACGTGGAGGGAGGCGGCATCTCCGGGCAGGCCGGCGCCGTGCGGCACGGCATTTCCCGCGCGCTCCTCGAGTACAACCAGGAGCTTCGGGCCAGCCTGAAGGCGGCGGGGATGCTCACGCGCGACGCCCGCGAGGTCGAGCGGAAGAAGTACGGCCACCCGAAGGCCCGCAAGCGCTTCCAGTTCAGCAAGCGTTAATCCCGTTCCGGAGCGGGGGGGAGGTCCACCCGGGTCCCTCCCCCGCGGCCGGTTGGCCCTGACCCCATGTTTCCCGCGGACAGGAGAAGGGGCGGACAAGGGCCCTCCCGGAGGGTCCTGGCCATGAGGCTTCCCGCCCCGTTCGCGGCCTAAGGAAGGAGAGAGCTTTGGCGACCGTAACCATGAAGGAGCTCCTGGAAGCCGGCGTCCACTTCGGGCATTTGACGCGGAAGTGGAACCCCAAGATGAAGAGGTACATCTTCGGACAGCGCAACGGCATCCACATCATCGACCTCCAGCACACCCTCCGCGAGTTCAAACACGCCTCCGACTTCGTCACCGACCTCTCGGTCAAGGGCGGCCGGGTGCTCTTCGTGGGGACGAAGCGCCAGGCCCAGGAAGCCATCCGCGAGGCCGCCGAGCGCGTCAAGATGCCCTACGTCACCGAACGGTGGCTGGGCGGCACGCTGACCAACTTCCGGACCATCCAGACGCGCATCCAGCGCTACAAGGAGCTCATGCGCCTGGAGTCCAACCAGAACTCGGAAAACCTCACGAAGAAGGAGCGCCTCCTCCTCGGCAAGGAGAAGGAGAAGCTCGAGAAGATGCTCTCGGGCATCGTCGAGATGTCCAGGATCCCCTCGGCCATTTTCGTGGTGGACATCAAGCGCGAGAGGAATTGCATCCGCGAGGCCAAGAAGCTCGGCATCCCCGTGGTGGCCATGGTGGACACGAACTGCGACCCGGACGAGGCCGATTTCCCGATCCCCGGAAACGACGACGCGGTTCGGGCCATCCAGCTCTTCGCCGGAAAGGTGGCCGACGCCATCGAAGAAGGGCGCCACGTGTTCCAGGCCCGCGAGGCCGAGATGGCCGAGGCGGCGGCGCTGGCCGACCGGGCCGCGGCGGATGCGGACGACGAGGAGCACCCCGAGGTGCAAAAGTCCCGCGCCCAGGAGAAGCTCGAGGCCCTCGAAAAGAAGGTCCGCCGCGCCCCGTCCCGCAAGGCGCCCGTCCGCAAGGGCCCCGCGCCCACTCCCGCTCCGGAGGCTTGATCCCATGGCGATCACATCCAAGATGGTCCAGGAACTTCGGGAGAAGACCGGCGTCGGCATGATGGACTGCAAGCGCGCCCTCGAGGAGGCCGGCGGCGACATGGAGGAGGCCGTCAAGGTCCTCCGGAAAAAGGGCATGGCCACGGCGGAGAAGAAGAGCGCCCGCGCGGCCTCCGAAGGGCGCGTGACCTCCTACGTCGCCCCCGGGTCCAAGGTTGGGGCTCTCGTGGAGATCAACTGCGAGACCGATTTCGTCGCCAACACCGACGACTTCTTGGAGCTCTCCTCGTCCCTTTCGCGCCAGGTGGCGGAGAATGCCCCCGCCGGGCCGGAGGCACTCCTCGATCAGCCCTACATCCTGGACGGCGCCTCCAAGGTGAGGGACGCCATCGTGGGCAAGGTCGCGAAGCTGGGAGAAAACATCCAGTTCCGCCGCTTCGTCCGCTACGAGGGCGACCGTGTGGCCACCTACATCCACGCCGGCGGAAAGATCGGCGTCCTGATGCAGCTCGCTCTGGAAGACGGCGCCTCGGACACGGAGGAGGCCGCCAAGGACCTTTGCATGCAGGTGGCGGCCTCTGCGCCCCGGTTCGTTTCCCGCCAGGAGGTCACGGCGAGCGTCCTCGATGGCGAACGGGAGATCTACCGGTCCCAGGTCCTGGCCCAGGGCAAGCCCGAGTCCATCGTCGACAAGATCGTGGACGGCAAGATGAACAAGTTCTACGAGGAGAACTGCCTCCTCGAGCAGGCCTTCATCAAGGACACGGCGGTCCGGGTGCAGGATTACCTCAAGTCCAAGACCGGCGGAAAGATGAAGGTCGTCCGCTTCGAGCGGTTCGTCCTGGGGGAGGGCCTGAAGCCCTCCGCCTGCGGCGACTGACCGTCGCGCGAAACCCGAGGGCGGCCCATGGGCCGCCCTTTTTCGTAGCCCGAACGGGGAGAGGGGAGACGCCATGGCCGAGCCCGTCTACAAGAGGATCCTGTTGAAGCTGTCCGGAGAGGCCCTCATGGGGCCCGAGGGCTACGGCATCGACCCGGCGGCCGTGGGCACCGTGGCCCAAGAGGTGGTCGAGATCCACTCCATGGGCGTCTCGGTGTGCGTCGTGGTGGGCGGCGGGAACATCTTCCGAGGGTCCGTCGGGGACGGCATGGGCCTCGACCGAGTGACGGCGGACTACATGGGCATGCTCGCCACGATCATGAACGGGCTTGCCCTCCAGGACGCCCTGGAGAAGAGGGGCGTCAGCACGCGCCTGCAAACGGCCATCGCCATGGACGCCATCGCGGAGCCCTACATCCGGAGAAGGGCCATCCGCCACCTCGAGAAGGGCCGCATCGTCATCTTCGCCGCGGGCACGGGGAACCCGTACTTCACGACGGATTCGGCGGCCGCGCTGCGGGCCATCGAGGTGAAGGCGGAACTCCTCCTCAAGGCCACGAAGGTGGACGGAGTCTACTCGTCGGATCCTCTGAAGGATCCCGCCGCCCGGAAATACGACTCCATCACGTACCTGGAGGCGCTGGAGCAGGGACTCCGGGTCATGGACGCGACGGCCATCAGCCTCTGCATGGAGAACCACATCCCCATCCGGGTCTTCGACCTGTTTGCCCGGGGCAACATCCGCAGGCTCGTGGAGGGGCAGATCATCGGGACCCTCGTCGCGGACGGCCCCCGGGGTTGAAGGGGGCCTCGAGTCCGTCCATAATGGCCGCGACGCAGACGGCATTAGGGGGAGGACGAACATGGTCAAGGCGATCCTCAAGGACGTGGAAGAGAAGCTGAAAGCGACCCTGGCGGCCACCCGGCACGACCTGGCGTCCATCCGGACGGGCAAAGCCAGCCTTGCCATACTGGAACCCGTGAAGGTGGACTACTACGGGACAAAGACGGCCCTCAACCAGGTGGCCACCCTCTCGGTGCCCGAACCCCGGCTCATGGTCATCCAGCCCTGGGACCCCAAGCAAATCCCGCTCATCGAGAAGGCCATTCTGGAGGCCAACCTGGGGATGACGCCCTCCAACGACGGCCGGGTCATCCGCCTTCCCGTTCCCCAGCTCACGGAGGAGCGCCGCAAGGAACTCTGCAAGCGGGCCCGGGAGCTCGGGGAGAAGGGGAAAGTGGCGGTGCGCCACGTCCGTCACGAGGCGCGGGGGGTCCTCGAGAAGAAGGAAAAATCCAAGGAGATCTCCGAGGACGACCGGGACAAGGGCTTCGAGGAGATCCAGAAGCTCCACGACCGGACCATCGAGGAGATCACCCAGTCCGTCACCAAGAAGGAGGCGGACATCATGGAGGTGTAGGTCTCCGGAGGCGGCTCCCCGGGTACGGGACCGCGGGGGAGGGGACCATGGCGGGGGCTCTGCGGGTCTCTGTGGCCGTCCTGGCCGGCGGCATGGGCGTTCGGGCGGGAGGCAACCTGCCCAAGCCCTTCCGGGCCGTCCTGGGAAAGCCCCTCATCCTGCACGCCCTGGAGGCCTTCGACGCCATGCCGGAGGTGCTCACGCTCCGGGTGGCCGTTCCCGCCGAGCACCGCCCGACCCTCAACGAAATCATGGATCTCCATCCCCTCCGCGTCTACAGGGGATGCGTGCAGGGCGGGATCACGCGAGCGCGCTCGGCCCTGGCCGTCCTGCGCGCCTTGGAGGGGGACCGTCCCGACGTGGTCCTCGTCCACGACGCCGCCCGCCCCATCGTGTCGGCGGAGGAAACCAGGGCCCTTTTGGAGGCCCTGCCGGGCCATCAGGGGGCCATCCTGGCGGCGCGCGCCGTGGACACCCTCTGGAGGGTCTCGGAGGACGGGCGCCTCGAGGAGGTGGCGGATCGCCGGAGCCTCGTGCGCGCCCTCACTCCCCAGGCCTTCCCCTACGAAGTCCTGCGGGAGGCGTACGAGCGGGGGGTCGAGGAGGGCTTCGAGGGAACCGACGACGCCTCCTACGTTCGGCACGCCGGCGGGGACGTCGTCTGGGTAACGGGGACTTCCAAGAACATCAAGGTCACCTACGAGGAGGATTTCGCGCTTCTGGAGGCGCTTCTCCTGGGAGGACGCCCATGAGGATCGGCCACGGATGGGACCTGCATCGGCTGGTGGATGACCGGCCGTTCCGGCTCGGCGGGCTCACGCTCCCCCACGACAAGGGCCCCGCGGGCCATTCGGACGGGGACGTTCTCCTACACGCCGTGACGGACGCTCTCCTGGGCGCCGCGGCCCTTGGGGACATCGGCGCGCACTTCCCGGATTCGGACCCGCGCTGGAAGGGTGCGGACAGCGCCGACCTCCTGGCGCACGTCATGGCGAAGATCCAGAGCGTGGGACTCCGCGTGGGCAACGCGGACGTCACCGTCGTCGCCGAGGCCCCCAAGATCGGGCCCTACCGGGACGCCCTCCGGCAGCGCTTGGCCCAGCTCCTCGAGGTGCATCCATCGCGGGTCAGCGTGAAGGCCAAAACGGCGGAGGGGCTCGGCGACATCGGCCGGGGGGAGGCCGTGGCCTGCCACGCCGTGGTCCTCCTCGACGAGGCCCAGCCGGACTGAGCCATCATGGAAAAAGGAAGAGGGCGGACGGGAGTTCCCGTCCGCCCTCTGGCGTCCTGGATGAGCGCGGCTCCTCAGCGGGCGACCTTGACCTCGAACGCGACGACGGAGCCGTCGGCGAGGGACTTTCCCGTTACGAACACCCTCATGCCCGCCTCCAGATCCCCCGGCGAAAGGACCCGGCGGCCCTTCCGGATGAGGGTGAAGGGCGCGAGGACGACGTTGGATGCCGTCCCGTTCTTGTCCAGGACGAAGCCCGTCACGTTCCCCGACTCGTCCGTGACCAGCGAGGCGATGGTCCCGGTGGAGGCGAAGTCCACCGCCGCCACATTCACCACGACGGCGGCGAAAACCCCGTCCTTTGCGATGCCCTCCACTCCGAGGGTGGCCCCGTCCAGAAGAAGGTAGGGCTCGCTCTCCGCCGCGGAGGGGCCGTCCAGGGCGTCCGGCGCCGAGGCCTGCTCCTGACCGGGCGGGACCCCTACGACCCGGGCCTGAGACACGTGGATGGTCACGGCCTCGTCGAGGGTGACGGTCAGGGGATGGCCCGATTCGTCGCGGACCACGGCCGTCACCACTCCGTGCCAGAAAAAGCGGTCTCCCACGTACCCGCGGACCCAGGCGAAGCCCGATTCGCCGAGGACGGCGTGCCCGTGGAATGGGTCGGCGGGTTGGATGGATGCGAGGGGGATTTCGGAGATCGTCCCGTCCGGGAGGACGGTGGCGAAGGCCGCCTCGGCGGATACGGGGAATGCCAGTCCCTGCAAGGTGATCGCGTCCGCGGAAACCGCCCCCACGTTTCCGGAGAGCCAGGCGGCGCTGGGGGGAGCCTGGGCGGCGGCGGTCACGGCCGCGCCGAGGGTCAGAATGAGCAGGATCGTCAAGCATCTGGAACGGTTCATGCGAGCCTCCTTGTGCGTCGCCCTCCCGTCGGGCTTCTGACGTGGAGACCGCCCCGCCTCCAGGTTGGTTTAGCCTCGCGGCGCGCCAGCGGCCATTCGTGACCTTTCTCACGTTCTTGTGGCGAGCCCCCCCTTGGGATACGATGATCCGAACGGGGAGCCCATGGACCCAAAAGCCAACGTGGTCATCGCCGACGACGACCCGGATACCCTCCGGATCCTGGGCCACACGCTGGGCGCGGCGGGGTACCGCACACTCCTGGCCCGGAACGCGCGCGAGGCCCTGCGGATGGTGGACGAGGAGGAGGCCCACCTGGTCCTGACGGACCTCATCATGCCCGGCATGGACGGCATGGAGCTGACGAGGGAGATCAAGCGCAGGCGGCCCGAGGTGGTCGTCATGCTGATCACGGCGTACGCCTCCATCGAGACGGCCGTGGAGGCCATGCGCGCGGGCGCCTTCGACTACATCACCAAGCCCGTCATTCTGGACGAGCTCCAGGTGAAGGTGGAGAAGGCTCTCGAGCAATACAGGATGCGCGAGGAGTTGGGCGACCTCAAGGTCCGGCTCTCCCGGAGCCAAGCTCCACCCAACCTCATCGGGGTCGGCGCGAGGATGCGGCAGGTCTTCCAGATGGTGAGCCTCGTGGCCGGCAGGGACGTCCCCGTCGTGCTCACGGGGGAGAGCGGGACCGGCAAGGAGCTCGTGGCCCGCTCCATCCACTCCATGAGCCGGCGATCCTCCAAGCCCTTCGTCCCCATCAACTGCGGCGCCGTGCCGGAGACCCTCCTGGAGAGCGAGCTCTTCGGGTACGCCAAGGGGGCCTTTACGGGGGCCGCGGCGGCCAAGAGGGGCCTCTTCGAGGAGGCCAACGGCGGGACCCTCTTTCTTGACGAGGTGGGCGACGCCCCCCTCTCCATCCAGATGAAACTGCTCCGGACGCTTCAGGACGGCGAAGTCCGCCGGCTGGGAAGCACCCAGACCGTCCAGACCGACGTGCGCATCCTCGTGGCCACGAACAAGAACCTGCAGGCGGAGATCGCCGCCGGGCGCTTTCGCGAGGACCTCTACTACCGCCTCAACGTGGTGGGCATCCACCTGCCCTCCCTTCGGGAGCGCCGCGAGGACATCCCCCTCCTCGTGGACCACTTCATCCGCCTCCACCGGTCCTCCATCAACCCGGCCGTCCAGGGCATCACGCCGGAGGCCCAGTCCAAGCTCGTGCGGTACGACTGGCCGGGAAACGTCCGTGAATTGGAGAACACGCTGAAGAGGGCCCTGGTCCTCTGCCGCGCCGACACCATCGCGGCGGAGGAGGTGGTCCACCTCGGAGCGGAGGTCGCGGAGCCGGACACCTTCGTGGCGGATGGGAAGGGGTACGGCGCCGCCCTCGAACGGTTCAGCCGGACCTACTTCATCGACGCCCTCGAGCGGCACCGGGGCAACGTCAAGAAGGCCGCCGAGGAGGCGGGGCTTTCCCGCAAGAGCGTTTACGAGCACCTCAAGCGCCTGGACGTGGATCCCGCCGCTTTCCGGAGGCGCGCATGAGGCCGGAGGAGGAGCGCCTCATCTTCGAGCACGACCTGGCCACGCCCCTGACCAACCTGCGCGGGGCCCAGTACCTGCTCAAGCTCTACGTCAAAGATCCCTCGGAGCCCGTGGCGGAGGCCCTCCAGATTCTCGAGTCCAACACCCGGACCCTCGAGCGGATGCTGGGCTGGTACTGGCGCCTGCGGGAACTGCCCGAGTCGCCCGAGGAGGGGGAGCCCTGGGGCCTCTCCGGCCTCCTGGCGGACCTGGGGCGAAGGATCGCGGAGGAATCCCTCCCCGTCCCGCCGCCCGGGGGCGAGGCGGGCGGCGCCCGGCTGGTGATCCCTCGGAGCGCCCTGGAGATCGGGCTTCTGGGCGCCGCCCTTACACTGGCCGCGGCCGCCGGGAAGCCGCCGGAGTGGTTCTTCGAGCCGGGCGAGGGCCTGTGCCACGCCGTGTACACCCTCGAGGGCGACGAGGATCTGCTCGACGCCGGACGGATCCTGCGAAAGGTGTACTGGCCCTCCTCCAAGCCCGTGAAGGCCTGGCTGGATTGCGGTCTGCCCTACCTCTCGGCCGTGCTTAGGCCCTTCGGCGGCGGCCTGGAGCTCATCCATCGGGAGGGCATCTGGCGCCTGGAAGCCGCCATTCCCCTGGCGCCATGAAGACCGTCTTGGTGGTCGAGGACGACGGCCACGTCCGCCGCATCCTCCGGACCCTCCTGGAGGGCGAAGGCTACCGCGTCGTGGAGGCCGAGAACGGCCACCTCGGGCTGGCGGCCGCCGCCCGGGAGCGTCCCGACTGCATGCTCACCGACACCATGATGCCCCACATGGACGGCATGGCCCTCCTCCGCCAGCTCCGGGCCGGGGGCCTCACGATGCCGACGCTGGTGGTCAGCGCGGCGGCCGCCCTCCCGCCCCTGAAGGAGTTGAGGGAGTACGGCGTGGCGCGGGTGATCGCGAAGCCCTTCGATTTCGACGGCCTCCTGGAGGCTGTTCGGGCCATTTGCCCGCCGTAAGAAGACGGCTCGTGGGGAGAATCGGGGGAGTGGGTCAGGTAGGGGATCAGGGGAGTAGGTCAGTAGGTGAGTAGGGGAGTAGGAAAGTAGGGGAGGAAGAAGCGGCCCGCCCCCGGCCCACTTTTTCGAACAAGCCCCTCAGCGAGGAAAGCCCGAGACCAGGAAATAGGTGGCTGTCCCTAGGTTCGCCCTCCGCGCAGTTCCGCGAGGGTCAGCCCCACGCCGGGAAGCAGGCGGTAGAAGAGGTCCAGGGGAAAGCCCACCACGTTGTGGAAGGAGCCCTCGATGCCGGCGAGGAACACCGCGCCGAGGCCCTGGGCGGCGTAGGCGCCGGCCTTGTCCATCGGCTCCCCGCTGGCCGCGTAGGCGGCGATCTCCCCCTCGTCCATGGCGTGGAAGGCGACCCGGCTCTCGCTCACCCCCCGGGCGCGGGGGCGGCCGGGCCGGGCGAGGCACACCCCCGTCAGGACCGTGTGGGTCCGCCCCGAGAGGCGGCGGAGCATGGCGGCGGCCTCGGCGACGTCCCGCGGTTGTCCGAGGGCCTCCCGGTCCAGCACCACGAGGGTGTCCGCGCCGATCACCAGGACGTCTCCGGCCTCTCTGGAGAGGACCGCCTCGGCCTTGTCGCAGGCCAGGCGGAGGACTTGGTCCCGCGGGGATTCGCCGGCAAGGGCGTCCTCCGGGGCGCCCGAGGGCGCGACCCGGTGGGGCACGCCGATCAGGCGGAGGAGCTCGGTCCGCCGGGGGCTGCGGGAGGCGAGGATCACGGGGATCACTTGGTGAACCGCACCACCAGGTAGATGCCCAGGAGCAGGCCCACCAGCGTCAGGGGGTTCACAGAGAGGGTGATGCCGAAGACCACCTGGAGGACCGAGAGGTCAAGGTGGAGGGGCTCCTTGAGCCCGATGGAGACGCCCTTGAAAAAGATGTCGTGGAGGCCTCCCGAAGGCAGGAGCAGACCCACCACCTGTCCCAGGATCGTGCCGATCACCGCTCCGAGGAGGAGGACCAGGAAGGCGCCGAACCAGCCGAGCTTCACTGGAGCATACCCTTGGGCGGAACCGGCGGCTCCGCGACGGGCAGGGGTCCGAAGGCCTTCTCGTAACGCTCCAGGTTCTCCGCGAGGGTATGCACGATCTGTTTGAGCGCGATGGGGTTCGTGAGCAGGCGCGCCTGGATCTTCACCTCGGGCTTTCCGGGGACGATCCGACCGAAGTCCATCACGAACTCCGCCTGGTTGTGGAACACGGAGAGGAAGTTGACGTAGGTCCCCTCGGCGGTCTTCTCGTCTACCTGGATCCGGAGCTCAAGGCCGGCCTTTTTCTTCTCGTCCACGTTCCGCCTCCTCGGGGCCCGATTCTACGGCCGACGGGCGGGGGCCGTCAACGCGCGGGCCGAGGCCGAGCAGCGTCCCGGGGTCCCCGTCCCGCGTCATGAGG
>JBFLVU010000072.1:0-12503 GCA_040758175.1 Acidobacteriota bacterium | reverse complement strand
AAGGGGGCGAAGGGCCACGTAGAGGCCGAGCAACAGGATCAGGACTCCGGCGCCGCGCCTCAGCCACAGGTTGGCCGCCGCCCAGCGCCGACTTTCCAGCAGGGCCTTGACGGCCCCCATGGAGACCCCCGCCAGCAGGACCAGCATGCAATGGCCCAGGGCGTAGGCCAGGAGCAGGGCGCCGCCGTAGACCACGCTCCCCTTTTGGGCGATGAAGGTGAGGAGGACGGCCAGGACCGGGACGGCGCACGGCGTGGAGATCACGCCGAAAAGGAGCCCCAGGACGAACGCCCCCACCGCCCCCCGGCCCCTTGGCCTCAGGGGTAGGCCGAAGCCCGCCTTCAGGGGAAGCCACCCGAGCATGTGGAGTCCCATGGCGACGCACACCACGGCGATCACGAAGGGCCAGAAGCGGCCCTGGACTCCGAAGAGCCGGCCCAGCACCGCCGCGGCGAGGCCGAGAGCCGTGAAGGTGACCGCCAGCCCGGCCACCATCGAGAATGCGTAGACGAGGGAGCGCCGCAGGGTGGTCGCCTCCTCGCTCCCGCCCACGTAGGCCAGCACAAGGGGGATGCTCACGAGGACGCAGGGGTTGCTCGCCGTGAGGAGCCCGCCCAAGAACGCGGCGGCGAAGGCGAGGAGCGGAGCGCCCTCGATAAGTCCTCCAAACTGGGCCAGGAAGGACTCCATCAGGAGCTCCGCTCCACGCCCATCTTTTCGAAGATCTTCTCGACCTCCTCGAAGGACAGGTAGCCCATGTGCCGCTCGACTTCCTTCCCGTCGGCCGAGTAGAAGATCTGCGTCGGTATCATCATGACCTGGTACCGGGCCGCGGCCTCGGGCTTCTCGTCCAGGTCGATGAACTCGATGACCGCCTTGCCCCGGTAGCGAAGCTCCGCCTCCTGAAGCACGGCCACCATTTTCTTGCAGGGGATGCACCACTTCTTCCCCAGATCAACCATGCGGGGCAGAGGGGGCGGCACGGGATTGGCCGTCTTCTCCGGCGCGGCCGGCGGAGGACTCGCGGGCCCCTGAGCCGGGACAACCGCGGAGAAACCGATGAGGACCAGGACGAACAGGACCCACGTTCGACGGATGGACATCACACGCTCCTTCCGGGGGGGCGTTTTCGGCCCGCTCCCTCTCCGCACTCCGCGCAGGGCAGACCGGCGGCCCGCATGATGGGCAGGACCGAAGGGTCGGCGATCCGGTAAAAGACCATGGTGCCCTCCCGTTCGTCCTCGATGAGGCCATGGCCCCTCAGAACGGCCAAATGGCGGGAGAGGGTGGGCTGGGGGACCTCCAGCTCCGGGAGCATCCGGCAGACGCACTGCCGGCCCTCCCGCGCCAGGAGGCAGAGGATTCGGAGCCTCACCGGATGCCCCAGGTCCCGGAAGAGGCGGGCGCTCGCTTTCAGCGGTTCGGCCACGGTGCCTCCCTAGAAGATCAGATTATCCGCATAATCGAATATATTGTCAAGCGCGCCGCACCCATCCGCGGGTGGCTCCTGGCCGGTCTCAACGGGACCGACGCCCGGTCCACTCCCTCACGCGCTCCTCGATGCGGTCCCGCACCTCGCGGAACTTGTCCAGGGTGGAGGCTTCGTTCCCCGCGTGTAGGGCCGGGTCCTCGAAGGGCCAGTGGAGGCGCTCCCGAACCCCGGGCCAGAGGGAAGGGCAGTTTCTCGACGCCGTGTCGCACACCGTGATCAGCACAGCCACGGGGAGCTTGCCCAGGTAGGTCTTCAGGCCCTTGGGCCTCGCCCCCGAGAGGTCGTACCCCTTTTCCGCCATCACACGCACGGCCGCCGGATGAACCGCGGGCGCCGGGTCCGTTCCCGCGCTATGGCACTCGTAGCGGTCGCCCGCCAGGGCGCGCAGGAAGGCCTCCGCCATCTGGCTTCGGCAGGAGTTCCCGGTGCATAGAAAGAGAACCACAGGCTTGTGGTCGTTCATGGGATCCTCGAAGGGGAGTTCAACCCTTAACGGCCCGGACCTTGACGCTGACGACCGCCTCGGCCGCAGCCCGGACGTCCTCCGGAGGAAGCCCCTGGGCGAAGACGGCGAGTTCCGACGCGTCGGCCAGGAAGGCCCCGATGGGATAGGCATCCTCGGAGAGGACCTCCACGTCCCTGAACCCGGAAACCGCCATGGCCCTCAGGTAGTCCTCCTTGAGCATGGCCCCCGAGATGCACCCCGCGTAGGCCTCGACGGACCCTTGCACGCTCTCCGGAAGGGGCCTGAGGAGCACGAGGTCGGAGACCATGAGGCGTCCGCCCGGCTTCAGGACCCGCAGGGCCTCCTTGAAGACCTGGGACTTGTCCGTGGAGAGGTTGATGACGCAGTTGGAGATGACCATGTCGGCGGAGTGGTCGGCCACGGGAAGGTGCTCGATCTCCCCGAGGCGGAATTCCACGTTGGCCGCGCCGCTATTGCGGGCGTTTTCCCTGGCCTTGTCGATCATCTCGGGCGTCATGTCCACCCCGATGACACGGCCGGAGGGTCCCACCTTCCGAGAGGCGAGGAAGCAGTCGAAGCCCGCGCCCGATCCGAGGTCCACGACCGTCTCACCCTGCTTCAGGTCTGCAAAAGCGAGGGGGTTTCCGCACCCCAGGCCCAGGTTGGCGCCTTGGGGGGCCGCGGCCAGGTCGCCCTCCGAGTACCCGATGGCCGCCCCCACAGCGCGGGGGTCCGAGAGGCCGCAACAGTTGGTGGCGGCGGGCGCGGGTCCACAGCACCCCTGGGCCGACGGCGCGGGGCCACAGCATCCCTGGGATCCGCGGGCCGTTGCGGCGTAGTGCTCTCTCACTGTTTTGCGGATAGCATCTTCGTCCATTGGAGCCTCCAATTCTGGTCCATGCGAATGGTTCGCGGGAACGGCGGAGCCCCGTCCGTTCCCGGACTCCGGTCCCCCCGTGCCGCGTCGGACCCGGGGAGCCCGCTTCAGAGCGCCAGTTCCCTCCTCACGAGCGGTACGAGGCGCCTCCTGATTTCGTCCCGCGCTTCGCGGAACGCACCCAGGACCTCTTCTTCCGTCCCCGAGACGCCCGCCGGGTCCGGGATCGACTCGTGAACCTGCCGAGCCGCGCCCTGGAAACTCGGGCAAGCCTCCCGGGCGCCGTCGCACACCGTCACGACCAGATCGAAGGGCCTGCCCCAGAATTCCAGGACGGACCGGCTCAAGTGCCCCGACAGATCGACCCCGGCTTCGCCCATGACGCGCACGGCGAGGGGGTGAACGAAGGAGGGCCGCGTCCCCGCCGAATGGACCTCCACGAGGTCGCCCAGATCTTCGCGAATCCATCCCTCGGCCATCTGCGAGCGGCAGGAGTTCCCCGTGCACAGGACCAGGACCGTCTTTCGGGCGCTCACGGGGCGGCCTCCTCGGGGAACCAACTCCGCGTTCGGTTGCAGAACCGGCACACGGAGAGCATGACGGGGACCTCCACCAGGACGCCGACGACGGTGGCCAGGGCCGCGCCAGAACCGGGGCCGTAGAGGGCGATGGCCGTCGCCACGGCGAGCTCGAAGAAGTTGCTGGCGCCGATGAGGGCACCGGGGGAGGCCACGTTGTGAGGAACGTTGAACAGCTTCATGAGGCCGTAGGTAAGGCCCGAGTTGAAGTACACCTGGATCAGGATGGGGACGGCGATGAGGACCACGTGAAGCGCCTTTCCCGTAATGTTGTCGGCCTGGAAGGCGAAGATGAAGACCAGGGTCGCCAGCAAGGCGAGAATCGTCACGGGGTGGAAGAAGGCCAGGTACCTCCTCTCGAACCACTCGGCGCCCTTGGCCCGGATCAGGAGGAGTCGGCTGAAGGAGCCGAGGACCAGGGGAATGACGATGAAGGCCACCACCGAGTACACCAGAACCCGGAAGGGCACCGTAAGGTTGCTGGCCCCGCTCACCAGGAAGGTCACGATGGGGGCGAAGAGGACGAGCATGATGAGGTCGTTGACGGAGACTTGCACCAGCGTGTAGGCGGGGTCGCCATCGGTGAGGTAGCTCCAGACGAAAACCATGGCCGTGCAGGGAGCCGCGGCCAGAATGATGACGCCCGCGATGTACTGGTCCGCCAGTTCCTGCCCGATGAGGGGCAGAAAGAGGTGCTTGAAGAAGAGCCATCCGAGAAGGGCCATGGAGAAGGGCTTCACCAGCCAGTTCACGAAGAGGGTGACGAGAAGGCCCTTGGGCTTCCTTCGAACCCCGAGGAGGCTCGTGAAGTCGATCTTGAGCATCATGGGGTAGATCATGAGCCAGATCAGCACGGCGATGGGGATGTTGATCTGGCTCCCCTCCCCGAACTCCAACCTCCGGAGCGAATCCGTTACGCCCGGAAAGAACTTGCCCAGGGCCACCCCGGCCGCCATGCAAAGACCGACCCAGAGGGTCAGGTAGCGCTCGAAAAGGTCCAGCCGCTTCGCGCTGCCCTCTCTCATCGCCGCGCCCTCCTCGCCCGGGCCCTCGGCCCGCAACAGGAGGGGAGGGACCTGATCTTCTCGCTGGCCGCCCTCGCCCTGTCCCGGGTCACGTCGGGGTCCTCCCCCGCGCAGCAGCGCACGAGGGCCAGAAGGCGCCTGGCCTCCTCCTGGGCGGGACGGGCAAGGCCGTAGTAGGTCCATTTCCCCCGGGGCTCATCCTCCAGCAGACCCGCCGCGCAAAGGATGGAAAGGTGGCGGCTCACGGCGGACTGAGAAAGGCCCAGGGCCTCCACGATCTGGCAGACGCACAGGGGGCCCGGTTCGAGCATCTTGAGGATCCTCAGGCGCGTGCGGTCCGCCGCCGCCTTCAAGAGTCTCTCGGACTGCTTCAGCATGCCCTTCTCCTCTCCCATATCGCCACTTGACGATATGACGGACTTAATCTATTCCTGTTGTCCTCCCCTGTCAAGCGCTCCCTCCCGGCAAGGCCGGGGGGCAGGGAGCGACTTGGGGCGGCGCCCGAGACCCGGGTCAGCCTTTCAGGCTGGACGCGTCGATGACGAAGCGGTAGCGGACGTCCCCCCGGAGCACGCGCTCGTAGGCCTCGTTGACCCCCTGGACGGGGATGACCTCCACGTCCGAGACGATGCCGTGCGCTCCGCAGTAGTCCAACATCTCCTGGGTCTCGGCGATGCCGCCGATGAGGGAGCCCGCCAGGCGCTTGTTTCCGCCGATGAGGGAAAAGGCCGAGACGGGCACGGGCTGGGGCGGGGCGCCCACCAGGACCATGGTCCGCTCGGGCTTGAGAAGCCCCAAGTATCGGTTGTAGTCGTGGGGAGCGGAGATGGTGTCGATGAGGAGGTCGAAGCAGCCGGCGAGCCTCTCGAAAACCGGGCCGTCGGTGGAGAGGGCGAAGGCCGCGGCCCCGAGCCGGCGCGCGTCGGCCTCCTTGGACTTGGAGGTGGAAAACATGGTCACCTCCGCCCCCATGGACGAGGCCAGCTTCACGGCCATGTGGCCGAGGCCCCCGAGGCCCACGACGCCCACGCGGTCCCCCCCCTTGCAGCCAAAGCGCCGCAGGGGAGAGTAGGTGGTGATGCCCGCGCAGAGAAGGGGCGCTGCCCCGGCGGGATCCAGGGCCTCGGGCACACGGAGCACGAAACGCTCGTCCACCACGACCCGCGTGGAGTAGCCGCCGTAGGTCCGCGTCGTCCGGTCCATCTCGGTGCCGTTGTACGTGAAGGCGGCCCCCTTCTCGCAGAATTGCTCCAGGTCGCGCCGGCAGGGGTCGCACGTTCGGCAGGAGTCCACCATGCAGCCCACTCCCACCAGGTCCCCCTTCCGGAAGCGGCTCACGGCGGAGCCGGCCCCGCCGACCCGCCCCACGATCTCGTGGCCGGGAACCATGGGAAAGAGGGAGCCGCCCCACTCGTCACGGGCCTGGTGAATGTCCGAGTGGCAGATCCCACAATAGAGGACTTCGATGGACACGTCATGGGGCCCGGGGTCCCTCCGCTCCACCACGAAGGGAGCCAGCGGGGATTTCGCGTCGGGAGCGGCATAGGCGGCGGCTTTCTTCATGAACGGTCTCCTTGGCGTAGCAGGGGGCGCCCCTCCCCACGGAGGTGCGGCGTCCAACTCCACAACAGGTGGAACCCGGCAGATCATCCCGAGTTCACCGGCGGCCGGTGGCAGGACGCGCCTTCCGCACCCTTCGCTCCGGAAGGCAGGCAGAACAAAACGGGCCCAAGAAGATCTTGGACAGCCGTGATGAGAAAGGGTTGGATTGGTCGGGGCGAGAGGATTTGAACCTCCGACCCCTTGGTCCCGAACCAAGTGCGCTACCAGGCTGCGCTACGCCCCGACCAGGGCCCCTATTCTACACGGACGGGGCTTTTTCGCAACCCCCCCGAGGGGCCCTTGGTCGGCCCGGGGACCGCACCCTGACCGAGGGCGTGAGAGTGAATTACGGGGCGACGCTACGGTCGCGGACGCGGCCCTCGCTCTCGTACGTGACGGTCCCCAGCTTCTGGATGTAGCTCTTCAGGACGTCGTACTCGAGGTCGGGAAGGACCTGCAGGTCCGTGACCTCGATGCCCATTTTGGGCAGGAGCGCCACCACGCCCGTGTTGGCCGTCACCGTGTAGGTCTTTCCCCACCGGATGGGTTTTCCGTTGATCCGGATGGTCCGCGTCCGCACGCGGAAGAAGGCCGGGCGGTTCACGTTGTAGGCGAAGCTCATGCCGGAGACCTGGAGAAACACGTCCTCATTGAAGGGCAGGTAGTACAAACCCGTCTCCAGCCCCCGCCACAGCATGGCCGCCGAGATTCGGAAGGTGGCGATCTGGAGGCCGAGCCCCGTGGCCGGATCGTAGCCGTAGCTCACCGGGCGGAAGATGTCGGCGCCCACGACGGGCCCCGCCGAGAGCCCCTCGGAGATGAGCCCGTTGGGCGTGATGGCGATGTCCGTGCCCGTGCGGTCCCTCAGCGCGTCGGCGATGAGGTTGCCCATCCCCGTGTCCCGGGGCCTGCGACCTGGGTCGTAGGTGGTGGTCACGTCGGAGGGAGCGTTGGCCACCACCGTGTGGTAGACGTCGCCGTACTGTTGGACGATTCCCGCCTTGAGCTGATCCACCAGGGCCTTGACGGTCGGCGCGTTGGGCACCGAGGCGTCCAGGGGAACGATCTGGTAGTCGTCCACCGTCACCGCTCCCGCCGCGTACGTGAAGCGCATCTTTCCGACGGCGTGGTAGTGCTTGCCCGCCTGCACGTACGGCACGGCCTTGCCGAGCGGGTTCGTGAAAACCAAGGGGGCTTCGAAGAGGTAGTGGTCGTGCCCGCCCACGATGAGGTCGATCCCCGGGACGTTCTCGGCCACCGCCTCGTCGTAAAGGTAGCCCAGGTGGGAGAGGAAGATCACGACTTGGGCTCCCTGCGCGCGCAGGGCCGCCATTTGTTGGTAGGCGAGGCCCACGAGCACCGCGGGGTCGTCCCCGCCGAGAATCACGACCGGGTCGGGCATGGAGGTGGGCACGTTGGGGACGGTCATGGAGAAGATGCCGATCTTGACGCCGTCCACCTCCTTGATGAGGTTGGGCTGGATCCACGTGGCCAGGGCCGGGTACCCGGTCAGGTCGAGGTTGGCCGACAGGAGCGGGAGCGTGGCGGCGCCGTAGGCCTGGTTGAGGGCCATGGCGAGTACGCCCGGACCGAAGTCGAACTCGTGGTTTCCCACGGACATGGCGTCGAACCCCAACTGCTTCATGAGCTGAAACTCGGGCACGCCGAAGTACTTGTTGAAGAAGAGATCGCCGTGGAAGACGTCCCCGGCGTGGAGAACCAGAACGTTCGGCTCCGTCGCCTTCGCCTGGCCGATGACCGTCGCGGCCTTGGCGAGGCCCCCTTCGGTTCCGTCGAGGTTGGCGTCCTTGGGGCCGGTCATGTCCAGGTGCGAATGGGTGTCGTTCACGTGAAGGAGCGTGAAGGTCTGCGCGAAGAGCAGGACGCCCGAAAGGAGGAGCAGGGCGGCCGAGCAGGCGGCGAAGCGGACGATGCGGGTCCCGGTGGCGGCCCCGGCGGCGGACGTCTTCCGAACCATGGTCCTCTCCTCCTCGTCAAAGGGCCCCGCGCGGGGGCCGCACGGCGCTGGGCCTGAATCCGCGCCTGTCGCGCGACCCGTGGGAGCGCGTACGAATGTATCACGGATCCTCGTAGATTCGGACGGTCACCGTCCCGTCGGCCTCGACCCAGGCCCGAAACATCCCCGGCGTGTTGAAGGAGACGGCCCGATTCCCCTCGGCGTCGAGGGCCACCACACCGCCGTCCCCCCCCAGGGCCTTCACTTCCGCCAGGGCCGCGTCGGCCGCCGATTGCAGGCTCTGCCGCCGGTAGGCCACGCGGCAGCGGATGTCGTGGGCCACGGCCGCCCGGATGAAGTACTCCCCCCAGCCCGTCGCCGAGACGGCGCAGGCCGAGTCGTCGGCGTAGGTGCCCGCGCCGATGACCGGGGAGTCCCCCACCCGGCCCCACCGCTTGTTCGTCATACCCCCGGTGGAGGTGGCGGCGGCGAGGTGGCCGCACCGATCCAGGGCCACCGCGCCCACGGTGCCGCGCTTCTCGGGGACCGGGTCCCTACGGGGTGGGGGCCCACCCTCCCCCTGTTCGTGCTCCCGGGTCCGGGCCTTCTGGAGGTCATGCCAGCGCTCTTCCGTGTCGAAGTAGGAGGGCAGGACAAGGTCGAGGCCCTGCTCCCGAGCGAAGGCCTCGGCGCCCTGGGCCACGAGAAACACGTGGGGGGACCGTTCCATGACCCTTCGGGCCAAAACTACGGGGTTTTTCACGCGCCGGAGGCCCGCCACGGCTCCCGCTCTCCGGGTGGCGCCGTCCATGATGGACGCGTCCAGTTCGTGGGCCCCTTCGTGGTTGAAGACGGCTCCCTTGCCGGCGTTGAAGAGGGGGGAGTCCTCCAGGACCCTCACCGCCGTCTCCACGGCGTCCAAACTGGAGCCCCCCTTCTCGAGGATGTCCCATCCGGCCCGGGCCGCCTTGGCCAGCGTCTCCCGGCAGGCGGCCTCCTTCTCCGGGGACATCTGGTCCCTCCGCAGCACGCCCGCCCCGCCGTGGAGGACCAGTGCCACTGGCGGCGAGGGCCCGCCGGATGTCTGGGCGCGAGCGTCCGCCAGGGAGAGGAGAGCGAGGGCGGCGACACCAGGTGCGAGCCATTTCATGGCGCTCCTCCGTTCGTCACGCCCCAGGGTAGCGGGTGAGCCTTCTCCTGGAAAGCCCCCTCGAGGCCCTGCGTTGGGGCGCCGTGGTACCCTGGGTTTACCGGGAAGGGGGGAAGGGAATGCGCCTCCGCTACGGCGACCTTTCGGAGATCCGCGAAAAGCTGTCCCCCGCGGAGGAGCGCTTTGAGGCCCGGCGCAGAAGGGTGGGACTCGCTCTCGGCCCCGCGGTCTTCCTCTTCCTCCTCCTGGTTCCCGTGCCCGCGCCCACCGCGGCGGCCTCCCGCCTCGCCGCGGCCGTTGCGTGGGTCCTGGTGTGGTGGATCACGGAAGCGGTCCCCATCCCCGTGACCGCCCTCCTCGGCCCCGCTCTCATGGTGCTCCTGCGCGTCTCGGGGCCGGGCGAGGCCTTCGCCCCCTTCGGGGACCCCGTGATCTTCCTCTTCCTGGGTTCCTTCATTCTCGCCGAGGCCATGGCCGTCCACGGGCTCGACCGGCGCGTAGCCTTCGCCCTGCTTTCCTCTCCCCTCGTGGGGGGCTCCGCCGCCCGGGTCCTCCTAGCCTTCGCGGGGCTGGCGGCGGGTCTCTCCATGTGGCTCTCCAATAGCGCCACGACGGCCATGCTCTTTCCCATCGCCCTGGGCGTCCTTGGCGCCATGGCACGCCTCCTCTCCGCGGCCGGACGGGAGGTGGACCCGACGCGCCTCCGGTTCGGAACGGCGCTCATGCTCCTGTGCGCCTTCGCTTCGTCCATCGGCGGCATCGGCACCCCCGTGGGGACGCCCCCGAACCTCATCGCCATGGGATACCTGGACAAGCTCGCGGGCGTGAAGATCCCGTTTTTCCAGTGGATGCTCCTGGCCCTTCCGATCCTCCTCGCCATGCTGGCCGCGGCCCTCGTCCTGATGCGCCTCCTCCTGCCCCCCGAGATGCGCCGCATCGAGGGGGCCTCCGAAATCCTAAAGCGGGAGCGGGCGGCCATGGGCCCCATGTCGGGCGGGGAGCGGAACGTCCTCGCCGCCTTCCTCCTTGCCGTTCTCCTCTGGGTGCTCCCCGGCGCCGTGGCCGCCGTGGCGGGCACGTCCAGCGGAATCTACGTCCTTCTCCAGGGCGTCCTTCCCGAGAGCGTGGTGGCCGTGGCCGCCTCCGCCCTCCTCTTCCTCCTCCCCGCGGACCGGAAATCCGGGACCCTCACCCTCACCTGGAACCAAGCCGTGCGCATCGACTGGGGCACGCTCCTCCTCTTCGGCGGCGGCCTTTCCCTAGGCGCCGCCATGTTCCGGACGGGGCTCGCGGAGGCCGTGGGGCGGGGTCTCGTCGCTGCCACCGGCGCGCGCTCCACGCTGGCGCTGACCATCCTGTTCGCCGCCGCGGGGATCGTCGTCACCGAAGTCGCCTCCAACACGGCGGCGGCCACCATGCTCGTGCCCCTCGCCATCGCCGCGGCCGCCAGCGCCGGCGTGTCGCCCCTGGAACCGGCCGTCGCGTGCGCCCTTGGGTGCAGCATGGCCTTCATGCTGCCCGTCTCCACCCCCCCCAACGCCATCGTGTACGGCTCCGGGTGCGTCCGCATCACGCAAATGATCAAGGTGGGGGTGTTTCTGGACGCGACAGCCGTGGTCGTCATCCCCCTCTTCGTGTACCTTCTGGCGCCGCGCGTCCTCGGAGGAGGCGGCCCGTGATCCGGGTGACGGAGGCCATTTCGCTCCGCGACGAGGAGGTCCGCGAGGAGTTCGTGCGGGCCCCGGGCCCTGGAGGTCAGAACGTGAACAAGGTGGCGACGTGCGTTCAACTCCGCTTCGACGCCGCCGGCTCGCCCTCCCTCCCCGAGGAGGTGAGAGGACGCCTGCTGGCCCTCGCCGGATCCCGCCTCACCTCCTCGGGGGAGATTCTCATCACGGCCCGCCGCTACCGGTCGCGGGAGCGTAACCGAGAGGACGCTCTGGGTCGCCTCGTGGACCTGATCCGCCTGGCCGCGCGCGTCCCCCGGCACCGGGTGGCGACGGCGCCCACCGCCGCCTCCCGGGAGCGGCGGATCTCCGAAAAGAAGAAACGCGGCGCTCTGAAGGGCCGGCGAGGGGCAACGGAAGAGGACGATTAGGCGACGGGGACAACCCGCCGGCGAGGGATTCCTTTACCCACGCCGCCTGGAGAGCCCGCCGCCTCGCGGTCACCCGCCGACCCCCACGGCCCCTGTCTCCCTCTTTCCCCAGGGGCCCGCCGGTGTTAGGGTAGGGAGAACCGTCGGGCCATTCGGCGCGCCTCGGTGGGAAGCAGGGGGTCCTCATGGCAGGGGTCCAGCAAATCTCGGTCATCTCGCCCATCGATCCGGCGCTCCGTCACACCCGCCGCGTTCTCTTCGACCGCTTCGATCTCAAGAAGTGGTTCGTCATGGGCTTCTGCGCCTTCCTCGCCCACCTGGGGGACGGGGGAGGTGGCTACAACCCCGCGGGCAACCTGGGCGGTCGGGGCCGCGGCGGGAGGGGTGACCTGGACGAGGTCGGGCGAGGCGCCAGCCAGTGGATGGCCGAGCACTGGGGCCTCTTGATCCTCATCGCGGCGGCGGTGGTGGTCTTCGTCTTCGCCCTCGGCGCCCTCCTGACTTGGCTCTCCAGCCGGGGCAAGTTCATGTTCCTCGACAACGTCATCAAGGACCGCGCCGCCGTCAGCGAGCCCTGGGAGCGCTTCCGCGCCTTCGGGAACACGCTCTTCGTCTTCCGATTCCTCGTGGGTCTTGCCGGGTTCGGGGCCCTCTTGCTCATCGGAGGCTTCTGCTTCGTCCTCGCCTACCCCAACATCCGCGACGGCCGCTTCGGGGCGCGCTCCGTCACGGCCCTCCTGCTCGGCCTCCTTCTCCTCGCCATCCTTCTCGTCTGCCTCGCCCTCCTGCAGATGGCCGTCAACGACTTCGTCGTGCCCATCACGTACCGGAGGGGCGCCCGTCCCGTGCAGGCCCTTCGCATCTTCCGCGACGAGATGCTGGCCGGCCACGAGGGAGCGTTCCTGCTCTACGTGCTGGCCAAGATCGTCATCGCCATCGTCGCCGGGGTCTTGGTGCTCATCGGCACCTGCGTGACATGCTGCATCGCCGCCCTGCCCTATCTCAGCAGCGTGGCGTTTCTCCCTATTTTCGTGTTCGTTCGATCCTATTCCCTGTACTTCCTGGAACAGTTCGGACCCGAATGGCGCTTCCTCTCGCAAGCTCCACCCGCGCCACAGGCCCCGCCGGCGCCCGCACCGGAGGCCCCGATGCCGGCGCCCGTGCCCTTCGAGCCCCTTCCCGAGGCCCCGGAGGCGACCGGCGCCTCCGCTCCGGAAGCGGCTCCCGCGCCGCCCCAGGACCCCACATCCGAGGCCCC
>JBFLVU010000071.1:0-12538 GCA_040758175.1 Acidobacteriota bacterium | reverse complement strand
GGGGGGCGCTAGCCCACCAGCCGCTTCACCTCGGCGACGAGCTCCTCCGGTTTCACGGGCTTTTCCAGATACCCTTCGGGTGCGGGAACCTGGGTCCGGGTCGAGATGAACTGCCTGAATTCGTGCGAGACGCCCGTGACGATGATCACGGGGATCTTCTTTAGGACGGCGTCCTCTTTCAGCGTCCGGTACGTGCGCACGCCCGTCATCTCCGGCATGGTGATGTCCAGGGTGATGAGGTCGGGCTTGCCGGCGGCCACCTGGGCGAGGGCCTCCTCGCCGTTGGCGGCCTCGAGGGTCTCATATCCGGCGTCCTTCAGAACCGTGCTCAGGTAGGTCACCACGTCGGGCTCGTCGTCGACGACCAGTATTCTCTTAGCCATATTGGATCCCCTCCAGAGTTCCGGATTTGGGATTTGGGAGTAGAGCCAGGAGCAACCGGCCCATCGCCGCTATCTGCTGCCGGGCGTCCATCCCGAATCCGAAATCTCCCATCCCCATCGGTTCAGTGCCACTCCCAATCGATGAAGCCCGGCTTCACGTCCACCATGCAATTCACGATCAGTTCCACGAGCCCTCCGTAGAGGATCCGGTGCTTCTCCCACATCTGGTAGTACGCCAGCATGTCGCGGAACTGGCCCTTGCAGTTGCTGCACGGGGCGCAGATGTACTTGTTGATCGAGGGATCGAGGCAGTCGGCGAATGCGTTGAGGACCTGCTGGAGCTTCTTTCGGCCGGAGACGTGGAACCGCCAGTCCTGGAAGTTGTTTCCGCTCATGATGGCGAACCCGGAGCCCCCGCCGCAGCAATAGTTGTCCACGCCGTGGGGCCACATCTCGCGGAACTGCGGGCAGATCTTCCGGACGATCTCGCGCTGGGGCTCCACGACGCCCATGAGCCGTACCAGGTTGCAGGGGTCGTGCAGGGTTACGGGAAAGTCGTTGCGCGAGGGGTCGAGTTTGAGGCGGTCTCCCATCACGATCTCCCGAAGGAGGGTCATGGAGGACTCCCTGGGGATGTTGAGTTCGCCCGTCAGAACCCGGTCGGCGATGACCGAAAGCGCCTTGTGGGCGTGCCCGCACTCACCGAGCACGATCTTCTTGACCTTCAGCTTCTTGGCGGCCTCGGCGTGCTTGATCGCTACCCGGGCGAACTGGGCGTCGTCGTACCAAAGGCCGTAGTTGATGGAGTCGTACCCGGCCAGCTCGGAGGAGAGGGTCCAGGTGATCCCGGCGGCGTTGAGGATCACGGCGAAGGCGCCGGGGTTCTCGGGCCACGCCATGATCTCCCCGGCGTTGTGGATGAGCAGGACGTCGGCGCCCTCCACGTCCCACGGCGTCTCCACCTTGATGCCGGTCTTCTCGGTCATGTCCTCGTCGATGAACTCGATGTTGTCCTTGACCACCAGGGAGGTCATGCCCGTGGAGGAGCCCACCTTGAGCTGGAGCACGGAGCCGTTGTCGTGGCATTCCTTGGCGTTGATCCCCATCTCCATGCTGAAGAGCTTCCTCAGCTCGTGGGCCACGAGGCCGTTGTCGGCCCCGATGGGACAGGTCTGGGCGCAACGCCGGCAGAGGTTGCAGCGGTAGGCGAGTTCGGCCAGCCGGGCCACGAGGGGCCAGTTCAACTCGATGTCGCCGTGCTGCCACGCCGAGAGGAGCCCGCCGTGCTTGACGTACTTGAAGTAGAGGCGGCGCATGATCTCGGAGCGGAAGGTGGGGCGGTATAACTCGTTCCCGCCGCTTGCCTCGTAGATGTGGCAGGCCTCGGAGCAGGTCTGGCACTTGGCGCAGTGCTCCATGCTGAGGACGAGCGGTTGCAGAAAGGTCCAGTTGTTCTCCTTGGTGAAGAGCTTGTCGAGGCCGGAGAGGAATCTCTGGACGAGGGCGTCCTCCTCCTCTTTGGTCTTGGGCTGGGGGATGTTGATGGCGCACGTGTCATCGAGACCGCATTCCACCGCGGCCAGTGTCTTCTCCGCGAGGGGCGTCCAGTCGTGGTCCTTGTCCGGGGAGTCGAGGGGGGCCGGCAGGGGCATGAGGTCCCGGTTCTCCAAGTGAGTCAGGGGATTTCGGTCCCTGCGGGACATGTCGGAGAGGTTGATCTTGTCCTTCATTTCTTCTCCCCTTGCCAAGGGTTGGTGGTGGCCACGTCGGCCCACGAGCGCTTTCCGTCGGCGGTCACGTGCTTCGCCGACCACGTCGGGCGGTAGGTCAGGTACTCCAGGAGCTTCTTTTCGATGTCGCTTCCGGGACGGTTGGGGTGATCTTGCCAACGGACGCTGTGGTACGTGAAGTACTTGCCCACGAAGTGCGACATGTGGGTCAACGGGATGTAGGCCGCCAGGAGCCCGCAAAGGATCAGGCCGGTCCCGAAAAGCCCCGGGACCTCTAGGGACAAGTCCGCCCTCAACAGCCCCATGGTGAGGCCCACGACCCCGGGTCCATTGGGATCCATCGTGAGGTACCCTGCCGAAAGGACGCCGAAGGCCACGAGGAAGAAGGCGAGGTTGAACAGGTCGCCGGCCGTCGTGTAGGTCTTGAGGGCGGGGTCCGTGAGTCGCCGGTGCAGGAGCAGGAGCGCTCCCACCATCGAGAGGGCCACGCCCGCGCCACCCAAGATCACGCAGGACCAGTGAAGGGCCGTACCCACCGGCCCGCCGAGGGAGGCGGGAAAAAAGATCCCGAGCAGGGCCGTGAAAAAGACCAGACCCACCGTCCCCATCAGAAGATACAGGCCGAAGTGGAAGGGAAAGGAACGGTACCAGAGCTTCCGGTTGAACTCATGGAGGGCCTTCAGGAAGAGCATCTCCGGCACCATGAAGCTCAGTTCGCCCCAGAGGTTGAAATGGGCCGGCTTGGTCCACCAATCCGACTCCTCGAAGTAGGATCCGCCGTGCTTCACGCGGTGGACCGCCTCGTGGGGGACGGGATACAGCTCCCATCGCAGGTGGATCGGCTGGCGGGCATAGAGGACGGCCCGCGCCGCCGTGGCGATGGCAAACACCGCCGCAGAAAGATACAGCACCGCATAGACGAAAGTGGTCATCGGCTCTCCCCCTGTCCTGTGAAACCTCACCCTAGAAAGAAACCAATATAAAGCCATCGGAGCAAAAACCCGAAAAACAACTAGGGGTTTCTCATTCTTGGGGTAAATCGCGCACGGCCGGGGCTCTCCACCCCGCGGAGGTGGTTGGCTGGGAGCCGGTTTCCATGGACCATAATGTTGCAATCCGGGAACGCAGTGGGAGTGGGACGGAGCCCATGGAGAGGCAGGCCTCCCTCCCTGTCCCGCTGGGGGCTTTTCCCTCCCGTTCTTCGTGGTATCGTAGGACATGAAAGGCCACCCATGCAGGGAAAGCGGCTCCCGCTGACGCTCACCATCCTCTCCCTGGCCCTTCTGGCCTGGATGGGAACCCGCGCCTCCTGGCGGGTCCACGACCTCTGGGCCTCCCCGGCCGTGCTCCTCTTCTTCTTCCTGGCCTACCAGTTCGACGTCCACGTGCCTGGGCTCGGGTACCTCAACCTCGATCACGTCGTGGCCTTTCCGGCCATCGTCGTGCTTCAAAACCCTGTCCTGGCAGGGATTCTGGCCGGTGTCGGCCTCCTCGTGAGCCGGGGGTATCGGCGCGGGATCGGGGGTCTGGGGCTGGTCCACGTGTGGGGGGCCGCCCTCTCGGCGCTGTCCATCGCCCTCGGAGGGACCTTCTACCTCGCCCTTTCACGGGGCGGGCCCGAGAGTTCTCTCCTCGAGTTCGCGATCTTCCTCGCCGCCATGCTGGTGACGACCGGGGCCAACTGGCTCTTCTACGTGCTGGGAAACCCGTCCTCCCTGAAGGCCCCCCTCCTCATCACGCTGAAGAGCTCCCTCGTCAGCAACCTGGGTTGGGTCCTGCTCTCCTCGCCCCTCGTGGCGTTGGTCGTCGGGGCCACCCGGGAGGAGCGCTACGTCTCCGTCCTCATGGGCAGCCTCACCCTCCTCATCCTCGTGTGGGCCATGCGGCTGTACGGAGGGTTGCAGGAGAAGAACGCGGCCCTCATCCACGCCACGGGCCGGCAGGAGTTCCTTCAGCAGCTCTCCCTGACGACGGCGGGATCACTGGAAAACGAGTCATTCCTGTTGACGCTGCTCTCGGGCCTGAGAGACTTCGTTCCCTGGGACAGGGGCCTGCTCCTGATCCTGCCGCCGGGATCCTCCCGCCAGCCCCTTCTCGTGAGTCTGGAGGGGCTTCCCCTGGATCCCCACGCGGCCAAGGAGACCCTGCTGGATCTCCTGGAGGCGCCTGAGCTCAAAGAGCCCCGCCTCTTGAAAGACGCCGCCGTGGTGCCGCTTCTGATGGAAAGGGCCGGCTGCCAGGTGTCGGTGGCGGTTGCGACGACGGAGCTTGCCTTCGGGGTTCTGGTCCTGGAGAGGGGAGCCGGAAAAGACATCTTCACGGCGAACGAGTGCAAGTTCCTCGAGTTGGCCCTGGCCCAGATCGCCAGCCACGTCCAGGATGAAATCCTCAAGAAACAACTCATGGACACCAACCGGAAGCTCCTGCGCCAGACCGACTACCTCTCCCAGATCCTCAAGATTTCGAACCTCCTCAAGGTCCACCTCGACGTCCAGACGATTTTGGAAAAGGTCGCGGAGGGGATCCGGGAGGGGATGGGCTTCCGGACGGTCCTCGTGAGTCTCTACCGGGAGGACGAGCAGTTGTTCGAAAGGGTCGCCCAGGCCGGACTCTCGGAACGATGGGACGAAGTCCGCAAGGCGAGGCCTCCCGCCGAGCAGATCTTCGAGCTCATCCACCCGCGGTACCGGGTGGGCAGCTGCTACTTCGTGGGACACGCCGACGCCGTCATCGGTCCGTACGACATCCTTCCCCTGAACCCCCGCCTGCCCAAGGAGCCGGACGACTGGGACCCCATGGACACGCTCCTCGTCCCCTTGGAGGACAAGGATGGCCGGTTGCTGGGGATCATCTCCGTGGACGAGCCCGTGGACGGAAAGATCCCCTCCCTGGAAACGCTTCGTGCGCTGGAAGTCCTGGCCAACCAGACCGTGAACGCCCTGGAGAGCGCTCAAATCCACGCGCGGACCCGGCGCCAGGCGGTCATGGACGGACTCACGGGACTTTACAACCACGGCTATTTCCAAGAGGTTCTGGCGAAGGAGGCCCGCGATCACGCCGAATCCTCGCTCCCCTTTTCGGTGCTGATGATGGACCTCGACGGTTTCAAGGTCGTCAACGACACCTTCGGCCACCTTGCCGGCGACGAAGTACTCAGGGCCGTCGCCGAAACCGTGAGGGGCTTCATCCGGCGCGAGGACATAGCGGCCCGCTACGGCGGGGAGGAATTCGCCCTGTTCCTGCCGAGGTGCGACGCCTCCACGGCCCTTTCCATCGGGGAGAGGATCCGGAGCGCCGTCGAAGGCCTCCGCGTCGACGTCGGCGGCGGGGATCGGGCGGCGTCGGTGACGCTGAGCGTGGGCCTGGCGTCCTTCCCCACGGATGGCCGGGACCACCACGAGATTCTCGACCTTGCCGATCAGGCGCTCTATCAGGCCAAGCGGCAGGGGAAGAACCGAGTGAACCAGATCGCGTGAGTCCGGGGGCGGGAGGGCCCCCTTCAATCAGGGAAGCGCGGGCGCCCGGAACTGCGGGAGCGCTCCACCGGAGGCTTCGGCCATGCGAGGGTGGCTTGGAATCTGCGCGATGTGGGTGTCGGCCGCGATTCTGGGAGTCGCGGGGGCCCAGGTTTGCCGGGCGGTCGACGGCCCCGAAGAGGGGCGGTCCCTCCACCTGAGGGTCGTCGCCTCCCCCTGCGAGCCCTTCGCCTACAGGGAGGGAGGGGAGGAGCGGGGACTCGACGTGGACCTCCTCCGCCTGCTTTGCACGACCCGCGGATGGACGTACGAGATCACGTGGACCTCCTTTCCGGAAATGTGGACCCTGCTCGAGGAGGGGAAGGCCGACATGGCCATCGGGGCCATCTATCGGTCCCCCGAGCGCGAGCGCCGGTTTCTCTTCACAGAACCCTATCTCGAAACGGGCCTCGTCGTGGCCCATCGGATTCAGCAGGACGTCGGTTCCAGGAGGGACCTGAGAGGGCTCCTCCTGGGCGTCAAGCGGGGCGCCACGGGGGAAGGCCTGGGTGCCCGCATGGCTCCTGAGGTGGGGCTGCGCGGGCTGAAGGTCTACGACGACACGGCGGAGAGCTTCGAGGCGCTCCAAAGGGGGGAGGTGGACGCGGTTCTGAACGACTACCTCAACACCCTCTTTCTCATCAGCAAGGAGTACAGCGGGGAAGTGGCGGTGGCCCGGGGCCGGTTCGGCGTCCTGTTCCTGTCCAGGGACCGGCTTTCCTTTCCCCTTCGCCGCGGCCTCGAACGGAATCGAGACGACATCGATGCCACCCTGCGCCAGCTCGCGGAGGGCGGCGTCCTTGCGGACCTCCAAGCCAAGTGGCTCCCCGTCCAGCCGCCCGGAGACTGGAAACGTCTGGCCGTCTTCACCGCATCCCTCGTGGCGCTCGTCGTCGTCTGGGCGGTCCTGGCCATCCGAATCTCGCGCCGCAAGGCCCGCTTTGAGAGCCTGAAGGACTCCGAAAGGCGCTACCGGCACCTCATCGAGCAGGCTCCCATGGGGGTTGCGCTCCTGAAGTCCGGGGTGGTCACCTTCGCCAACGAGGCGTTTCTGCACCTGTTTCGCAGGCTCAGCCTGGCGGAAGTGGTCGGCCGGTCCTTCCTGGAGTGGGTGGCCGCCGACAGCCGGGGGCACGCCGAGGCGTGCCTCGGGAGGGGCAGGCGCGCCGTGCTTCCCGAGGCCGGTGCCGAGTGGCATTGCCTGAAATCCGACGGGACTCGTTTTCTGGCTCGGGTCCGTCCCGTGCGGGTGGAGGGGCCTGAAGGGGTCTCGGACCTCCTCTTTCTGGAGGACGTGACCCTGTCAAGGGAGGCGGAGCGGGCCCTGAAGGAGAGCCGGGAGGCCTACCGGCTCCTCGTGGAGAACCAGACGGACCTCGTGGTCAAGGTGGATACGGAGGGCCGGTTCCTCTTCGTCAGCCCGACGTATTGCAGGCTTTTCGGCAAGTCGGAGGAGGAACTGCTGGGCCGTACCTTCATGCCCCTCGTCCACGAGGAGGACCTCCGCAAGACGCTGGAAGCCATGAAGGACCTCTACCGCCCCCCCCACACGTGCTACGTGGAGCAGCGGGCCCATACGGCCCAGGGGTGGAGGTGGCTCTCCTGGTCGGACAAGGCCGTTCTCGATGCCGAGGGCCGGGTGCAGGCCATCGTGGGCGTCGGAAGAGACGTCACCGACCGGGCCGAGGCGGAGCGCCGTCTGAGGGAAAGCGAGCGCCGTTTCCGAACGCTCATCGAGAACACCCACGACGTCGTGATCGTGTTCAGCGCCGAAGGCCGCGCCCTGTACATCACACCGTCCGTCACCGCCTGGACCGGGTACCCGGTGGAGGAGCTCCTCGGGAACCTGGCCACCGATTATGTCGCCCCGGAAGATGTAGGGGTGATCCAGGACGTGATTCGCCGGTCCCTCAAGGCGCCTGGCGCCTCCCTGCCCGCCGTCGAGTACCGCGTGCGTCACAAGAACGGCAGCCTCCGCATCTTCTCCGCCATCGTGACGAACCTCCTTTCGGATCCGGCCGTGGGAGGGATCGTCGTGAACTGCCGTGACATCACCGAGAGGCGCCTCGCGGAGCTTGCGGTGAAGGAGAGCGAGTCGCTCTTCCGCGGACTCGCCGAGAGCACCGAGGCGGCCATCATGATTTACCAGGGCGAGCGCCTGAGGTACGTCAACAGGGCCACGGAACTGATCAGCGGCTACAGCCGGGAGGAGATGCTGAAGGTCCAGTTCTGGGACCTCGTCCACCCGGACCACCGCGACATGGTCAGAGAGAGAGGCATCGCCCGCCAGCGCGGCGAGCCCGTGCCTCGCCATTACGAGTTCAAAGTCGTGACGAAATCGGGCGATGTGCGTTGGCTCGACTTTACGGCCGCCGTAATCCAGTACGAGGGGCGGCCGGCGGGTTTGGCCACGGCCATCGACGTGACGGACCGAAAGCGCGTGGAGGAGGAACTCCGCCGGCGCAATGCACAGGTGGGACTCATCCTGCAGAACGTGAGCGAGATCGTTTACTACAGCGCGCTGGAGGGGGACCCGCCGGCCCCCCAGGTCCAGTTCGTAAGCCCGAAGGTGAGGGAAATCCTGGGTTTCTCCCCGGAGGAGATCCTCGGCCAGGAGGGCCGTTGGCTCGGCGCAGTCCATCCCGACGACGTCGGAATGGTAAGGCGGTCCGTCCAGGCCCTCCGGGAAGAGGGGAGGCCGTTTACGATCGAATACCGGTTCCTTCACGCGGTGACCAAGACCTACCGTTGGTTGGAGGACCACGCCGTTCCGGAGGCGGATCCCCTCGGCCGGGTAGTCGGGTTCTTCGGCGTGGCCCGCGACGTCACGGACCGGCGGGAGGCCGAGGAAGCCCAGCAGCGGACGAACCGCCAGCTCCTGGCCCTCCTGGCCTCGTCGCAGGCCATGGCGGGTTCGCTGGACATGGGTGAATCGGTAAGCCTGATGTGCCGCGTGGCCGTGGAGATCTTCGGCGTGGACCTCGTCTGGATGGGGCTCGTGGTGCCCGAAGGCACCGAGGTCCAGATTCTGGCCTCCGCCGGGAGGGATGAGGGATACACGGAGAGCGTTCGTGTCCGCTGGGACGAATCCGCGCGGGCTCAGGGTCCCGCCGGGCGGGCCATCAAGCTCCGCCGGCCCGTCATCATGAAGACCGAAGAGCCCGACTTCGCACCCTGGCGGGAGGAGGCGGAGAGGCGGGGCTTCCGGTGCGTATGCGCCGTGCCCATGCTCCATGAGGACGCGGTGCGTGGCGTCGCCACCTTCTACTCCGGGGACTCGGCGGCCTTTTCCCCGGACGGCGTGGAGGTCCTCGAGATCTTCGCCCGCCATGCCACGATGGCGGTCGTGAATTCGGCCCTGTACGAGGAGGCCAAGCGCAGCATCGAGGACCTCCACGGCACCCTGGCCGAACTCGAGGCGAGCCGGGATGCCCTTCAGGCCAGCGAAGGGAGATACCGCGCGCTCGTGGAGAACGCCCGAGGCATCGTTCTTACCTTCACGCCCGATCTCACCGTCACGTACTGGAACGAGTTCGCGGAGGAGTTCTTCGGGTTCAAACGGGAGGAGATCCTTGGCCGGAGCCTCATCGGGACCATCGTCCCCAAGGCGGAGTCCACCGGAAGGGACCTGGAGGACCTCCTCAAGCGCATCGCCGCGGACCCCAACGCCTTCGCCTCCAATATCAACCAGAACGTGACGAAGGACGGACGGAAGGTCTGGGTGGCCTGGACCAACCGGCCGGTCCTGGACGCCCACGGACGGGTGAGCGTGGTCCTCTCCCACGGGACGGACGTCACGTCCCTGAAGGAAGCCGAGGTCGGCCTCCGCGCCCAGGAGTCCCGGTATCGAGCCCTCCTGGAAGCCTCCCCGGAGGCCACCTTTGTGGCAGACCTCTCCGGCCGGGTCACGGTTGTGAACCGCCGCACGCTGGAAATCTGGGGAGCCCGGTCCCACGAGGAATTGGTGGGCCGGTCCGTTTTCGACATGGTCTCCGAACCAGAGCAGGAGGCCGTCCGGCAGGCCATGGCGCAGGTTCTGCAGGGAGAGGAGGTCCGGAACTTCCGGGCCAACGTTCTGCGGAAGGACGGTCAGCCTTTTTCCGCAGAGATCAACGCGGCTCTCCTTCGGGACGAGTCGGGGGCCCCGGAGGGCTTCGTGGGGGTCGTGCGGGATGTGGGGGACGAGATCCGGACGCGGGAGAACCTGGAAAGAAACGTCCGCATCTACCGCAGCCTGGCCAAGTCGGCCAGGGACTTCATTTTCATCGTGGGCCGGGAGGGGAGGGTGACCTACGCGAACCCCGCCACGGCCGCCGCCCTGAAGCTCCGGCCCGAGGACGTGTCCGGACTCCCGCTCGACGGCCTCTTTAAGGGCGCCACCCTCAGACAGATGAAGGCCAGCCTCGGAGAGGCCTTCCGGACCGGCGAGGTGCTCGTTCGCGTAGAAGAACTTGAGTTTCCGGTGGGGATGCTGTGGCTGGACACCCAGCTCATCCCAATCCGGGAGGCCGACGGGACGGTGAACTCGGTCCTCGGAGTATCGAGACGGATCCCCGGGGGCTTGGCCGGGCCGGGCCCCGATCGCAAAACCAGGGAGTAGGGGGCGCTAACCGCCCGCGGGCGGCGGGTCGGCTTCGTCCCACTCCAGGGTCGGCCTCTCATCCTCCGCGCCGGAGACCGCGATTTCCTTCAGCTTTTCCTGAAACTTCGAACGGAGATCCTGGGACTCGGAGGGGTGAAGCACGATCCAGAAACGATCGTCGGGGGACTGCCCGACGGCCCCCGCCGCCGTGCATTGCTGCACCACCTCGTGCAGGAGCCATGCGGTCCTGTGCAGGAGATCCTTGAGGCGGGAGGTCCCCGCCCGCAGGGCGAAGCCCTCGGAAAAAGACGGAGCGAAGCGGACCCGGAGAAGGAGGCAGGGGGCCCCGGCCTCCAGCCGCGCCCGGTATTCGGCTTCCATCCGCGAGGCGTCTGGAAGCCCCGTCCAGGCCGTGGAACGCTGTCCGGAGGCGGCTTCACGGATGAGCTGGTCCACCAGGAGCTCCAACTGGTGGGGATCGTAGGGCTTGGTGACGTAGGCGTCCGCCCCGCAGTCGTAGCCCCAGTACACGTCTTCCTTCAGGCTCTTTGCCGTGAGAAGGATGATGGGGATCCGGGCCAGGTCCGTTTCCCTTTTGAGGTCCCGGCAGACCTGGTAGCCGTTCTTCTTGGGCATCATGACGTCCAGGATCATGAGGTCCGGCCGCATCCGGCGAAAGGCCTCTTCGGCCTCCTCCCCGTCCGAAGCCACGTGCACGTCGTACCCCAAAAGATCGAAGTTCAGCTTCAACACCTCGGTGATGGCCCGGTTGTCGTCGGCGATGACCAGTCTCTGGCGCATGGCGGCTCCTACTCGGTGGCGGGGAGGACGGCCTCGAAGGCGGTTCCCGGACGCGACGGCACGGCGCTTCCGAGAAAGGCCCGGTCTTCCTCGGTGAGCGGGGAGGCGCATTCCAGGCGGCCCCCCAGCCTCTCGGCCACGTTCTTGGCGATCACGAGGCCGAGCCCCGTTCCGCCCACGAGGTTGCGGACGTTGCTCGCCCGGAAGAAGGGGGTGAAGATCGACGCCCTCTCGGTGGACGGGATCCCTGGACCGTCGTCGAGGACCCGCAGGGCGATCCGCTCCCCGTCGCGGCGAAGGCGAACGCCCACGGCGCCCCCGATGGCCGAGTACTTGATGGCGTTCCCGACGAGGTTGGCCACGAGGTTCTCGAGCATCCGTCCGTCGCAGGTGATGTGGACGTCCTGAAGATCCTCCCTCCAGGTGAGGAGCTTTCCCTGGATCGTGTCCCTCGCCCCGTCCCGCAGACGTTCGATGAGGGCCTTCACGTCCACGCTTTCCGCCTGCCCCTGGGCGTAGTGGACCCGGCTGAGGCGGACCACGTCGTCCAGGAGGTTGCGGATGTTCCGGCCGTTCTCGAGGATCAGGGCGGCGATCCGGGCTTGGTGGTCCGTGAGGGGGCCCGGCCGTCCGCCCGACAGGAGATCGGCGGCGTTGATGATGGCGGCGAGGGGATTCTTGACCTCGTGGGAGATGATGGAGATGAGGTCCTCCCGGGATCGGTTGAGGCCCACCCACTCGTGGATGTCTTGCGTGACCACGAGGAAAAGATCGCCGCCGGGCCAGGGCAGAACCTGGACCTGAAACCAGCGCCCCTCCACCTCGTACGGGGTGGACACGGTCTTTCCCTCGGCCTGGGCCTTGCGGAGGAGTCCGAGAATGACCTTCCCCGCCGGGCGGCTCCCGAAAATCTTGTTCTCCCGGACCTCCACGGGGGAGAGGCCCAAGGCCTGGGCGGCGGCGTCATTGATGAGAGAGATGGCCCCAGAAAGGTCCGTCAGGAGGAGCCCCACGGGGACGCTCCTCATGACGTTGTCGAGACGCTCCTTCTCCTGGGCGAGGAGAACGAAGAGGTCGGCCACCTGGCGGGACTTCCGGCGAACCCCCTCCACCTGCTCCCAACGGGCCAGGGCGGTGAAGAGAAAGTCGGCCATCCGTGCGAAAAGGCCCTGTTCGAGGTCCGAAAAGGGTGCGGGCCGAAGGGCCACCAGCTGGGCTCCCGGAATGCCCGGGGCCCCCAGGCTTCGGGCCATGCCCGCGGAGGGCGGAGCGCCGAGGAGGGCCGCCACCCGGGCGGACGGCGGCTCCCCCTCCGACCAGTGGGCCCGCTCCCCGGGAAAGAGGGAGAACCACTCCTCCGGCGGAACCGCCAGGGACACCGCCTCGGGGGTCTCGCGGCATAGGAAGGCGCGGGCGCCCTCGTTCCCGAGGAGCACGAGCCCGGTGCAGGTGACGGACAGCACCCTTCTGGCCACCTCGTGGGTGGCGCAGGCCATGTCGCCGGGCCCCCCGGCCTGCCCGACGGCG
>JBFLVU010000070.1:0-12662 GCA_040758175.1 Acidobacteriota bacterium | reverse complement strand
CATGATTTCACAGGAAATGCCGTCCACCTTGATGTCCATTTGGAGAGCGGTGATCCCCGCGGCCGTTCCGGCCACCTTGAAGTCCATGTCCCCGTAGTGGTCCTCCAGGCCCGCGATGTCGGAGAGGATGGCGTAGCGGTCCCCCTCCATGACGAGCCCCATGGCCACGCCCGCCACGGGCGCCTTGATGGGCACGCCGGCGTCCATCAGGGCCAGGGTGGCCCCGCAGATGGTGGCCTGGGAGGAAGAACCGTTGGACTCCAGGATGTCGGACACGACGCGGATCGTGTAGGGGAACTCGGTCTCCGGAGGGATGACCGGGAGGACCGCGCGTTCCGCGAGGGCGCCGTGGCCGATCTCGCGGCGCCCCGGACCCCGGACCATCTTCACCTCGCCCACGCTGAAGGGCGGGAAGTTGTAGTGGAGGATGAAGTGCTTCTCCTGCCCCTCGAGGAGTCCGCTGAGCCTCTGCACGTCTGCGGCGGTGCCCAATGTGCAGTTGGCCAGGGCCATCGTCTCGCCGCGCGCGAAAAGGGCGGAGCCGTGCGTCCTCGGCAGCACGCCCACTTCGCTCCACACGGGACGGATCTCGTCGAAGAGGCGCCCGTCCACCCGGCGCCCCTCCTTGAGGAGAACGGTCCGGAACGTGCGGACGAGCACCTCGTGGAAGAGATGGGCCGCTTCGGCCCGAGCCTCCTCGTCCTCCTCCGGGACGGTGGCCAGGAAGTCCTTCTCAACCTGGTCCAGGGCCGCGTACATGTTGAGTTTCCCGCGGACCGCCATGGCTTCCCGGAGGGGTCCGGAGACCTTTTGCTCGACGGCCGCCAGCTTCTCCGGATCCACGTGAGGGGCCTGAATCTGGATCTTCTGGATGTTCAGCCGGGAGTAGAGCTCCTCCTGGGCCGCCACGATTCTCTTGATCTCGCGGTGCGCGAGGTCCAGGGCCTCCACCATCTGCTCCTCGGAGAGCTCCTGGGCTCCCGCCTCCACCATGCAGATGGCCTCCTTGGTTCCCGCCACGAGGAGGTTCAGGCGGCTCTGCTGAATCACCCGCAGGGAAGGATTCACCACGAGCTGGCCATCGATCAGGCCGATGCGGACGGCGCCCACGGGCCGGGTGAAGGGAATCGGTGAGCAGTAAAGGGCGCACGAGGCGCCGTTGATCGCCATGAGGTCGGGGGCGTTCTCAAAGTCAGCGGAGAGCACCATGGCGATGACCTGGGTCTCCAGATGGTAGCCCTCGGGGAAAAGCGGGCGGAGGGGGCGGTCGATCATCCGGCAGACCAGCACTTCCGGATCCGTCGGCTTGCCCTCGCGCTTGAAGAAGCCGCCGGGGATGCGCCCGCCGGCGTAGGTGAACTCGCGGTAGTCCACGGTGAAGGGAAGGAAGTCCAGTCCGGGACGCTCCTTCTTGTCCATTCCGGCGGTCACGAGGACCACCGAGTCTCCATAGCGCACCCACATGGCCCCGTGGGCCTGTTTCGCCACCTTGCCGGTGGATAGCCTGAGGGGCCTGCCCCCCACTTCGACTTCAACGGTCTCTTCGCGGTACATGCTTGCTCCTCGTTGACACGGGACACACCCCCCCCGTCGGCGGGGAGGAAGGCGTCCGTTCGTGTCGGGGGGACTACTTGCGCAGACCCAGGCGGCCGATGAGGTCGCGATACCGCTCGATGTCCCTGTCCTTGAGGTAGTTCAGGAGCCGGCGGCGCTGACCGACCAGCATGAGAAGGCCTCGGCGGGTGGCGAAATCTTTGCGGTGCTTCTTGAGGTGTTCGGTGAGGGAGCTGATGCGATCCGAAAGGAGCGCGATCTGCACCTCCGGGGAGCCCGTGTCGGCAGGGTTCTTTCCGAACTGCTCGATCAGGGCCTTCTTCGTTTGCTTCTCCATCTTCGAGTTTCTCCTATCTGTCTCAAAGGAAAGAGCATAGCACACCGCCGCTTCTCCTGTAAAGAGCGGGGGGGCGTCCCTGGTCGATTCCGCAACCCTCCTGAGACCGAGTCTCCACGATTCACGCGCACCCTTTCCGGTGAAAGGAGGCGCGAAGAGAAGTGGCCACCATTCTGTACAGCCTATCCGGAGAGGGGCGGGGGCACTGCACCCGCGTCCGGGCCGTGGTGGAGCGCCTGAGGGAACGGCACCGCGTGGTCCTCTTTGCCCCGGGCCAAGCCTACGAACCCCTGCGCGAGGCCTTCGCCCGTTCCGAGGTTGCCGTCCACCGCCTTCGGGGGCTCCGCTTCCGCTACGGGGCCTCGGGCGGATTGGCGCCACTAGGGACGGCCGCGGGGGCCCTGGCCTACATCCGCAAGCTGAACGGCACCCTCGCCTTCCTCGATGCCCATTTGAAGCGGGAGCGGCCCGACCTCTGCCTCACCGACTTCGAGCCCGCCCTCCCGAGGGCGGCGCGCCGCCTGGGCATCCCCTACGTCAGCCTCGACCACCAGCACTTCTTGACGGTCAACGACCTCTCGTCCCTCCCCCCGGGCCTGAGGGCCGCCGCCTGGGGCATGTCCCTCGTGGTCCGGGCCTACTGTCAGGGCCAGGCGGCCACCGTCGTTTCCTCCTTCTGCGCCCCTCCATTGCGGCCCGGACTGCGAAACGTCCACCAGGTTGGCCCCCTCCTTCGCCCCGAACTGCGGCGGAGCCTTCCCCGGAGGGAGGGGTTCCTCCTTGTCTACCTGCGGCGGGGAGGCATGGAGGGCGTCCTTTCCGTCCTGCGGAGGCTCGACCTCGAGGCCCGGGTCTACGGAGCCGGAGAGCGTCCCCCGGAAGGCCGCCTGATCTTTCGGCCCATCGGGGAATCCGGGTTCCTGGGCGACCTGGCGGCCTGCGAAGCCCTGATCACCACGGCCGGGAACCAGGTGGTGGGGGAATCGCTCTTCCTGGGCAAGCCCGTGCTCGCTCTCCCGGAACCGGGCAACTTCGAACAGGCCATCAATGCACACTTCCTGCGGCTCGGCGGCGCCGGGGACTGGGCGGACCCCCGGAGGCTGACCCCTCGCCGGGTGGAGACCTTTCTGAACGCCCTTCCCCTTTACCGGGACCGCATCGGCTCGGAGGCGATGGACGGCACCGAGGCGGCGGTGGAGCTGATTGAGCGACAGCTCGCGGGGAACCTCGTCAGCTCAACGTCTCGTGGAACACCACGCCCCGGCGGGCCAGTTCCTGCATGACGAACAGGTGGCATCCGGGCTCCCTGCCGAGGAACTCGGGAGGGGACACCCCCGGACGCCGGAACAGGCCACGGGCCACCAGCCGAACGCCCGCCGTGCAGGTGTACCCCGTCGTCCGGGCCATGGACGTGGTCCGGGTGGCGGCGTCGTACCGGTCCAGCAGGTCGTACACGCGCCTGACCCTCCGGCCGTCCTTCTCGCCTTCCACGGTGACGCGCATGACGGTGAAGTCCTCCTCCCCCTCGGTCAGCTGCCACATGGGGAAGAGGAGCCTGGAGGTGAGGTCCAGGGGCCGAACCGATACCCCGCCGACTTCCACCGGGTCCTTGGAGAAGAGCCCCGTTTCCCTCAGGACTCGCATTTTCTCAATGTGGCCGGGGTACCGCAGGGTCCTCTCCTTCATGTTCGGGACCTTGCAGGTGGTGAGGAGGCTCCTCAGGCCGTCCGTGTTGAAGGCCTCCAGCGTGCCGACCTGCGGAAAGTCCAGAAGTTCGGGGTCGGACAGGGCCGGGCGAACCACCACCTCCCCCTGCTCTACGAAGCGGGCGGGGCGCACGTACTCCTCGATCACGTCCGAAGGCGAGAAGACGGCCTTGTACTCGTACGGCCACACCCGGATCGCGGGCAGGCCGCCCACCAGGCAGTCGAAGCGGTCGATGCGGTCCATGGCGGTCTGGGAGTAGCCGAGGATGATGTTGCTGGCGCCCGGGGCGATGCCGCAGTCCATCACGGCCACGACCCCCTTTTCCCGGGCCAGGGCGTCCAGGGCGAAGGGGTCCTCCTCGAAGAAGGAGATGTCCACCACGTTTCGCCCGAGCGCGATGAGCGTCTTGAGGGTCTCGAATCCCATGTGGCCGGGAACGGCCCCCACCACCAGGTCGGCCCCCGTCACCGCGCGCGCCACCTCCTCCGGCTTCGAGAGGTCCGCGCGGAGCGGGGTCACCCCCGCCGCTCCCCTCAGGCCGTCCAGGGAGGACTGGGACAGGTCCGCGGCGGTCACGGAGAACTCGCCCCCCTTGGCCAGATCCAGGGCGATGGCCTTGCCCACCCGCCCGGCGCCCAACACGACCACGTGCATGAGAACCTCCCGGAGCCAAGCGGCGGGCCCCGCGCCCCCGCTGGCCGGGAGTATAGCACTCCGGGGAGCGCAGGCCGGAGTTCCGCCAATCCGGCCTCCCCCGTCAGCGACCGCAAAGGCCGCCGAAGGGGCACGCGGCGCAAGCCCTCGGTTCCGAAGGGTCAGGCTCAAAGGGGATCAAAGGATCGAGAATCTCCCCCAGGACCCTCCGGATGACCGGCAAGTACACCCCCTCCATCTCCGCCTCGGAGTTGGAGGATTCGCTGAAGAGTGTGGCGGGCGACTCCTTCGGGTCGCGCAGGGAGAGGAGCACGGCGGAGAGGCTCCCGTAGGGCACGCCCCGGGCCCTGTGGACCAGTTCCACGTAGGCCGGCAGTTGGACGGACTTGACGGCGCGGGCCAAGTCCCTCCGGGGGGATTCGACCGAAACCCGGCCCGGGCTGGGGATGTACTTTGTCCGAAGGGACTTCCCGCTCTTGTAATCCACGATCCGCAGTGCGCCCGCCCACCCGTCGAGCCGATCCAACTCTCCTCGCAGGACTACCGTCGCCCCGGGGGCATCGAAGAGCGATTCCAGAGGAAGGTCCACGGCGTGCAGAACGGTTTGCCCCGTTTCCTCCTCCTGCTCTCTTCGAAGAAGGTCGCCGATCCGCCTCGCGGCCAGGGTCCCCGAGAGGTCCCCCCCACCCGATCCCCCGAAGAACCTCGCCACGACGGCCGGCAGGCGGCCGAGCATCTCGTCGTAGATCCCCGGCGCCAGGACCTCCCCCGCGTGCGGCCCGTAGAGATCCGCCAGGACGGCGTGGAGGCGCCTCCCCGTCCCCCGCGCATCGCCCTCATTGAGGGTCTCCCTCTCGCGAAGGCCCGCCGCGTGGCCGTAGTAGAAGGCCATGGGACATCGGAGATAGGCGTCCAGGGACGTCGGAGAGTAGGCCATCGAAAGGAGTCGTTCCAGCATCTCGGGGGATTTCGCCGCGGCGGACCGCGCCCGGCCCGCTTCCGTTGGGGCAGGGAGGCGGAGGGACCGGACGGAGGACTCCCGGCCGTCCCGGCGGGCCTCGTACAGGAGCTGGTCCACGAAGTGGGACCTTCCCGCCTCGGGGCGGTCGACGTACAGGAGGCAGCACCGCCTCGAGGACTCGAGGAGGCGGAAGAGGTGGTACCGGTAGACCTCCTCCCGCTCGACGGCCCCGGGGAGACCCAGGGCTTTCCGGAAGGCGGGGGGGAGGACGGGATCGAGGGGGAAGGCGGTGGGGAGCACATCCTCCGATGCGTCCAAGACCACGACGGTGTCAAACCGGAGGGCCTGGCTCTCCAGGAGGCCCATCACTTGGAGCCCGCGAACGGGAAGGCCGGTGAAGGCAACCCGGGCTTCCCTCAGCCTCCCCCTCATGAAGTCGACGAGGGCCTGCCGGTTGGAGGCCCCCCGCCCGGAGGCCGGAAGCTCCGCCAACCCGTCGAGCAAGGACACGGTCCGCGCGAAGCAGTCCCGGTAGAAGGGGTGGAAGGGGGCCGGGGACCGGTGGGCCACCTCCTCGAGAACCGCCCGCAGGGCCCGCGAGAGCCCCTCCAGGGTGGCCGCCCGCTTCGCCCTCCGGATGAACAGGTCGTGGACGCGCCTGAGGGCGGAGGCGTAGGCCCCCTCCGCCGGCCCTTCGGGCTGCATGGCCCGGGCCCGACGGAAAAGGTCGGAGGCCCCCTCCAGGGCGGCGAGAAGGACCCGGGAGCGCCCCTCCCGGAGGATTTCCTCCTCGAGGGCGTGGGCCAGGGGCCGCAACGCTCCGGGGCCCTGGCCCTCCAAGGAGAGGTTCTTGACGTACGGGTGCAGGAGGAGGTCGAGGTACGCGCGAGAGGAGACACGCTCCTCCCCGGTCTCTTCGGCCAAGTCCAGAACCCTCTGGAAGAGAGCCAGGAGGGGGGTCCGCGCCAGGGGGTAGCCCAGGGTGACGTTGAACTCCCCCGGAAAGGGCGCCATGCCGTCCCACAGGAGGGGCTGAAGGCTTCCGGGGTCGGGGAGCACCACCACCGTGGAATCCGGATCCGCCTTCTCCCTTTCGAGGTAGGCGCCCGCGAAGAGGGCCTCGGCGTGGACCCCGGGAGCGGAGAACATCTCCACCGGCGGGGGGGCGGAGGGAAGCGGGGGCGGACCCGCGCCTCTTCCGGACGGAAAGGCCCGCTCCATGGTCCCGAAGGCCGCCCATTCCCTCCCGTCGTGGTGCCGAAGGACCCTCACGTCAGCGACCCGGCCCGCCGCCTCCACCAGCCGCGCCTGCCCCCGCGAAAAGGAGAAGAAGCCGACAAAGAGGAGGCGCGAGGGGACCTTCGCCAACCCGGACGCCAGTTGGGAGAGAGCGCGGGCATAGATCCCCCCTCGCGTGAAGGACCTCGCCGCCGAGACGCGGGATTCGAAGGACTCGCGGATCTGGGGATACCGTTCGTAGAACTCCCGCACCGGCGGCGCCAGGACGTCGAAGGAGTCGAGGCCGCGGAGACGGAGGAGATCCGCGTCGGAGACCATCTCCTCCCCCAGCGTCCCCATCGCCTCCAGAAAGGCGGCTCCCCAGGGGTAGAAGGCGACCAGGTCCCCCGCCAAGCCCCGTAAGACCGGGCCGCCGGCGGAGGCCGTGGCCTCCGACAGGAGGGCGACGGCGCGGCCCTCTTCGAGGCCATCGCCCCGGGCTCCCGCCAGCCGGGCGGCGAGGGACTCCATCGTATGAAGCAGGGGGGGCCGACAGGGTCCGCCGGCGGACCTTGCGTAGCGCGTAGCGAAGTGTTGGACGGCGCGGCTTCCGGGAAAGACCACGGCCACGCAGTCGGGGGAGACTCCCTGACACTCGGCGAGGGTCCTATCCAGGAGATCCTCCCCGACGGGAACATCCAGGAGAGTTACCACACCACCTCCTCCGCGCGTCCGCCCGCCAGATAGACCAGGACCCCCCGGACCCGCTCCCCAGGGTGCATCTGGGCGAGGAGCCGGCAGTATCGGGCCACCTGCTCGCGCTGGCCAGCCCTCCCCTCCTTGCCCGATTTCCAGTCGACCACCGTAAAACCGCTCCGGTCGCGGATCAGGCGGTCCACGCGGAGAAACCGGCCGTCCTCGTCGAGGAACTCCACTTCGTCGAGGACCTCCGCGTCCTCCGGCTCGATCAGGGGGCCGATGTCGGGGTGGCGGGCCAGGCGCCCCAGAAGGTCGGCCATCTCTCGGGCCTCCTTTGGAGTGGCGCCCATGCCTTCGAAGCCGGCCTCCTCGCCGGCCCTTCCCCGAAGGCCGGCCTCCAGCCCCGCGTGAAGAATTTTTCCCCTCCTGGCGGCCGCCACCGACTCCGTCGTGGGCGGACGGTAGGCGGGATCCCCGGCGGGCCCCATCCGGGGTCTCCACGGAACTCGGCGGGCGGGGCCCGGACACGGGAGGGATCCCTCGGGGCGGTCCCCCTCGAACCGGCCGGCTTCGCCGACGACGTATTTCTCCCCGTCCACTCCGGCCGGAAGGGGAACGGGCTGTCGCTGACCCCGCTTCGGCCCAAGGATCACGTACAGTTCTTCCTTCGCCCGGGTCACCGCCACGTAGAAGGCGTTCAGTTCGTCCCGGAGGGCCAGGACCTTTTCCTGGGCCTTGGCCCTCCGAAGGACCGGAGAGAATCGAGACCCCCAGGCGGAGAGCCGGAGGAGCCGCATGGTTGGCCCCTCTTCCAGAACGGTCTCCCGGGTGGGGGGCGAGGCGAGGTAGGGAAGGAGGAGGACCACCGCGGGAAAGCCCAAGCCCTTGGCCTTGTGAACCGTCAGGACCCGCACCGCGTCACCCGATTCGGGGAGCGGCACTTGGAGGGCCGGGTCCTCCTCGTTCTCCTGAAGGTGCGCGAGGAAATCCGCCGGCGTCGCTTCGCCCTCCCCCTCCCTCTCGGCGAGCCGTTCCAAAAGGTGCAGGAGAAACGCTTGGTCTCCCGGGAAGGTCTCCAGGACCCTCGCCCGGTCCAAGAAATCCCGGACGATGTCGTAGGGCGGAAGGTAGCCCGCCGACTGGAAGGCCGGGTTCACAAGTCGTTGCCACGGCTCGGGGAAGGCCTCCCTGTATCGCGTGTACAGGTTCCCCCGGGAGCCGGGCGGGCGGGAGTGAAGGAGCGCCAGAAAGTCCTCCCGGCGGACTCCCGAGGCGGATTCCATGATCCGGCCGCCGGCGAAGGAAGCGAAGGCGAGGTCGTCGGTCGGGGAGGAGACAAAGCGGAGCAGGTCGAGCACCTCCCGGACGAGGGGGTGCGAGGTCATTCGGGCGGTGGATTCGGAGGCCACGCGATACCCCCGGCGCTGAAGGGACTCTCCCGCGGCGACGGCCTCCCCGTTTGTCCGAAGCAGGAAGGCCACGTCGGAGGGCGAATAACCCCGGCCCAGAAGGTCCGGAAGGAACCGTTCCGCGGCCATCTCGGCGGCGGCGGCGACCCACTCCTCCCAGGAGAGGTCGGGGTCGAAGGCCCCGCGGATCACGCATGCACGGCCGCCATCCCTCCCTGCCGCCGGCTCCTGCCGGGCCTCCTCGAAGAAGGGCCAAATCCTGCGGTCGAAATCCTCCCTTCGAAGGACCTCCCCATCCTCCGAAGAACCGCCCAGGGCGGCGAACCATCTCTCGAGGGTGTCCCGGGCAAAGGTCCGGTTGAAGAAGTCCACCAGCACGGCGCGGCTGCGGTAGTTGCGCCTGAGAACGTCCCGGCGGGGTTCGAAGGCGGAGAGGTCCTCCAGCGCCCGTTCGAAGAGGTCCGGGTCTCCGCCGCGAAAGCGGTAGAGGGACTGTTTCTGGTCCCCCACGAAGAAGAGCGAACCGCCCGAGGCCAGCCCCTCCTCCACGAGCGGGAGGAGCGCGGCCCATTGCGTCGCGCTCGTATCCTGGAACTCGTCGAGGAGGAAGTGCCGGAGGTGGTCTCCCAAGGCCAGGTAGACCGCAGGCACCCCTCCCTCGCTCAGTCTTGCGGCGATTCGAAAGGGCACCTCGTCGAGGAGGAGGGCGCCTTCCCTCGCGGCCTCCCTCTCCATGGCCCGAGTCAGCCGGACGTGGAGCTGGATGTGGGGCGCCGTCCTTCCCACGGCCCAGGCCTCGGCGGCCCGGGCCATGGCTTTGCGGAAGGCCTCGAACCGGCCCTCCACCAACGGGGTCACGGCGGCGGCGCGGGATTTGGATACGGCCTCCCTCAGGGAGGACTTGAAGAAGGCCGCCGATCTCAGGGAATCGGGCTGCCGCGTGTCCAGGAACCGGCCCAGGTCGCGCTGAAAGGTCCCTCCCCGGAATTCGAGCTCCGCCTCCCCGACGGCTTCGAGGAGGTCCCTGGCGGCGGCCAATGCCTTCTCCAGCTCACCCTGGTAGGCGCGGAAGCCGGAGGGATCCACAAAGAGCTCCTTCGGCTTGGAGGCCCAGAGCGACCGCAGGCGCGCCTCGATCTCCACGAAGGCGTCCCCCAGGTCCCAGCCCAGGGACTCGTCCCCCAGGAGGAGGTCATCCAGGACGGCCCGTAGGGCTTCCGCCGCCTGGCGATCGTCCTGCGCTTCTACCAGGAGTCGCCCCACGGCCCTGCGCAGGAGGGGGCGCGCATCGAGGACCACGCGTGCGCCGGGAGAAAGGCCGAGTTCGAAGGCGGAGGCGCGCGCAAGCGTCAGCAGGAACGCGTCGATGGTCTTGAGGGAGAGCTCGGGCCACCTCCGAAAGATCCGATCCAGCAGCTCCCGCGAGGCCGTGCGCAACGCCTCCGGGGGCCGCCCCGTCCAGGCGGACACGCTTTGAACGGTCTCCAGATCCTGGGGCGTCCGCTGGAGGGCGAGGGCCTCCAGCCACGCCAGGACGCGCTGGCGCATCTCCCCGGCGGCCTTGTTGGTGAAGGTGACGGCCAGGATTCGGGAAAGGTCCCCGTCGGAGACCTTCGGCGAGAGGAGCAGGTCAAGGTACCGGAGGGCGAGGCGGTGGGTCTTCCCCGAGCCCGCCGAAGCCGTCAGGCGCTCCACACCCCGGTGCGAGCTTGAAGCGGTTGGGGTGGGATGGGTCATGGCTCCGTCCTTTCCCGCCGAGTGTACCACCGTCCAGTGCATTCGGTGTTCACTGTCCATTCGTCGGCCGCGCACCCAAACCCCGACTGCGGCGCCTGGGCGGAGCCCCGAAATCGTGCTAGGCTCCCCTTCCATGAACGGCGCCCTGCGCTTCGCCCTTTTTCTTTCCGTCGTCCTGGGGACTTGGACGGCCATGCACCTCTACCTCCTCCACAGGGTATGGCGCCTACCCCCCTTGGCCGCCGCCCCGACGCGGCGGTGGGCGGTCCTCTTTCTGGTGGTCCTCTGGGCCCTGTACCCGGTCGGCCGAATCCTCGCCCGACTCCTACCCGGACCCGCCGCCTATTCGATGGAGTTCGCCGGCGCCGTCTGGATGGGGGTCCTCTTCCTCTCGATGGCCTGCCTGTTGGCGGCCGATCTCCTCACGGGATTCGGCGCCTGGCTGCGGCCTTGGACACCGAACCTCCGACTCGGCGCGCTGGCCGTCGCGGGCGTCCTTTCCGCTCTGGCCCTGGTCCAAGGGCTGAGGTCTCCGGAAGTCGTCCGGAGGACGATCGGCCTTCCAGGACTTCCCCTGAGTCTCAGGGGCACGAGGGTCGTCCAGGTTTCCGACCTTCACCTGGGCACCCTTCTGGGACGCCGGTGGCTAAGGCGCCTTGCGGGCCAAGTCGAGGCCCTGGATCCCCATGTGATCGTGGTTACGGGCGACCTTGTGGATGGGCACCTCCCGGACGTGGAATCCCTTCGCCCCTTGCTGGGCGAATGGAAAGCCCCCTTTGGGAAATGGGCGGTCCTGGGCAACCACGAATACTATGCCGGTCCCGACCGGTCCGCGGACTTCCTGGCCTCATCCGGGCTGGCGGTTCTCCGGCAGGAAGCGGCGGAGGCGGCTCCGGGCCTGTGGATCGCCGGCGTGGACGACTTGACCGCCCGCAGGCAGTTTGGCCTGGCCGGGGACCCCGTGGCGAAAGCTCTGGGGGCCCCGAGGCCGGGCGCCCTCATCCTCCTCAGCCACAGTCCCCTTGGGGCCGAAGAGGCCTCCTCCCTGGGGGCCGGCCTCATGCTCTCCGGCCACACCCACGGCGGCCAAATCTGGCCCTTCGGGATGCTCGTCCGGCTGGCCTATCCCCGCCTCCAGGGGACCTACCGGGTGGGGTCCATGACGCTCGTGGTGAGCCGAGGAACGGGCACCTGGGGCCCGCCCATGCGCCTCTTCCGGCGAGGCGAAATCGGAATCCTCACACTGGAGCCGGTCCGTGGCAATCCGTGACCCTGATGGGTAACACGTTTTGGCAGTCGCTCCCCTTATCCATTGATTCGTAAGGAACATGGGTTTGGTACGGCTCTTGCTGAGGTCCCCTGTGCTTGGGAGGGCCCATGGAGCGAGCGAGGGGGTTCACGCTCATCGAAGTCCTCATCGTCGTGGCGATCATCGCGATCCTGGCGGCCATCATGATCCCGAGCCTCTTCTCGGCCATCCACCGGGCCAAGCAGAAGCGCGCCATGTCGGAGATCCGGGGCCTCGCCACGGCCTGCAATTCCTACAGCACCGACACGAACATCTACCCCCTGGCCAACACCTCCTGGCAGGATACGGACATCGTCATCCCCGTGGGCGAACTCGCCCCCTACTACATCAAGGAAGTGCCCAACCCCGACCCTTGGGACATCAAGTACCAGTACAGCACCACCGACTCGGGCTCGGATTTCGCCCTGAGGTCCATGGGCAAGGGGGGACAGGACGACGGGGAGACCTTCGCCTCCTCCGTCAACGCGGCTCCCGCGGCCACCCTCTGCCTGGAAAACGACATCGTTTGGGTGAACGGAGGCTTCGTCCTCTGGCCCGAGGGGAAACAGAGAAAGTGCGACTGAGGATTCAGGGCAGGATGGCCCTGGGGTGGGTCATCTTGGCGGGATCCAGGATCTCCCCCAGCCTTTCCTCCGACAACAGCCCTCGGTCGAGCACGATCTGGCGCACGTGTTTTCCCGTGGCGAGCGCCTCCTTGGCCACGTCCCCCGCCGCCTCGTACCCGATGTAGGGAACGAGGGCCGTCACCAGCGTCACGCTCCGTTCGACGAGCAACTGGCAGCGGTCGCGGTTCGCCGTGACGCCTTCGATGCACCGCGTGCGGAAGGTTTCCGCCGCGGCTCTCAGCATGCCGATGGACATAAAGAGGTTGTACGCGATGAGGGGTTCGAAGGGGTTGAGCTCGAGCTGGCTCGCCTCGGCGGCCATGGATACGGCCACGTCGTTCCCGATCACTTGGTAGGCCACCTGGCTGATGGCCTCGGGGATCACGGGGTTTACCTTGCCGGGCATGATGGAGGAGCCCGGCTGGAGGGCGGGAAGGGTGATTTCCGCGAACCCCGCCCGGGGACCCGAGGA
>JBFLVU010000069.1:0-12672 GCA_040758175.1 Acidobacteriota bacterium | reverse complement strand
CTCCCGGGCCCCCCGCTCCAATCCCTGGTTCCCTGGGCTTACTCGCCGTCGTTCCCGATGGACTCGGACGGGCAGGAGGCCTTGGCGTCCTCGCAAAGCTGCTCCTCCTCGGCCGTTTCGGGCTGTTTGGAGACGAAGGCGTGGGTCGAATCCTCGTTCATCTGGAAGTGATCGGGGGCGATGGAAATGCAGGAGTCGCACGCGATGCAGTTCTCATCCACGAACCACTTGCCGGGAACGTTCTCGGAAACCTTCAGGTTTGCGTCGGCCATCGTTCAGAACCTCCTGGATCACGAACTGGGGCACCCCCCCACTTCCAAAAGAGGGGAATATACCCTTCGAAGCCACGGAAGTCAAGACAAGGCACCGTCCAAAACGCCGCGATGGACGCGGCCTGGCCTTTGAGAAAGGCTGTCTTTCACGAGGGAAAACAGGCCTTCTCCTGAGCAAGGAGGGCCATGCTCTTTCCTTCAGACGGCGGGCAAAGCCCGACCGTTCGAGTCTTGCCCTTCGGGGCCCCGCTCCACGGGCAAAGCTCGTGGAGCCTCCCCTCACCCTGGCGCCCTCTTGCCTTCGGTTTGAGGCCACCCAATCCCTCATCCGGTGAAGCCCCACTTTGACCAGACCGCATATTCCTCCGCGTTTGGGAGCACCGTCCCGTTTCACTCTCGGGATCGGGGACCGCCTCGCTTCCGCGATTCGCGCCCTTGGGGTACTCTGGGGCCATGCCGAGCGTTCTCATCGTCGATGATGAAGCCGCCATCCGAGACGCCCTGAGGGAAATCCTCGAGCGGCAGGGGTACGCCGTCCGGGAGGCGTCCGGCGCCGCGGCGGCGATCTCCGCCCTCCAGCGGGAACCCATTCCTGACGTGGCCCTGGTGGACCTCCGGCTCCCCGATCGCGAAGGCACGGCCGTTCTCGAGGCGGCCCGTAGCCAGGCCCTTTCCACCTCCGTCGTGATGATCTCCGGCCACGGCACCATCCCCGCCGCGGTGGCCGCCGTCCGCTCCGGCGCCTTCGACTTCCTCCAGAAACCCCTGGACCGCGAGCGCCTCCTCATCACGGTTCGGAACGCCGCCCGTCAGTCGGCTCTCCAGCGGAAGGCCTCCGAATCCCAGCCCCGAGTTTTCCTGACGGCCTCTTCCGCCATGGGCGCCGTGCTCGAGGAAGCCCGGAGGCTGGCCGCCTCTCCCGCCCCCCTGCTCATCCAGGGCGAGACGGGCTCGGGCAAGGAGGTGCTCGCCCGATGGATCCACGCCCGGAGCCCGCAGTCCCTGGGTCCCTTCGTAGCCCTCAACTGCGCCGCCCTTCCCGACAGCCTCGCCGAGTCCGAACTCTTCGGCCACATCAAGGGCGCCTTCACCGGCGCCGACGCGCCGCGGAAAGGGAAGTTCCAGGCCGCCGACGGGGGGATCCTCTTCCTGGACGAGGTGGGAGACCTTCCCCTTCCCCTCCAGGCCAAACTTCTTCGTTCCATCGAGGACGGAACCGTTGAGCCGGTGGGGGCCGATCGGCCCGTCGCGGTGCGGGTCCGGGTGCTGGCCGCCACCCACCGGGACCTCCGGACCCGCGCTCGGGACGGGGCCTTCCGGGAGGACCTCCTCTACCGGATCGCCGGGCTCCCCCTTCGCGTTCCTCCTTTGAGGGAGCGGCCGGAGGACCTGCCCCTTCTCGCCCAGCATTTCCTCGATGAAGCGCGCCTGCGCCAGGGATGGCCGGCGTCGCCTCTCCCTTCTGCCTTCTTGAAGACGCTGAAGGAGTACTCCTGGCCGGGGAACGTGCGGGAGCTCCGGTGGGCCGTGGAGCGGGCCGCCCTTCTTTCGGGCCCGGGCCTCCCCGAGCCCGGCCACCTTCCTCCCGAGGTGCGCCAGGGGCGGGTCGGATCGCCTCCCGGATCCCTGGAGGGGGTGCGCCAGAACGCAGAGTCCCGGGCCATTTCAGACGCGCTGGAGAAGGCCCGCGGAAACGTGGCGGCGGCGGCGCGCCTCCTTCATCTGAGCCGCTCCCGGCTCTACGAGCGTCTCTCCGAGCTGGGGCTCGACCCCGCCGTTCACCGCCCCCGCAAGGGGCGATCCGGGGATTCCTCCCGAAGCCCGTCGGAGTGAGCGTCCCCCCTTGCCCCCGGACGTTATGCCCCAATCCCGCGATGGGAGCGAGACGGCGGCGCCACAAGCGGATGCGCTCGTCGTTGGGCCAAAGCCGTCCCTCGCCGGTAAGGGATTGGGGGCCTTTGAGCCCAAGGCGATGAAGGCGTCCAAGGCTGGGGAAACGTGCGACCGGATTTGCCGGCGGAAGGGGAGGGAATGGCCCTTCCCCTTCATGGCACACTCACCGCCGTCGGCGTGACCTTCCCATCGCTGAATTTGGGATGATACAGTGAGGCCATGGCAGGGATCCCGGCCACCGGAGTCAAACTCGAGCGCATCCTCCTTCACCGGGTGGGCAAGGCCGTGGGCGATTTCGGCCTGATCCGGGAAGGGGACCGCGTGGCGGTGGCCCTCTCCGGGGGAAAGGACTCCTTCGGTCTCCTGAAGCTTCTTCACCTCCTGAGGAAGCGTTCGCCCATTCGATTCGAGATCACGGCGGTCACGGTCCACAACGGGAGCGAGTTCTTCCAGTCCGGACTCCTCGAGGACTACCTCCGGAGGGAGGAGATCCCCTTTCACCTGGAACGCACCGACATCACCCGGATCGTGGAGGAGAAGCGGCGTCCGGGCTCGCCCTACTGTTCCCTCTGCGCGCGCCTCCGGCGGGGAGCCCTCTACGGGGCCGCCCTGGCGCTCGGGTGCAACAAGCTGGCCCTCGGGCACCACCTGGACGATGCCGCCGAGACCCTCCTCATGAACCTCTTCTTCGAGGGGTCCCTGCGCTCCATGCCGCCGAAGCTCCTGGCGGAGAACGGCCGGACCACCGTGATCCGCCCCCTCCTCTACGTCACCGAGTCCATGCTGGCCGACTACGCGGCCGAGTCCGGGTTCCCGATCATCGACTGCGGGTGCTGGCTGTGCGGGACGCAGGACCAGGAGCGCGCGCGCATGAAAGCCCTCGTGCAGGACGTGGCCGAGCGGTACCCCCAGGTCCGGCGCTCCGTCCTCTCCGCCCTCGGCCGGGTGGAGGCTCGATTCCTCATGGACCGGACGCTGTACGATTTCGAGAAGGAGGAGCGCCGCCGTGCGCCCCATGAAGGAAACTGAGCTACTGGACCTGTTCCGGAGGATGCGGGCCTACCGCTGGGCCTTCTGGATCGCCGTCGCCTCCGCCGTCCTCTACGGCGCGGCCGCCGCGGCCCTCTCGACTCGCTCGCCCGCGCAAGTCCCCTGGCTGGCGGACGCGGCCCTCGCCTACGGCGCCTTCGCCGCCGGGGCCGTCCTGCTGGGTCGGTGGATCGCCTTCCGTCCCCGGACCCTCCGCGCGCGGGGCCTTTCCGACCTGGGCTCCATGGTCCACCACATTTTTCTCACCCTTCTCTTCCTGCTCGGATCCGCAGAGAGCCTGGGGCTGGCGGCGGTCACCGCCGCCGCCCTCGGCGCCCATCCCCCGTGGAAGCCGGTCCTCCTGTGCCTTTGGCAGGTTCTCGTTTCCTTGGCCCTCACCCCGGAGCGGTCCCACTGGGATCGGCTCCTTTCGCGATGGGAAGAGACCTTTGACGAAGGAGTCCCCCATGAGACGACGTGAGACGTGGATCGCGCTGGCCTTTCTCCTCCTGGCTCTGCCCTTCCGGTCCGAATTCGCCTGCAAGCGGTACGATTTCGCCCAGGAGAGGTGGATTCGGCTGGACACGAAGGCGGGCGACCTGGAGGTCCAGGACGTGATCTTCCAGTTCCCCTCCTACGTGGGCCCGCGCAAGCTCAACGTCAAGGGCCGCAACATGGCCACCATCAACGTCAAGAACTACGGGACCCAGAGACTCCGCGTCCACATCGCCGTGGCCCTCTTTGACGCCAGCGGGAACCTCGTGGGGTGCGGGACCACGGGGAGCAAGCTCGGTTCGACCAAGCCCTCCGAGACCGAATCCTTCTTCGTAGCCTTCGATTACGTGAACAGCCAGCTCTCCACGGCCCAGGTCTTCTACCTCACGGTGGAGACCGAGCCTGACCTCTGAGATGTCCGGGGGCCGAGTTTCCGGATCCCGCGGCGGGAGCCCAAGGCCCGAACGGGCACGGACCCGTCCGGGACGGAGAACGCTTTTCACCGGCGCTTCGCCGGCGTGGGACCGGCTCGCGCCCTTCGCCACCGAGGCCCGCGTGGAGCGCCTAAACCAGGTGCTGAGGGACCGGACTTCGGGAATCGTCCTGGTCCTCGACCGCCTCTACGATCCCCACAATCTCTCGGCCATCCTGCGGACCGCCGAGGCCTTCGGGCTCCAGGAGATCCACCTCTCCGAGTCGTGGCCCGAGGCGACGAACCCCCAGGTGGCCCTCGGGGCCGAACGGTGGCTCACGGTCCGGCGGTGGCCCGATCCGGGGCTCCTCCTAAATGACCTGCGCGCGCGGGGCTTCACGGTGGCGCTCACGAGCCCCGAGGGGGCAGGAATGTCCCCGGAGGCCTACGACCCACCGGGCCCCGTGGCCCTGGTTCTGGGCAACGAGCGCGAGGGGGCGGCGCCATTTTGGGAGTCCCGAGCGGACGTCAGGCTCACCCTGCCCATGAGGGGCTTCGTCCGAAGCCTCAACGTTTCCGTGGCCGCCGGAATCTTCCTGTGGTCCCTCTCGGGCAAGAAACCCCTGCGGCTCTCTCTTCCGGAGGAGACGGCCGCCGGGCTGAGAGACCGTTGGATCCGGGCCAGCGTCCCCAACGCGGAGGGGATCCTCCGCCACCTGGGTCCGCCCGGGGAGGCCTCACCGGAAGGGAAGTAGCCGAAAGGAACCCCTCGCGTCCACGCGAAGGTGGTGGCCTTCCTCCCGGAATTGCGGGACGAACCGCACGCGAACACCCGCCACGACCTCCTCGGCGTCTCGGTGGAAATGGCCCAGGGCGGCGCCTTCGATCCCCTCCCCGGCCAGTCCCTCGGCCCAAGCGCGGAGCTCCTTTCCCGGCCGATAGGCTTTGTATGCCCGGTTGGTGTCCGACAGCCTCTTCTCCAGGACCCGCGCCAGGGCCCCGCTCCAACGGGGCGGCAGGGAGCCCACGAGGGCCCGCACGGCGGACGACCGGGAGAATTCCCTCCACCCGAGGTAGGGGCGGTCGGAGGTGTTGATGAGGTCCCCGTGCTCGAACCGCACCCGGACGGGCCCAGCCGCGAGGTCCCATCGCTCCGGCGCCAGGATGCCCCGCCGGGCGGCCTCGGCCTCCACGAAGTAATCCCGGTTCCCGGCCAGGTACACGACCCTCCGACCCCCGAGCGCCGCGCGGGTCGCCGCATCCAGGACCGCCGTCTGGCTGGCGGAGAGGCTCCGTCCGTCCCCCACCCAGATCTGGAAGAGGTCACCCAGGAGGACGAGGTTCTCCGCCTCCGACTCGATGAAGGCCTCCACCCACCGGAGAAAAAGGGGAATGGCCGGATCGTCGGGGGCGAAATGCGGATCGGCGGCACACCAGGCGAGATCGGCGGGGGCCTCCACCAAGGTCGCGTCTCCTTCGCACTCAGGCTACCACTCCGCCTCCGCCCCGACAACGAAGGCCGCCTTGCCCGGCGGCCTCGCCGGCACTATGCTTTGGGTGGAGGAAGGAAGGCGATGGAGATTCAGGTCGTCTCGCAGAAGCGTTGCGAGGCCGTGGACGTGACCCGAAACGTCCAGCAGGCCTGCAGGCAGTGGGGGGGAACGGGGGCCGTTCTGGTGTACTGTCCGCACACCACCTGCGGGGTCGGCGTGAACGAGAGGTCCGACCCGACGGTGGCGGGCGATATCCTCAAGTGGTTCGAGGAACACGTGCCGCCGGACGCCCCGTACGGCCACGCGGAGGGGAACGCCGACGCCCACATCAAGGCCCTCGTGGCAGGGTGCCAGGTCCTTGTCCCCGTGCGACAGGGCAACCTGCTTCTGGGCCGGTGGCAGGGGTTGTTCCTCTTCGAGTTCGACGGCCCGCGCCACCGCACGCTCTGGCTCACGTTCCTGCCGGGGGAGTGACACGGCGGGCGGGGCGGCCCACCCCGTCCTGAGGCGAGGGCGCGCTCACTCGTTGCGTGTGACGAACCCTTCGAGGCCGGACTCCGTCAGCCGCCCGAGGAGGGCCTCCGCCGCCTCCTCCGTGCGAAGGTGCCCCACCCTGACCCGGTAGAAGTCGCGGAATCGGATCACGTAGGCGTCCGGGTGGCTTTCGGCGAGCCGACCGCGGAGCCGGACTGCGTTGTCCGGATTTAGAAAGGCCCCCACCTGAACCGTGAAGGAGCTGTCCAGCACGGTTCCGGGCGGTCCTCCTGTGCCCGGCAGGATCTCCCCGGATGGCGGGAGGCCGCGGGGACGCCCCCGCCCCCGCTCGAGGACCTCGATCCGGACGCGGGCGAGCCCCTGCCCCGCGAAACCGAGCGCCTTGGCGGCCCCGTAGGAGCAGTCCAGGACACGGCCCCGCACAAAGGGACCCCGGTCGTTGACCTTCAGCTCCACTTCGCGCCCGTTCTCCAGGTTTTTCACGCGCGCCCGAGTCCCCAAGGGGAGGGTCCGGTGGGCCGCCGAGAGTCCGTTCATGTCGTAGGTCTCGCCCGAGGCCGTGGGCCTGCCGTGGAAGTCTTTCCCGTACCATGAGGCCACGCCTTCCTGGACTCGGTCCCGCCGGGGAACCGACTCCGGCCCCCTGGAGCGCCTCCCCCCTCCGCAGGCCCACGCCGTCGCGAGAAGGACCAGGGTCGCCGCACCCGCCATGCACCGCCTTCTCCAGGCCCCGGTCACGGCGGCGCCTTCCGCGGGGGCAAACGGCCCTCCCCCGCCACGAGCCCCTTCCTGCCGAGCCAGCGCAGAAGGATGAGGAAGAGGAGGAGCCCCAGGGTCGCGGCGCCCAGCACGACCACGAGGAGGAGGAACCCGCCCCCCACGCTGCCCCGGTCGGCTCCGAACCAGGCCCGCACGGCATCCAGTGCGGGGACACCCTCAAAGAGCATGAAGAGCGAGCGGAGGATGACCCGGATCAGGCGAAGGATGCCATCCATCATGGCCGCCTCACCTCCTCCGCCCCCGTCGGCGGGAGGATCGGGACGCCCCGCGGAACGGGAGCCTGCCGGCGCCGGACGCGAAGGTCCCGCCGGAGGGCCGCGCGGCTAATTCCCGAAGGGCTGGTCCACGTCCAGGAGCTGGCGCTGGACCTTTGCGCCCTTGGGGATCTCCACCTTGAAATCCGCGTCCGTGAGGACGGGATTGGTGTCCCAATTCGAGAATTCGAAGCGAATCCGGTCCCCCTCCGGCTCGATGATCTCCAATGCCGTGAGGAGCGCCGTCTTCGTGTCCACCCAGAAATGGAGCGCGGAGATCTTCCGCTTGGCGCGGGCCTTCAAGGGAACCAGTTCGAGGTGCATGGACCCGTTGCCCTCGCCGAGGGTGTTCACCTGGAAGTGACGGGTGAGTTCATCGATGGGCTGGCCCACTGCCAGATACCGCATGATCTTGTTCTGGTGGCGCCGGATGTCCTGGACCACCACCTTCTTGGCGGCTTCGTCCACCATCAGGAGGTCGCCGTCCTTCACGAGGTAGGAGAGGCGGCTCGGAGAGGTGTAAGCGTACAGGGCCGTATCCGGCTTCTTTAGGATGAGCGTTCCCTTGAGCACCTGCGGCTTGGCGAGCATCTGAAAGTGGTTGGTCTGCACGAAGGAGACGCGCAGGGTCCGGAGGCCTTTTTGGACCGTATTCATGGTGGTCAGAAGGGCCTCGATTTTCGCGCGGTCCGCGGAGGGGGGGGGCGGGGGCGCCGCCGCCTGCGAAGCCAGGGCCAGCAGGAGGATCAGGGCGGGGACCGCTGATCGCCTAGCCATGGCGGAAGTGCCTCGTGCCCGTGAAGACCATGGCCACGCCCAGACGGTTGGCCGCATCGACCACCTCGTTGTCCCGGATGCTCCCTCCCGGCTGGATCACCGCCGTCACTCCGGCCGCGGCGAGTTCCTCCACTCCGTCGGGGAAGGGGAAGAAGGCGTCCGAGGCCGCGACGCACCCCTTGGGATCCCGGTAAGCCTTTGTGCATGCGATCTTCACCGAGTCCACTCGGCTCATCTGGCCCGCGCCCACGCCCACTGTTCCTTCGGCGTCGCCGATGACGATGGCGTTGCTCTTGACGTGCTTGCAGACCTTCCACATGAGTTCGAGGCCCCGGGCCTCCTCCTCCGTCGGGGCCCGCTTGGTGCCGACCCGCCGGTCCTCGGCCGCCCCGGGAAGGTCCTGAGTCTGGACCAACAGCCCGCCTGCGACGCGCTTGAGGTCCCAGCCGGGAAAGGGATCCTGGTCCTTCATCTCAAGGACGCGCAGGTTCTTCTTCCTCGACAGGATCTCCAGCGCCTTGGCGTCGTACGCCGGGGCCGCCACGATCTCGAGGAAGAGGTCCGAGAGGGCCTGCGCCGCGAGGGCGTCGCACGGGACGTTGAAGACCACGATCCCGCCGAAGGCCGATAGCGGATCGGTTGCCTTGGCCCGCTCGAAGGCGGCCGAGGCTCCTGCGCCCAGCCCGACCCCGCACGGGTTCGTGTGCTTGATGATGGCGCAAGCGGGGGCGGGGAGCTCGCAAGCTAGGGTCCAGGCACCGTTGAGATCGAGGAGGTTGTTGAAGGAGAGTTCTTTTCCCTGGTGCTGCCTCAGCGCCGGCAGAAAGCGGTCGCCCTCGGCGAAGAAGGCCGCCTCCTGCTGGGGGTTCTCCCCGTAGCGAAGGTCCTGCACTTTTCGGAAGAACAGGGGCAGGAAATCGGGGAAGGTCCCGCCGTTCCGCGTAAGGTCCTTGCCCTCCGCCCGCACGGACGAAAGGTATCTGGAAATCGCCCCGTCGTAGCGCGCCGTCCGTTCGAAGGCCTTGGACGAGAGGCGCAGGCGGGTGGAAAGGGTCAGCCCCCCCTGAGCTTCCATCTCCTCCATCAGCGAGGCGTAGTCGGTGGGATCCACCACCACCGCCACGCTCTCGAAATTCTTCGCGGCCGAACGCACCATGGAGGGGCCGCCGATGTCGATGTTCTCCACCGCTTCGGGGATGGAGGCTCCGGGGCTGGCCACGACCCTTTCGAAGGGGTAGAGGTTCACCACCACGAGGTCGATGGGCTTTCCGCCGAGGCGGTCGAGGTCGGCCAGGTGCTCCGGCGTGCGCCTTGCCAAGATGCCCCCGTGGACGCGGGGATGGAGGGTCTTGACCCTGCCCTCCATGACCTCGGGTGAGCCCGTGTAGGAGGCCACATCCACGACCGGGACCCCGGCCTCGCGGAGGGCCTTGGCCGTTCCTCCCGTGGAGAGGATTTCGACCCCGGACCGGGCCAGAAAGGAACAGAACTCCTGGAGTCCGTCCTTGCGGGACACGGACACGAGGGCACGTCGGATGGGGATCGTCGTCATGGCACTCTCCGTATCACGGCGCGCCTGCCGCCGCGGTGGCCCCGGCCGCCCCCGAGAAGGGGGTGCCGGCGAGGTCTCCGTCCATGGCGGCCCACATCCTCCGCCACGCTTTCGCCGCGTCCGAAGCGGCGTGGGAAAGCGCCACCTGGGCCACTCCGAACGCGTTCGACCGGTCGTCGAAGGTGTCGGAGGAGACCCTTCTCCCACCGGGATAGTAGCAGGTAAGCAGGGCCTCGCGGTACCGGGCAGAGGAAGCCCTCCTCCCCCGGAAGTAGGCCTCCAGGTCGCCGTCCATGGCCGGCGTGTCCCAGCCGTCGAAGGACAGGACGAGGAGCGGGAGCTTCCGTTCCACGTAGCGATTGTAGTCCGCCCGCACGGACCCCAGCCGGGGGTCCGCACCGAAGGAGACGGGGTCGTTCAGAAGGAGCACGATGCCGGCGGCCCGGCCAAAATGGAACGCCACCCGGGAAAAGGGGGCCCTTTCCTCCGCGAGCGTCCGAGGAAGGGAGGCCTCTCGCTCCAGCGCCGCCACGAGGGCCTCCTGGGAGGCGCCCTCCAGTTCGGCAAGGGTCTCCGCCATGCCCCGGTCGAGTTCCGGCCGGTGGGACACGAGGACCGAGCGGAGCGCGGCCGGGCTCAGGCGGAGAGCCGCCTCGGCGGCCCGGCGCTGGGCCGCGGGCCCGAATGCGAGAATCGAAAGGGGCGCGAGGACGAGAAACATCCCCGCGCCCCAGAGTCGCACGCGGCTCACTGCTTCTTCATGTGGGCGATGATGGCGTCGCCGAATTCGGAGCACTTCAGTTCCTTGACGTCCTTCAGGCCCTCGGCCTTCATCAGGCGAGCGAAGTCGTAGGTGACCGTGTGGGCGGCGATGGCGCCTTCGATCCCCCGGATCAGGAGGTCGGCGGCCTCGTTCCAGCCCAAGAAGCGGAACATCATCTCGCCGGAGAGGATGACGGAGCCCGGGTTCACCTTGTCCAGGTTGGCGTATTTGGGCGCCGTGCCGTGGGTGGCCTCGAAGACCGCGTGCCCGGTCACGTAGTTGATGTTGCCGCCGGGCGCGATGCCGATGCCGCCCACCTGGGCCGCGAGGGCGTCCGAAAGGTAGTCCCCGTTGAGGTTCAGCGTGGCGATGACGTCGAACTCGTCGGCGCGGGTCAAGGTCTGCTGAAGGGTGATGTCGGCGATGGTGTCCTTGATCATGAGCTTCTTCTTCCACTTCCCGTCGCCGTGAGTGGGCCAGAGCTTGAGGGTGTCCGCCACCTCCTTGACGATCTCGGCCTTCTTGTCGGGCGCGAACATGTCGAGGCCCGGTTCGATCATCCGGGCGTTCTCCTCGTCTCCGAGGTTGGGGTCGTGCTCCTTGTTGCCGAGGATCCAGGACTCGCGCTGGGTGACGGTCTGGTCCCGGAACTCCTTGGCGGCCACCTCATAGCCCCAGTCCTTGAAGGCGCCCTCGGTGAACTTCTGAATGTTGCCCTTGTGGGTGATGTTCACGCTCTTGCGGCCCTGCCTGAGGGCGTATTGGATGGCGGCCCGGCAGAGCCGTTTGGAGCCCTCCTCGGACACGGGCTTGATTCCGATGCCGGAGGTTTCCGGGAACCGGATCTTCTTGACGCCCATCTCCTTCTGGAGGAAGTCGATGACCTTCTTGACCTCGGGGCTGTAGGCCTTCCACTCGATGCCCGCGTAGATGTCCTCGGTGTTCTCCCGGAAGATGACCATGTCCACCTTTTCCGGGGCCTTGACGGGGCTGGGGACGCCCTTGAAGTATTTCACCGGGCGCAGGCAGACGTAGAGGTCGAGCAGCTGGCGCAGGGCCACGTTGAGGGAGCGGATGCCTCCGCCGATGGGCGTGGTGAGGGGGCCCTTGATGCCCACCAGGTACTGCTTGAAGGCCTCCACCGTGTCTTCGGGGAGCCACTCGTTGAACTTCATGAAGGCCTTTTCCCCCGCGTAGACCTCCATCCATGCGATCTTCTTCTTTCCGCCGTAGGCGATTTCCACGGCCGCATCCAGGACGCGCTGGGAGGCCCTCCAAATATCGGGACCCGTGCCGTCCCCCTCGATGAAGGGGAGGATGGGATTGTCGGGAACCTTCAGCTCCCCGGCCTCCATGGTGATAGGCTTGCCCTGCGCCGGCGGTGTGACGTTTTTGAACGTGGCCACTGCGACACCTCCTCGGTCTCTGGGTCCCGTGCCGAAACTGCGGCGGCCACCCGTCCGGAACCCCCCCTGGCGGGCGGCCAGCCGACTCGATCCTGGCCTTTCAGTATAGTCGGGGCCTTGGGAGGCGGTCAACCGAGCCTCCGGGCCCCGATTCCGTAATGGCAACGCGGGTGGCGCCCTTCGGCTTTCGGGTTCATGGAGGAAAGGCGTTGTCTCTCGGACGGGGAGGGCCATGGGGTCCCACCTGCGATTCGCAGGCCGAATCGGACCAAACGGCACATGGCCCTTCGGGGCCCCGCGGGCATTGCCCCAGGAGCCTCACCCAGCCCTTGGCGCCATTTCGCCTTCGGGCCGATTCGGACGGTTGCGGAAGCCGGGCGCCATGCCCTACACTTCTGCCAGGTCTGGGAGGTCAACGTGGCGGAACATCTGGTCCGGTGCTGGAACTGCCTCGGGGATTACGACGCCCTGACGGCCGTGTGGTGCTCGTGCAACCCCAACCGGCCCACCAAGGTCTGCCCCTTTTGCCTCCAGTGCTTCTGCGCCGCGCCGGAGGAGTACCACGAACGGTTCTGGGCCGGTGCGCCGGAGTCGGTGGTGACGGATCGGGAGATGCTGGCCGGCGCGCGCGGTCCCCTCGGGGAGGCCTTGATCCGCGCCAGAGTAATCACCTCGGATCAGCTCCTACAGGCCCTCAAGCGCCAGCGGCAGGAGGGCGGGAAGATCGGCGAAATCCTGGTGGCGATGGGGCATCTGACCCAGGGTACGCTCGACGCCTTCCTGTCCAGCCAGCGGTCGGTCATGCAGATTTCCTTCCGAGACACCCCTCCCGACCCCATGCTCGTCTCCTCCGTCGGCGCCGCCGAATGCCTGCGGCGCCTGGTGGTCCCGGTGAGCCGGGAACACTTGAGCGGGCGAGACCTCCTCACGCTCGCCATGGCCAATCCCGCCGACGGCGAGACCGTCGAATTCGTTCAAAACGCCACGGCCTCACAGGTCCTGGCCGTCCAGGCCTCCCGGGAGGAGATCGAGTCTTTCCTCCTTCCCTTCC
>JBFLVU010000068.1:0-12740 GCA_040758175.1 Acidobacteriota bacterium | reverse complement strand
ATCCCGGGGGCATTGAAACGGGGAGGCCCCGAAAGGCCGCCCTCGGATCTTGGTTTCTGCAGGCCTCCGCCGAAATGTTCCTCCGACCGACCTTCCCTACGGCATTCCGTCGCAGTAAGAATCGGCGGTCCGGGTGGCGCCCTCCGAGGTGGTTCCCAGGGAGCCCTCGGAGCCCGTCCCGTTGTCCGCCGTGACGAGGAAGTACAGCACCGCCGGGGTGGAGGTGAGGCCTGCCTCCACATTCACGTCGCCCACCTGGAGGAGCTCTCCCGCGTCGGTCCAGGAGGACCAGAGGCAGTCCTTCTTGCCGACGGCGGCGTCGGTCACCTGGAAGGCCGTGGTCACCGGCGAGGAGGACACGTAGAGCTGATAGTGGTAGGCCCCCACGTCCTCGAACTCGAGATCCACGAGGTCCCCGTCTTTCGCCGCCTTGAGGTGGTGGGAGGCGTCGTCGGAAACCTCGGCGGGGGGCGAGCAGAGGGACCAGGTGACGGAGGTGGCGGAGGTGTCCTCGGTGTAGCCCGCGCAACCGTACCCGGTGACCCGGCAGGTGTAGGCGCGGGTGACGCCCGAGGAGAAGACCGGGCTGTAGGTGAAGGCGGTGGCACCGGAAACGGGGGAGCCGTCCTCGGTCCACTGGTAGGAGAGAGGAGCCGTGCCCCCCGTGGGGGTGGCCGTGAGGGTCACCGGCACCCCCAGGCAGGGGGACAGGGGGCCGTCGGGGGTCACCGACACGGCGGAGGGGTTCGTGCAGGCGCAACCGTCCTTCTCGTTGATGAGGATCCGGATGTCGTCCACGTACCAGCCTTCGGTCCCCGTGCAACCCGACCAGCAGGTGTAGGTGTACACCACGAACTTGAACCGGAACTGGGTGGCCCCGGCGTAGGCGCTCAGGGGCACGGCCAGTTCGCCCCAGCTCAGATCCCCCGCGTCGAGGTAGAAGGACTCGTTCCGGATCCAGGTCGTCCCTCCGTCGGTGGAGATCCACACCCGGGCCCGGCTGTACCCGGGGCAGGGGATGGCCGCGGCATGCCAAAAGCGAAGTTCCTTGAGAACGGTTCCCGAAGGAACCGTGATGTTGGGGCTCACCCAGGATTCCTCCGGATCCGTATGGCAGACGTCGGGGGAGGCCTCTGGCGTGTGGTAGCTGTGGGTGGCGCTGTGGGCCCGGTCCGTGGACCAGATCCAGTCCCCGTGGCCGAGGGCCGTCGTGCAGGCGCTCACGCTCCGGGCCGTGGTCCCCGCCCAGCCGTTGGGGTAGGCCTCGGCGTCGTCGGAGAAGAGGAGGTCCTTGTCCGTGGCCTTGGCGAAGGTCCCCGAAACGGGGCTGATGTTGCTTCCCGTGAGGGCGTAGGCGAAGGTGATGCTCCGGTCGGCGTACCCCGCCGGATCGCAGGCAAGCGTCACAAGGAAACTGCGCTGGGCCGTGGCCCCCGCCGCGATGTCCCCGAGAAAGACGGTGGGGTTGGCGAGGGTCACGGCGGAGGCCGGAATGTCGCTGTCGGCGGCCACCGCCAAGGTGAGGGTAACGGCCGTGGCGGTCTGACCCGCGCAGGAGGAGTTGAGGGCCTTCACCGTCAGGGTGACGGTCTCGCTGTTGTCGATGTAACCGTCGCCGTCGCCCGAGAGGTCCAGGACGGTGCTGCCAGCGTAGTCCACGTGGGGCCCCGAAACGGAGCCGTACACGTACCCGATGCTCGAGGTCTCGGCCCCGATGCAGCGCACGTCGAGCAGGCCCGAGGCGGTCTCGTTGTTGAGGGCGTTGTTCGGGTCCGTCGAGGACGTAAATTCGGAGGCCCCGTCCTCGTAGGAAAAGGCGGCGCCCGCCGTACTCGAATTGAGGCCGTCGGCGGTGGTCGTGTTCCACCCCTTGCGCTCCACGTTGGCGGCGTAGGGCGGGTCGTCGCGAAATCCGTTTACGTCCCGGTGCCAGACAAGGAGGCCGAACTCGGGCAGGTAGGGCTCGTAGTAGCCCACTGGGGCCCGGTTCTCCAGGACGAACCACTCGCTGGAGTCGTTGGGGCAGACGGCCCGGTGCATGACGTTGTCCTGGGTCGATCCCGAGAGGGCGTCGATGCGGTAGGCGCCCGTGTGGTGGGTCCCCGCGGAGTAGAGGTCCGTCACGTCTCCGGTGAAGATCCAGCCGAAGCTGTCCGCGGCGTCCTGCAATTCGATGTCGAACTTGAGGGGCGTCCCCACGTGGGAGGGGTTCGTGCCCGACTTGACCCCGTTATAGGAGCCGTTGTCCATGAGGTCCCACTCGCCCGCCACGGTGGCGTCGTAGTCGTAGTCGTACAGGTCGGGCCCGCCGAGGGTGTGAAAGCCCTCGTGGGCGTAGACCCCCACGCCGAACCACTTGTCCGTGACGGCGGGCGGGCTCACGCCCCGGTTGAGGGCCGGCTCGAATTCGGGATTGATGGAATACGTATGCCCCCGAGGGACCGACTTCCCGTCCACGGTGACGGCCGTGTCGATGTTCCACTGGTGAGACCAGATGTGGTCCAGGGGATCGGTGACCCCATCGCAGGACTCCCCATAGTGCTCCTGGCCCTCCCGGGCGTGGATGACGAAGATCATGAGTTCCGCATCGCTGATGGTCCCGCTGTCGTCGGTGTCGTACCGCGCGTAATCCACGTCGGGTTCGGCGGCTTTGATGGCCCATTCGATGAGATCCTTGATGTTGTTCACGCTGTCGCTGCTGCAGTACCCCATCTTGTACTTGTCCTCCCCCCAATAGGCCATGGTCTGGGGGTTGATGTACCAGCCGTCGTTGACCACGGCGCCCGAGCCGGCCCCGTTCCGGGCCACCGTCACGTCCCACTGGAACTGCCCATAGGAGACCTCGTCGTAGTAGTGGTTGAGGCCGCCCGGGATGGAGGGGTCCCCGAAGAGGTCCTGCCAGGCGGAGGCGTCGTTGGGGCGGCCCGGGATGGGTTCGTAGCCGGGCTCACCGGTCATGGGCGTGTTTGGACCCGTGGTGTGCCGGCTCGCCGCGTCGGAGAAGTCCACGAGGATCACGAGGACCGGGAGGGTCAGGGGCGTCGGGTTCACCGCCAGAGGCTCCTCGCCTGGAGCGGAGGGCGTCCGGTCCATCCGCGTCCCGAAGCCGCACTCCAGAAAGCGCCGCTTGATCGAACCGTCGTTTTCCGGGCGCATGGGAGTTTTCAAACCCGCGCAGTCGATGCGAGGGCGGACGTGTCGGGACCAGCCGTCGGGCACCGCGTCCCGCCCCGCCCGCAGGCGGGAGGGAGACAGGGCCTCAAGGCCCTCCGACGCCGGATCGGCGTACGCCCAGAAGCCTTCGCCGTCCCGGACCAGGGTGTAGCCGTCCTCGGATTCGAAGAAGCACAGGCGCTCGTCCCCCACCCTGCGGACCATCACAGCCGTCCCGTCGGGTTGGAACCGCACGTGGGGCTTGGGGTAGGCCTTCACCGCCCAGGCCGCCACCGGCGCCAGGAGGGCACCCGAAACCGCCACCGCAAACGCAACACTGCGCAGGAACGAGGATTCGATGCAAAAGGACCGGCCACGCTCCTTCGGACGCACGTTTCCCATGACACCCTCCCACTTGCAAGCTATTTGCGGGAACGGGGCGGAACGTCACGGCGGATTCTCTGGTGTCCCGAATCGGAAATTCGCGCACGATTCGTCCGCCTCGGGACACTTCGCGGGGAAGGCCATGCGGCTTGCGGACGGCGGCCTCGGGCCGGGCCATCCGCCTGCCCTCCCCGCGCACCCTACCGGGGAAGGCGCGGCGGCGCCTCCCCCGGACCCCCACCCGCCGTGTGGCGAGGGCCCCTTCCTCATCGGACTTCTAACTCGCCACACGAACTGGGGATCGGTCCCAACGGGGGTGTGGACGCGAAGAAGAAAGAGACGGGCCAAGGCCCGCCCCTTTTCTCCGGTGTTGGACCGACCAGAGCCCTACGGGCAGGTGCTCGCCGTACTCTTGGCCGTGAAGCCGCACTGATTGGAGGCGGCGGGGTGGCGCTCGTTCCCGGCCGAATCCCTGCCCCAGGAACTCTCCATCGCGGAGGCGTCCGAACCGACGAGGACCCACCAGACGAAATCCTCTCCCTCTGGGATGGCCGGGGCTGACCAGCTGTAGCTTCCCGTCGTCCCCATGCCGCAGGAGCTCCCCGAAAGGGAATAGGAGGGAAGGCCGCTTTCCGTTCCCCAGTACACGTTGTAGTCGGGGCTGGCGCAGGTGGAGACGTCCCAGGTAAGGTCCACCGTGCTCCCGTCCTGCGACGTCTTGTTGGCCCTCGTGGCCGTTCCGCTCACCCAGAGCCCATCGGGCACGGGTTTGACCGACGTGATGCTCCCGGACGTCGAACAGGGGGTGTTCGTCTGCACGTGCGAGACGACGACGTCGTCCACGTACCAACCCTCTTCGGTCAAAGATCCATCCGTCGAGAAGTTCCACCGGATCAGAACCGTCTGTCCATTGTAGGCCGAAAGCGTCACGCTGTACTGCGTCCAGGTGAGGTTCGTGCCCGTGTAGCAGGGGAGGTTGTTGGCGTATCCGCACGCGTCGCTCGTGTTTCGAAAGGTGTCCGGATAGGCGGGCGCCGGCGTCAGCTGGGTCCAACTTGAGCCCCCATCGTTGGAGACCTCCACGACGCCGCCGTCGTAACGGCTTTCGATGTCGTAGACCGTCCAATACGTCATGCGGGACAGCTGTCCCGCCGTGAGGGCCAGGGGAGGGGTCCGAAGCGCGCCGCAGGAGCTGTCGGCGTACCCCGAGTGGTAGGCGCCGGTTCCCCCGTGAACGCGCGCCGTGGAGGTGTGCCAGGTTCCGGTGAGGGTCATGGCGGGATCGCCCGCCTCCGCGCCCGCCTGCCATGTGGCGTCCCCGACGCTTCCCATGGGCACTGCGGATCGCCGGACGAGATTCGAGTCTTCGGCCCCGTTGGCATCATCCACGGCCCTCACCACGCAGTAGTAGGTCGTCCCGCTTGCGAGGCCCATGGCGTCGTGGAAAGACGTGCCCAGGACCCCTCGTGCCACCAAATTGCCGGGCCCCGGGATGAATCCCGAGTCGGTGGACCTGTAAATGTTGAAGGTGATCTCCCCCCCGCACTGGGCGACCGCCGCTCCCCATTCGAGATCCAGAGAACAGGGGGACGACGCGCCGGCGGTGATGGAAGACAACCCCGCAAACGTGGGGGAAAGCGTGCAGGTCCCCTCGGCCGTCTCCGAAGCGCAGGAACTCTGGGCCGACTGGCAGCGGCCCGTCGCATCCACACCCACGACGTGATACGCGTAGGAGGTTCCCCCCGACACCGCCGTGTCCGAATAGGAGGTCGACGTGAGGCCTTCGGCCAAGGGTGTCCAAACCAACGGCGCGGGCGAGCAGGTGGAGCCCTGTGCCCGATACAGGCTGTACGAGGAGGCGGCTGGCGAACCTCCCGCCCAGGTCAGGTCGATCCGGTTGTCTCCGTTCGCGATGGCCTGGAGCGAGGAGGGCGCTCCAGGTTCCTCGCATCCGCACTCGTCGAAGCGGAAGGAGGCCACCCGGGTGGCGCTGCTCCCGGACTCCATGTATTCGGAGAAGAACCAGAAGGTGCACTCATCCACGGGATCAACGCCTATGCCCGCATAGTCGCCCCATCGGTCGTACGTCGTCTGGGAGGAGACTCCGTCGATGATCCGATGCTCGTAGTGGGGCATGGTTCCCAGGGGGTCGGTGCTGATCCGACCCGAATAATAGAGAGACGGGTAGTAGGGCGTGCTGCTTCCCGTTCGGGTGTACCCCACGGCGATGTTGCCGCTTCCATCCATGGCGGCGCTCGCAACGGACCGATGCACCCCCGCTTCGCCTCCCAGGGTTCCCTCCTGATAGAGGTACCAGGAGGATCCTTCCTTGCGGAGTTCGAACCACCGAACCGCCGCGTGATCCGTTCCGTCCACGTCCACCGCGAAGGCACCCACAAGCGTCTCGTGGGTGCCGAAGTTCCTGTATTGCAGGGGAAAGTGGAGCGGCTCCCGAATGGGGTCGATGGCCTGCGTCGTTCCCGGCTGGGGCATGCAGTCCCAATTCCCCGACGTCCCGCAGAGAGTGTGGTCCCAGTCCGCCATCTGGATGCTGGGCAACTGCGTAACGAGGGAATTGGCGGGCGCCGCCCAATCCACGAAGAGCTCCCGCATCTCCATGAGATCGCACCCCGCACACGTCCCTCCGTGGATCTCCGTGTCCACGGGGCGCAAAAAGAGGCCCCTGGCCCCGGAGGGCGGAGGATCGGGGCCCTCGTGGCCCGCGGGGAGAAAGAGCTGGAAGCCCCACCCCGCCAGATCTGGGAGCGAGAACTTCTGCATCGTCGCCGGCTGTCCTGCCAGCATCTTGGAGCGCTCCATCGCGAACACGTCGCGCGTCGTGGTCGTGCCCGCATTCACGCCCACCAGGTACGCTCCGTCGTCGAAGGCCCCGTCCCCGTCCTCGTCCAAGGGCCAGACGCCGTACTTGGGATAGTCCGGCACGCTCGAATACCCCGCGTTGAACGTGTAGGCGTACCAGGCGCCCGTCGGGTCGGGGGTCTGGGATACGTAGACGCAGAAGTAGCTGCCGGTGCCGGAGAACTCGCTGATCACCCATCGGTCGGCCAATTGGTCGTAGAGGATGACTGGGTCGCAATAGCCGTTGTTGCAGGGAGCGGTCGAGGAGAGGCTCTCCATGGTAAAGGAGGTGTCAAATACGCCGTTCTTGTCGAAGACCCAAACCGTTGAGTTTGCGGCGTTCACGCCTTGAACGACGTGATCCGGCCCGACGTCCCCCGTGCAGTCCGGGGGATACGAACCGTAATCCGCCCCTTCCACGTTGACGATCGGCGTGTCGAAGGCACTTGGTGCCGGAATGGGAGCCCGGCGCTGCAATTCCACAAGGGGGTCTTCGACGGGAGGAACCAGGACCTCCGGCCCCAGGAAGCCCTGCTCGTCTCTCCGCTTCATCTCGAGTCCGTACAATCCGTCGACCGGAGCCAAGGGTGGAAGGTCTCTGACGCGGGGGCTGAGGGTGGGAAACACCGGGCCCACCACCTGGGTTGCCCCCGAAATCCGGTCCTGCGCCCAGCCCGGCAGGACCGGTCCAAGGAAGAGAACAACGAACATCAAGATCGCGAGGCGCCTCATAGGATCCTCCCCGTCCCCATTCTAAAGGTTTCGTCTCTCCCGCAGAAGCCGAGACGCGCTTTGAACGAACTTGTTTTCCGATTGAGTCAAGCGGATGATCGTATCCGCGTCCAGGGGTTCCAGGAGGGCTTCCGCCAAGGCGAGGACATCCACCTCCGCGTACTGACGCCGGATGCTCTCCGCACCAGAAACCGCCTCACCCTGGAAGGCCTCCAATTTCCCAGGCCTCCGCCCCCATAGGGTGCGGTCCAGGAGGACCCTCCCGGAATGGTCCGAAACGCGCAGGGTCAGCACTTGCACGTAAGCGCGCCCCCTGGGGGGAGGGTAAGGGGTGGTCCCCTCCCGTGAATACCTTATGTCCTGCCAGCGGCTTCGATAGGAGACCTCCAACGGGCCCAGGGCATCCTCCAGGAGTGGGTCCGCCAGCATTCGTTGGAGGGGCACGAGCCTTGAAGACGATTCGCACCCTTCTCGAAGGTCCAGGACTCTTCTCGCCGCCAGATCTGGATGGACCGGTCCAGCGGGATCCGCCATCCACTTCCGAAGGAGGCCCGCATCCTCGATTCGGGAGAGTGCGGCGGCCCTTACGCCCGGGTCTGGATCGGTCCGGACCCTCGCCTCCAGGATCTCAGGGTCCGGACATTCCAAAATGCCTTCGATGCGTCGCGCCGCGTCGCCCTGCCGATCCAGCCATTCGCCCAGGCCGCCGGTTTCCACCAATCGTCTGATGGCGGCGACGCGGACCTCCTCATCCGGATCTTTTGATGCAACCCGGCTCAGCCACTCCGAGTTCCCAAGCCGGACCACCGCTTCCTTCCGGACCATCCAGTCCGCATCCGATTCGGATGCCTGCCCGATGAGCTTTTCGTCGCTGATTCGACGCAGAGCCGCAAGCCGAACGATTGGGCTGGCATCACGGGACAAGACGAGGGCAAGGGACTCCCTCGATAGGAGCCTGCTCGCGGCGATGGCACGGACACCGGGAGACGGATCGGAAGTAGCGGCCACCCGAAAGAGACTCTGGTCCTCATCCACATGAAGGAGAGCGGCCGAACGGACCTCCGGGGCAGGATCGTAACGGGCGGCCGTGGCAAGGATCCCCTGCTCCCGGATGCGCTGGACGGCGGCCACTCTCACCTGGGGGGCGGCATCTTTCCCAAGGATATCCAAGAGGGACTTGGCGTCGGCGATCCGGGAGACAGCCCGCGCACGGACCTTCGGATCTGCATCCTTGGAAGCGATTTCCAGGAGGAGGTCCAACCCATCGACTTGCCCCACGGCCGCGGCCCGAACGGCCGCGTCGGAGTCCGTTCGAGCCAGCCTGGCCAGGATTTCTGAAGATCGCAGGCCCTCCGCCGCCGCGGCCCGAACGAGCGAGTCCTCGTCCACCAGGGCCACCGAAGCGAGGAACTCTTGGTCGCCGATCCGACGCACCGCTTCCCTGCGAACGATTGCGCTTTCATCGTTCCGGACCAGGTTCTTCAGGACCGCCTCCGTTGGGCCAAGTTCCACGGCCAGACGTCGAATCTCCTCATCGGGGTGGGCGCCGGCCACGGAATCCAGCGCGCCCAATTCTCGAAGTCGCCGCAGCGCGATGATTCTGGTCTCCCGGTCCCTGCCGCCATCCAGGAGTTCCTCGAGAAGAACGGGATCCGACAACCTGGCGATGGCGATCATCCTGGGCCGGGACTCCTCCTCGAGGAGAATCGCAAGCCGGAGGAAGGATGGGTTTGAAAGGCCCTTTACCGCGGCTTGTCGAACCTCCACCTCCGGATCCGAAACCGCCACATGAAAGCGGACTTCCTCCCGGGCGAGCCTCTCCGCCGCATTCCGGCGGACCACCCAATCGGAATCTTCAAGGGCCGTCCGCTCCAGGATGGCCTGATCCTGGACGCGGTCAATCGCCTCGGCCCTGAGGAACCAATCGCACGCCCGGAGGACATCCTCCAGGAAGACCGGATCATGGAGGCGTCGGATGGCCTCCATCCTTGCCCCTTTGCTCGACGCGCACCGTACGACGCGCCAGAGATCCTCCTGATTCTTAAGCTGCAGGACGGCGCCCACGGCATTCATGTCGTCCGTTTCGTACACGGCAGTGGAAAGGAGGGGCGAGGAGGAACCGTCGGGAACCACGTCTCCCCCGCGGTCAGCGGTACGCGATCCGATCACGGGTGGAGGCTTCACCTTCTCACAGGGCTCCGTCGCTTGCGACCCTGCTCCCCCGGCGAGCATCAGCCCTATTCCCCAGGCCATCTGCAGGGACAGCACGGAACGGGCGGCCCCGCCCTCCCAGCACGACCGAGCCTTTCGGTTTTTCATCCCTCCGCCTGCCCTCTTAGACCCTTGCCCCGATTCGTCTGGACTTGCTCCCTTGTACCCGGCCGTGGGCGGCTCAAACGGGAAACGGCGATCCGCCCGCAGGAACTACATCTTAACAGCCTTCCTGGCGTGAGGCCTGGTTCGCACCCTCCTCGCGGAATCTCCCCACCCTTTCAAAGAGACGGGGCGGGCCGGAGCCCGCCCCCCCGCTATACCATACCGGTTCGCCCCCCTTTGTCGCAGTATGCGTCTGCCGTGCGCGTCGTCCCGGAGGAGTTCACCCCCAGCGTGCCCTCCGTCCCGAAGCCGTTGTCCGCCGTGACCAGGAAGTACAGCACCTGCGTGCTCCCCGTGATCCCGTTCTCCAGGTCCACCAGGGACATCCGCAGCATCCCCGACTCCGCGTCCGCCGTCCATCCCGCCCACGCGCAGTCCCGCTTCCCGTACGCCGCGTCCGCCACCTGGAACGCCGAGGTGTTCGGGCTGTTCGACACGTATACCTGGTAATGGCTCGCCGTCACGTCCTCGAAGACGATGTCCGTCGCGCTCCCGTTCTTGTACGCCTTCAGATGATGGTTCGCGCTCCCCGACACCTCCCCCGCCATGCAGGGCGAGATCGTCACGGCGTGGCCCGTCGAGGTGCCCGAGCATCCCGAGCCGTTGGTGTAGGAGACCGTGTAGGTGCCCGACGCGGCGGCCGTGTGCGTCGCACTGTCGCTCCCCACCGGGCTCCCGTCCTGGTACCACTGGTACCCCGTCATCCCCGCCTCGGTGCTCAGCTCCACCGTCGAAGTCGGGCACGTGTTGGACGAGGGACCCGAAATCGCCGGCGCCGGCGTGGCGTCATCATCCGAGGCCAACGCCCCCGCCGTCTCCGCCTCCAACCCGCATGCATTCTTGTACCGCACGCTGTAGGTGTAGCTCACGCCCGGCAACGCCGTGGCGTCCGTCACCGACGTGGTCCCGTAGGCCACGTCCGCCTGAAGGACGCTCCCGTCGCGCAGGACGTCGTAGGTCCTCGTCCCCGACGCATCGCCCCACGACCCCGGGTCCGCCGGCCAGCTCACCCCGATCCCGTTGGCCGCGCACGCGCTCAGGTCCGCCGCGCTCACGCTCCCCACCGACGACGGCGCCGCGCACGACGTGCATGTGCCCGGGATGTCGTACGTCACGGCCACGTCGTCCAGGAACCAGCCATCGAATTTCTGGTTTACGTCGGTGAATCCGCCAAAGCCGATCCAAATGGTACGCCCCGCCGCCCCAGTTGTTACACCCAGAGCGTAATTTACGGCCGCATCCAGGTCCATGATCACGTTGGAAAAACCGGACTGCGTTCCAGTCCATGCATCGCGGGTGGACGTGCCGCCCGCCGGGTAGTACACGGTCCCGTTATACCCGCCCGAGAGCCACACCCCGGGGGCCGAGGCCGGCAGGTAGTAGTAGGTCGCGTTGTCAAAGGAGATCCGCATCATGGCGCCGTCGTAGTTCGATTCAAACTGCCACCGGTGCCAGAAGGAAAGCTTAACGTTCGCGGCCCCCGCCGGAACGGACAGGCCGGCCGTTCCGCCCGGCACGGCCTGGCAGTTCGAGTAGTTCGTGTAATCATCCGTGCACCCGGAGCCGCCGTATCGGAAGATCCTTGTCCCGCCATGGGCCGTGCACGTCTGGATTCCCTGCCAATCGGAGGCGTTCGTGTCCGGGCTGAAAAAGCCCGTGGCCCATCCATTGAGCCCTGTCCCCGTCTCAAACGAATCCGAGAAGAGCGTCACGGTCGTAGCTAAGCCCGGCGCGGCGCCGTGCTCGGTCGCGTTCGTGTCCTCCAGCCCGTTGAGCGTCTCCACCGCCCGCACCACGTAGTAGTACGTCGTCCCGCTCTGGACGCTCGCGTCCGTCCACGCCGTCCCCGTCAGGCCGCTCTCCACCTGATTCGCGGGCCCTGGCGTGAAGCCGCTCGCCGTGTCCCGGTACACGTTGTAGGTCACGCCCCCGCCGCACGACGAGGCCGCCGCGTTCCAGGTCAGCTGCAGGGAGCAGGTGGCCCCTGACACCGCCGTCACCGACGATAGGCCCGAGAAGGCCGGCGGGTTGATGCACGGCGCCGCCGGCGTCGTGGCCTCCGCGCAGGCGCTGTACGACGACTCGCACACTCCCGACACCGCCGTCACCACGTAGGCGTACGTCGTGCTCCCACTCGCCGTCCCGTCGCTGTAGGTGGTGGCCGCCACGGGACCGCCCGTCGTCAGCTTCGTGTACGCCCCCTGCGGGCACGTACCCGTCGCGCGGTACACGTGGTACGCGCTCGCCCCGCCCACGGGGCCCCAGCTCAGGTCCACGTTGTTGTAAGCCGTGGCCGTGGCCGAAAGCCCAGCCGGCGTCCCCGGCGTCCCGTTCGCGTCCGTCCCCGCCGTCGCGTTCGACCACGGTCCCGTGCAGGAGGCGCTCCGTCCCCGCGCCGCATACGTGTGCGAGGCCGAATCTCCCGGAGCGTACACGTGGGGACTCGTCACTCCCGAAACCGTCGTCGTCCCGTCCACCAGCAGGTCGTACGCCGTCGCACCCGCCACCGTGTGCCACGTAATCTGCACCCCGCTCAGCGCGCACGCGCTCACGTCCGCCACCAGCGGGGCCGCCGGCGCCAACAGGCCGTTCACGTCCGTCCCCGCCGTCGCGCCCGACCACGCCCCCGAGCAGGAGGCCGTCCGGGCCCGCACGGCGTACGTGTGCGAACTAGAGTCCCCCGGCTCATGGAGGTGCGGGCTCGTCACCCCAGACACCGTCGTCGTCCCGTCGATCAGAAGATCGTAGGCCGTCGCCCCCGGGACCGCTCCCCAGGAAACGTTCACACCCGTCAAGGCACAGGCGTCCGCGTCCGTCACCGTCGGCGCCGAGGGCGTCCCCGGCGTCTCGTTCCCGTCTGCGTAGCTCTGTGCGTCCGAATCCGTCGTGCAGGTCTCCACGACCGCCTGCACCGCGTAGCTGTGGGAGGACGTGTCCCCCGGGTTGTACAGCGCCCCCGAGGCGTACCCCGTCACCGCCACCGACCCGTCCCTCAGCAGGTTGTGGCTCGTCGCCCCAGAACCCGCCGTGTACGACACCCGAATCCCGCTCTGAGCGCACCCTGACTCGTCGGCAAACCCCGTGATCTCCGGCGCGCCGGGGTCCGTGCACGAGGTGCCGGTGGTGCACGTGTTGAACCCCGTGATCTGGACATCGTCGATGGCGGCTTCGATGAGGCCTCCGACGGCGGTCCCGTCGGCCGCGCGAACGCGGATCCGCATGGTCGCCGTCAGCCC
>JBFLVU010000067.1:0-12765 GCA_040758175.1 Acidobacteriota bacterium | reverse complement strand
AGCGGGATAGACGCCCGTTCCTCCCGGACCCAGGCGCGAGGTCCCGGCCCCCGGGCCGGAAGCAAGAAGCCGTGTGCGGCGCTCCCGGGCGTCCCGGCCGGACCGAATCGGAGAGACGGCGAGGGCCCCCCGGGGCCTTCTTTCTGTGAAATCCACACCGGCGACGGCACTGAAGGCATCGAGGAAACGATGGAAATCCCGAAGCAGTTCGACCCCAAGGAATGCGAGGAGCGGATCTACGCCCGGTGGGAGCGGGAGGGGCGCTTCCAGGCGGACCCGGACTCCGGCAAGCCGCCGTACGTCATCGTCATCCCTCCGCCCAACGTGACCGGCGCCCTGCACACGGGCCACGCCATGTTCGTCACCCTCCAGGACATCCTGGTCCGGTGGAAGCGAATGCAGGGCTTCGATGCGCTCTGGCTCCCGGGAACCGACCACGCGGGCATCGCCACGCAGATGGTCGTGAGCAAGGAGATCGAAAAGAGGGGCATGAACCGCCTGGACCTCGGGCGGGACGCCTTCGTGGAGAAGATCTGGGAGTGGCGCCGGGAAAAGGGCGACACCATTCTCCTCCAGCTTCGGCGGCTGGGGGCTTCCTGCGACTGGAGCCGGACGCGGTTCACCTTGGACGCGGACCTCTCCCGGGCGGTCCGGAAGGCCTTCGTGGACCTCTACGCGGAGGGCCTCATCTACCGCGGGGAGTACATGGTGAACTGGTGCCCGAAGTGCGGCACGGCCCTCTCGGATCTCGAGGTGGAGCACGCCGACACCCGGGGCAAGCTGTGGCACATTCGCTACCCTGCCTCCGACGGCGGGGAGGGGGTCGTGGTGGCGACTACCCGGCCCGAGACCATGCTGGGAGATACCGGTGTGGCGGTGCATCCGGACGACCCCCGCTACGAAACCCTCGTGGGGCAAACGGTGGTCCTGCCCCTCGTGGGGCGGCGCATCCCGGTGGTTGCCGACGCCATGGTGGATCGGGCCTTCGGAACGGGCGCCGTGAAGATCACGCCCTCCCACGATCCCAACGATTTCGAGGCGGGACGGCGGCACGGGCTCGAACGCGTCGCGGTGATCGGGCTCGACGGGAGGATGACGCGGGTTGCGGGTGAGGAATTCGCCGGCCTCGATCGCTACGCGGCCCGAAAAGCCGTCCTGGCGCGCCTGGAGGCGGAGGGTCTCCTGGTCAAGGTGGACGTTCACGCCCACGCCGTCGGCCACTGCCAGCGCTGCGACACGGTCGTGGAGCCCGCCGTTTCCACCCAGTGGTTCCTGAAAATCGAGCCGCTGGCCGGTCCGGCGCGGAGGGCCGTGGAGGAGGGAGAGATCCGGATCATTCCGGACCACTGGAGGAAGGTCTATCTGAACTGGATGAGCGAGATCCACGACTGGTGCATCTCCCGCCAGCTCTGGTGGGGCCACCGGATTCCGGCCTTCTCGTGCGGCTCCTGCGGCAAGTCCGCCGGCGTGGACGATCCAGAGCGCCGTCTCGTCTCCATGGACGACCTGAAGGCCTGCCCCTACTGCGGGGGCGCGGTGCGGCAGGATCCCGACGTTCTCGACACCTGGTTCTCCAGCCAGCTGTGGCCCTTTTCCACCCTCGGTTGGCCGGACCGGTCCCGGGACCTGGAAAAGTACTACCCGACGACGGTCATGGAAACGGGCTACGACATCCTGTTCTTTTGGGTGGCCCGGATGATCATGGCCGGCCTCAAGTTCACGGGGCGCCCCCCCTTCCGCGACGTCTTTCTGCACGGGCTGGTCCGGGACGCCCGGGGCCGGAAGATGAGCAAGACCCTGGGAAACGTCATCGACCCCCTGGAACTCATCGACGCCTACGGTGCGGACGCCGTGCGCTTCACCCTCGCGATCCTCTGCGTTCCCGGCACCGACGTTGCGCTGGATCCCAAGCGAATGGAGGGCTACAGGGCCTTCGCCAACAAGCTCTGGAACGCGGGCCGGTACGTCCTGATCCAGACCGGGGACGCCGCACCGGCCGGGCCCGCGGAGGAGAACCTGTCCCTCTGGGACCGGTGGATCCTGGAGGAACTGGACCGGACCGCCGCCCAGGTGGAGGCCTCCCTCGCCGAGTTCCGCTTCTACGAGGCCGCCGACGCCCTGTACCACTTCGTTTGGCACCGCTACTGCGACTGGTACGTCGAGGTGTCCAAGGTGGGCCTCTCTCCTTCTGCCCCTCAGGCCAGGCGCGAGGCGACACGGCACGTCCTGTTCCGGGTCCTGGACGGGGTCCTCCGGCTCCTCCATCCCTTCATGCCATTCCTCACGGAGGCCCTCTGGGAAAAGATGCCCGGACGCACCTCCCCCCTGGTTTCGGCGGAGTACCTGCGGCCGAGCGGACGCACCGCCTCGAACGGCGAGGCCGTCGAAGCCCTGATGGACCTCGTCACGCAGATTCGCACCGTCCGCACCGAGCAGGGGCTTCCCCCGGGCCAATCCCTGGCCTTGCATATTGTTCCGTTGGACCCCTCGGCGGCGCGGTGGCTCGAAGGATCGGCCCGCGCCGAGGTGGCCGCCCTCGCCCGTCTGGGAGAAGTCGGAGTGAGCGGGGATTCTCCCGAAGGGGACGGCTGGCTCCCGGGAGTGGCTTTGAGGTACCGGTTCTACCTGGAACTCCCCGCGGCTCAAAAGGACACGGCGGGGGAGGGGGAGAGGCTGAGGGCCGAACTCAAGAAGGCCTCCGCGGAGCGCGACAAGTTCGCGGCCAAGCTGGGAAACCCCGCCTTCGTGGAGAAAGCGCCCCCGGAGGTGGTGGCGAAGAACCGGGCCATCCTGGAGGATTACGAGCGGAAGGTCCGGGAGACGGAGGCCCTCCTGGCGAGGTTGGAGGATTGACACAAGCGAAACCCGGAGGCTACCCTCGGAACAGGGGGAGGAGGTGGTCATGACACACTCGGAGCGAGGCGAGGGCAAGGTCGGACTCTTCATCATGATCCTCCTGCTCGCGGCGGCGATCTACGTGCTCGTCAAGGTCGTTCCGCCCCGGGTCAACGCCTACGAGTTCAAGGACTACATCGAGACCTACGCCCGCACCGAATCCTGGACGCGGACGCCGGAGGAGATTCAAAAGGACCTCCTGGCCAAAGCGGTGGAGCTCAACCTGCCCGTGGAAAAGAAGCAGATCGTGGTCCAGAAGGAAGGGGCCTACGTGACGATCCGGGCGACCTTCGACGTTCCCGTGGATCTCAAGGTCCACAAGATGGTCCTCCATTACGACTTCAAACAGAGCGCCGAGCACTATTGATACGGCCGGTCGCGAGGCTCCCTAAGGTCGAGCTCCACCTGCATCTGGAGGGGTGCCTCACTCCCTCGGAGGCGGCGCACCTGGCGAGGCGGACCCGGTCCGGCAGGGCATCGGTCGACGTTTCGTCCCTCTACCGGCACGCCTCCTTCGCCGAGTTCCTCCGGCACTTCGGGGCCCTCTTGGACCTCTTTCGCGGGCCCGAGGACCTCGTGTGGCTCTTTCGGCGGACGGCGGCGAGGCTGAGGCGCCAGAGGGTGTTGCATGCGGAAATCCGGGTGTCCCCGTCGGTGTGGGAGAGGCACGGGCTGGAGCCTCGCGCCTGTCTGAAGGGCCTCCTGGACGAATCTCGCCGCGCGCCCCTCTCGGTCCTCTTCGTGGTGGACGCGGTCCGACAGTGGGACCGTTCCCTGTTGGCGCGGGACCTGGATCTCGCCGCCGAGCACCGCCGAGACGGGGTCTGCGCCCTTGGCCTGGGGGGGGACGAAAAGGCCGCCCCCGCCGCTCTCTTCAAGGACCTCGCCGCGGCCTGCCGGGCGGCCCGCCTGCCCGTGCTGCCCCACGCCGGGGAGGTGGGCGGTGCCGGAGAGGTCGTGGCGGCCCTGGACGTTTTCGACCCCCCGAGGGTGGGGCACGGGATCGGCGCCGCCGAGGATCGGGAGGCGCTGAGGACCGTCGCCCGATCGGGCGTTCACTTGGAAGTATGCCCCACCAGCAACCGGCGCACGGGGGCCGTGCCCCGGGGCGCTCGGCATCCGCTTCGGGAGCTTTGGCAGGCGGGCGTGAGCCTGTCCCTGAACACGGATGACCCGGCCCTCTTCTCCACGACCCTCAACCGCGAACTGGCCTGGGCGCAGGCCCGCGCCGGATGGACCGTCCGAGACGCGGCACGGTCCCAAAGGATGGCCGCCCGGGCTTGCCTTCTCCCTCCAGGGCCCCGGAGGGACCTGGAGGACCGGGTCGGGTGAGGCTTCTCCCGCCCTCGCGAGGGGGAGGGGGGGCCGGATGGGCCGTCCCGGTAGTACTATCAAGGAGCCCGGAGGCGGCCATGCTCGACCCGAATCTTGGAGAGGACGAACTGTTCGGGCGCATCGGCTCGCTCCCGCCTCCCGAGCTGGACGCGGTGCCCGATCACCCTTCGGCCCGGGAGCGGCACCTCCTGAAGCTCCTCGCCCGCCCGGACGCTCTCGAGGCGACCCTCCAGAGGATCGCCCGGAGCCAGTGGGCCCGGTCATCGAGGGTGCAGTTCGGATTGGTGAACCACCCGTCCACCCCTGCCGGGGAGTCCATGAACCTCGTGAAGTTCCTTTCCTGGCGGGACCTGAACCTCACGCTTCAGAATTTCCGGATCGCCTCGGAGGTCCGCCACCAAGCCGAGGCGGTCCTCCTCCAGCGGCTCCCTGCTCTCGCCCTGGGGGAGAAGGTCACCCTCGCGAGGATGGCCGCAGGTCAGGCCCTCAAGAGCCTCCGCGCCGAGAAAGACCCCCGGGTCGTGAAGGGACTCCTGGAGAACGGCCGCCTTGTGGAGGAGGACGTCCTCTTTTTGGTGAACCGGCCCCGCACGCCTCAGCCCGTGCTCGAAACCGTGGCCCGCGACCCCAAGTGGTCCTGCCGGAAAGAGGTGCGCCTCGCCCTCCTGAGAAACCCGAGCGCACCCCTCTCCGCCGTGCTGCCGTTCATCACGTCCCTCAACCTCGTGGATCTGAGAGACCTCCTGACCGACGCCAAGGTGCCGCTCGCCGTGCGGCGCATGATCCGGAATCGAATGGGGAAGGAACCATGACCCGGGAGGAATGCCAAGCCTTCGGACAGGAACTCGTCCGCCTGCGCAAGGAGCGCGGCGTCGGCCTCGACGAGATCACCAGGGACACGAAAATTCGGCGCCAGGTCATCGAGGCCTTCGAGGCCGGCCGCTTCGAGGAACTCCCGCCGGAGGTCTTCGCGGTGGGGTTTCTCCGGGCCTACGCGGAGAAGCTTGGAATCCCTGCCGATCCCCTCGTGAACCGGTACCGGAAGATCCTCCGGCCGGAACCGGAGTCCCCGCCCGCATCGCGGCGCACCCGCGGTGGGGGGGGGCGGGCCCCAAGGGTAGCGGCCCTCGGGGCCATCGCGTTCCTCCTGGCAAGCGCCCTCGCGGCCTCGTGGCTGATGGGCTGGTGGCCCTTCGAAGGGATGGGTCCAATCCCCCCGGAGGAGCCACGATCCGCCTCCACGGAAGGATCGGTCGTGCCGATCCCCGAGCGCCCGTCGGAACCCGCCCCGGAGGCCTCCTTCGGAGAGACGCATCCGTCGGCGCTCCCCTCGGTGCCGGGGGCGGCAGGGACCGTGGGGGGCGAGGCTGCGCCCGCTCCGGAGGCGGAGGGGGCGCTCCCTCCGGGGGAGCCCACTGCGAATCCGGAGCCTCCCGCCCCGCCGCAGGAAGCCCGCAGTCCCGCCTCCGAACCGCCCGTGGGGAGCGATTTGGTCCTCATCTTCTCGGAGCCGTGCTGGATCGAACTGAGGGGAGACGGAAAGCGTCTCCTGAGGCGCGAGGTGGCGCCGGGCGAGCGGCTCGCCTTCCAGGGTTCCGACTTCAGGGCCGACATCGGGAACGCGGCGGGCCTGCAGGTCTACTACCGCGGCCGGGCCGTGCCCCTCCTGGGCGGACGGGGCCGAGTCCTGAAGGACGTCCAGCTGTCGGTTTCGCAGGGCTCCCCATGACGCACCCGGTCGTCGAGCGAATCCTCGCGGGAGACGTTCCGGCCAACGTCAAATTGGCCGCAGCCCGGGGCGCCCTCCCCATCCCCCGGGAGGAACTCGTCGAATTGTGGGTCCAACTCAGGGCGGACGAGGACGGAGACGTCCGTCTGGCGTGCAAGGAGAGCCTGGCGGGAGTCTCCGAAGCGGAGTGGCTCGACCTCCTGCCGGACCATCCCTTCAGCGCCCCGGTCCTGGACTTCGCCGTACGGATTCTGGGCCGGAACGCCAAACTGCTCGACGCAGTCCTTCGGAACAAGGGGGTATCCACAGAGACGCTCGAATGGCTGGCCCAGCAAGGGACGGGGGAGGCCCTCGACCGCGTTCTGGACAACCAGATTCGCCTCTTGGAGGCTCCCTCCATCGTGGTGGGCCTCCTGGCCAATCCGGGGCTGAGTCCCACCCAGGTGCGCCGGATCTTCGACATGGCCGAGCAGTTCTTCCGGGACCACCACGAAATCCCGTCCCTCCTGGAACTCCGGTTCGGACTGAAGGTCGGGATGGCCGGGGGGGACTTCGCGCGGAGGGCGGAGGCGCCGGCCTCCGTGGAGCCGCCTCCCGCGGCCGAGGAGGCGCCCCCCGAGATTCCAGAAATCCTGGAGTCCCAGGCGGAAACCCTCGGCGTCGGGGACATTCCGGAGTACGCCTTTCGGGACGAACCTCTCACCACGGAGAAGTTCCGGAACCTCTACCAGCAGATCCTGGTCATGTCGGTTCCGGCCAAGGTCGAGCTGGCCCTCAAGGGAAACAAGGAGGCCCGCGGGCTGTTGATCCGCGACAGCAACAAGGTGGTCCAGGAGGCCGTCCTCGACTCCCCGAAACTTACGGAGGTGGAGATCGAGACCATCGTGCGGATGCGGATCCTCTCGGAGGACCTGTTCCGGAAGATCGAGCGGAACATGGACTGGATGAAGCGGTACTCGATCATGAAAGCCTTCATGACCAACCCGAAGGTTCCCGCCGGACTGACCTTGAAGTACGTTTCACGGCTGGCGGATCAAGACCTTAGGCTTCTGACCAAGGACAGAAACGTGACCGAGGTCCTGAGGAGGGAGGCGAAGAAAATGTACGATCTGCGTCATGCCCAAAAAGGCCCCTCCTTCAAGAAGTGACCGGGAGGGCTCTTGAAAGCCGACCCGGCCTGGGATACCCTTTGACCATGAATTCGGGGAAGACATTCTACGACGTTCTCGGTGTGGCGCCCCAGGCCAGCCAGGCCGAAATCGTGCGGGTGTTTCGGGAGGTCGTGCGGGAACGTCATCCGGACCGGTTCGTGGAGCCCGACCAGAAGAGGGAGGCGGAGGTCTTCCTCAAGGAGGTCACGGAGGCCTTCAACACGCTCTGTCGGCCCCACCTGAGGGCCAAGTACGACGAGACCATCCGGGAGTCGGAAACCAAGGCGGTCGTCAAGCCCGCCGCCGAGCAGGTCCGCGAACTCGTTCAGGCGGGCAAGGTCCGCCATCGCCAGGGAGATCCGGGCGGGGCGCTGGCCTGCTTTGACCACGCTCTGCGGATTGACGCGGAGAACGCCGAGGCCCTGTTCAACGCCGGGATGGTGCGCCTCAAGAACCCGCGGTGGCGAGCCCAGGGGAGCCTCCAGGTCGAGGCCGCCATCGAGAGGGACCCCTTCGCCGTTCCCTACGTGACCGCGTACGCGCAGTTCCTGCTGGAAAACGGCCAGAACCTCAGGGCCCAGAGGCTTCTCGAGACCGCCCTGGAGACCAACCGGGACGAAGAAAAGCTCCTGGTGCTTCTCGAGCAGTCCCGGGGAGGCAAGCCGGGCGCCGGATTCTCCCTCTTCGGAAAGAAGTGACCATGCAGATTCGCTCGTACGGCACCACGGACGTGGGGAGAAAGCGCACCAACAACGAGGACGCCTTTGCCATCCGCCCCGATCGCGGCCTGTACGTGGTCGCCGATGGGATGGGGGGCCATTCCTCGGGAGAGGTGGCGGCGCAGCTGGCGGTGGGGGAGATCCTGGCGTTCTTTGAAAACGGGACCCTTTCCGAGGATTCCACCTGGCCCTACGCCTACGACGAGAACCTCTCCTTTGCCGCCAACAAGCTCCTCACGGCGGTGGCCCTGGCCAACGAGAAGATCCAGGCCTACGCGTCCCAACATCCCGAATCCAGGGGCATGGGGACCACCGTCGTCGCCGTCCTCGTGAACGGAGACAAACTCGTCGTGGGCCACGTTGGCGACAGCCGCGCCTACCTTCACTCGCATGACGCCTTCCGGCTTCTCACGCACGACCATTCCTGGGTCGGGGAGCAGGTCCGCCAGGGCTTCCTGACCGAGGCCGAGGCGGTGAACCACCCCTTCCGCAACGTCATCACCAAGGCCCTCGGCACGCGGGAGCAGGCCCAGGCCGACCTGCTGGACCTTCCCCTTGCCGTGGGCGAGCGGCTCCTGCTCTGTTCCGACGGTCTCAACAGCATGGTGAGGGACGAGGAGATCCGCGAAGTTCTCGATCGGGGCCTGGACCTCGAAGCCTCCTGCCAGGCCCTGGTGGCCCTCGCAAACGAGCACGGCGGGGAGGACAACGTGACCGTCGTCATGCTCGAGCGCATCGACTGACAGCGCCCCCGGCCTTCGGCAGAGACCGGCTCCCCCAGTTGCCGCTTCCTCGACCGGCCCGCGCGAGGCCAAGCGCATCCAGCGCCGCCCTTCGGGACGCACAGATTCGCAAGAGGAGCCCCGAAAAGAAGGAGCGGGCGCCTAGCGACGCCCGCCGGGATGCCGTGATTGGTGCCGAAGGTGGGACTCGAACCCACAAGGCCCGAAGACCGGGGGATTTTGAGTCCCCTGCGTCTGCCAGTTCCGCCACTTCGGCCCAGAGGCAAGAATAGGCGGGATGAACGGTTTCGTCAACGCGCCCGCGCCCTACTGGAGGACCTTCAGTACGTAATTCTCCTCGTCGAGGCCCACGGAGGTGACCGGCGCGGGCGTATCGAGGTCGAAGGACTGGTTTCTCTGGTCGTTCCAGACCGTGCGGGTTTCCGAGGTGCCGTCGGCGTAGTGAAGCGTGAGGTCCAGCGGCATCAGGTAGACGTCCCGCCGGGTGGTTCTCCGGGCGACCTTGTGCGGCTGGCGCTGCTCGACGGTGACGGAGACCCGAAATCCGGAAGGCGCGGCGGCTTCCTGGTTCCAGCGCAGCCGGTAGATGGGGCGTTTGACCGTGTAGACCCACTGGTCGAAAAACCAGGAAAGATCTTCGCCCCAGGCGTCCTCAAAGGCCGCCCGGAGGTCCTCGGTGGTCGCGTTTCCGTGCGCGTGGGTTGCGCGGTAGGCGAGGAGGGCGTCGAAGAAGGGGCCGTCTCCCACGATGCGGCGGAGCATATGGAGAACCCAGGCCCCCTTGTCGTAGATGGCGCCGGTGTCGGCGAAGGCCGTGTTCCCGTTCTTGAGGTAGGGGCTCCCCCGGAGGTAGCCCTCGTACTGGCCGTCGTCGAAGTAGGCCATGGCCCGCCCCATGGAGATCTGCTCCTCCCGCGCCAGCCAAAGGGCCTCGAAGTAGGTGGCGAAGCCTTCGTTCAGCCAGACGTCGTTCCAGGTCGCGCATGTGACGTCGTCTCCCCACCATTGGTGGGCCAGCTCGTGCAGATAGAGTTCCCCGTAATCCCCGGTCCCGCCCACGAAGCGATCGCCCACGCTGGTGAGGGTCTGGTGCTCCATCCCGCCGCCCCAGGGGAAGGCCACCATCCCGTACTTTTCACCGAGGAAGGGGTATTCCCCGCACATCCCCGCCATGAATCCGATCATCTCGGGGATCACGGAGAAGTTCACCAGGGCTCGGGCGAGATCCTCCGGATAGACGAAATGCTGGAGGGGCATGGTGGTGGTGCCGTCCAAGGCCGTATATACGTCGCCGAACTGAACGTAATTGGTAACGTTGGCCGAGATGAGGTAGTTCGAGATGGGGTAGGACTCGATCCAGCGGTAGGTGGTGGTTCCGTCCGCGTTGTGCGTGACGCCGCTCAAGGTCCCGTTGGAAGCCCCCACCATGCCCGGAGGGACCGTCAGGTCGATTCGGGCCAGGGACTTGTCCGCCAGGTCGTCCACGCAGGGCCACCACGCGAAGGAGTCAAAGGGCTCCGAGAGGGTCGTCGCGGAGGGGACGCCGTCGTGGCGAGAGAAGAACATTCCCCCTCCGAGGGCGCCGGTTACCTGAGGCTTCCCGGAGTAGGACACGGCCAGAGCGTGGGCCTCCCCGGCGGCCAGGGGAGGCGAAAAAGCCAACGAGATCGTGTCTTTTTTTCGCCGAGAGGGAAGGGGGGAGCCGTCCAGGACCGTTCCCTCGAGGGAGAGGGCCCGATGCAGCCTCAGGTCAAGCCGGGCAAGGGTCGCCGTAGGGGTGAAGGTCAGGGTGACGGTTCCCGCGATTCGCTCGTCCTCGGGGTCCACGGAGAGGTCCAGGTGGGTTTCGAGGATGTCCAGGTCCTGGCGGGGTTGCACTCCGTACTTTTCGGGTGAGGAGAGGACTTCCATCCGTCTCGCCACGCGTGCCATCTCCGACTCCCGAAAGGCGCGGACCTCGGGCCGGCAGGAACCTGCGTCGGGCGGGGGAACGGCCAGGACGGAAGCAGACAGGAAGGCGAGGGAGATGAACCACCGGGCGCGACCCATGACGGACCCTCCCTACATGTACATCCCGCCGTTGACGGAAAGCGTCTGGCCCGTGATGTACGCGGCGTCCTCGCTGAGCAGGAAGGCGACGGCGCGGGCCACGTCCTCGGAGGTTCCGAAGCGCTTCATGGGAATGAGGGCGGCCATCTGCTCCTTCTGGGCGTCGCTGAGCTTCTCCGTCATGGCCGTGACGATGAACCCGGGGGCCACGGCGTTGCAGGTCACGTTGCGGGAGGCCAGTTCCCGGGCCACCACCTTCGTGAGTCCCACGATCCCCGCTTTGGAGGCGACGTAGTTGGCCTGGCCCGGGTTGCCCATGAGCCCCACCACCGAGGCGATGTTCACGATCCGCCCAAACCGCTGGGCCATCATGGGCTTCAGGGCGAGTTGGGTCAGCTGGAACGCGCCCGTCAGGTTTACGGCGAGGACGGCATCCCAATCCTCGGGTTTCATCCGCATGACCAGGGAGTCCCGGGTGATACCGGCGTTGTTGACGAGGAGGTCGAGGCGCCCCTTCTCTCCCACGATCTTCTCCACGGCGGCCTCGCAGGAGGGGCGCTCGGCCACGTTCAGCAGGATGCTCCCCGCTTGGAGACCCTTCGCCCGGAGGCCCTCAACGGCCTTTTCCAGGGCCTCCCGGTTGAGGTCCGCGACATAGGCGAAAGCTCCTTCTGCGGCCAGCATTTCGGCGATCTTCAGACCGATTCCCTGGGCGCCGCCGGTCACGAGTGCAATCCGGTTCTCGAAACGAGCCATGGCCGATCCTCCGTGGAAGGGGTCTAAGCGAGCACGGCGAGAGCCTTTTCCAGGCTCGCCGGATCCTCAACGTTCAGAATACGCCAGTCTCGGTCCACCCGCTTGGCCAAGCCCGAGAGGACCGTGCCGGGACCCACCTCGACGACGGTGTCGATACCCTGGGACCTCATGAACTCCATCGTCTCGCGCCAGCGGACCGGTGAGTCCACTTGACGCAGAAGACATTCCCGCGCCTCGGCTCCCGTGCGCACCGCCGCAAGGTCCACGTTGGCCACCACGGGCCAGGCGGGATCCGCGAAGGGGATCGCGCGGAGAACCGGATCGAGGCGTTCTCGCGCGCTCGCCATGAGGGGGGAGTGGAAGGGGGCGGACACGGGGAGGGGAACGGCCTTGCGGCACCCGAGGGCCTTCGCCTTCTCCACGGCGGCGCGCACAGACTCGGCGCGCCCGGCGATGACCACCTGCCCGGGGGCGTTGTCGTTCGCGGGAACCACGGATCCGTCCCCCGCCGCCTCCGCGCAGGCCCTCACCACGTCGGAAAACTCCATGCCCATCAGGGCGGCCATGGCTCCTTCCCCGACGGGCACGGCCTCCTGCATGAAGAGGCCCCGGAGGCGCACCGCGCGGAGCGCCTCGGGGAAGGAGAGGGTGCCGGCGGCGACGTGGGCGCTGTATTCCCCCAGGGAGTGGCCGGCCAGGTAGGCCGGGGCGAGGGTTGGGAAGGCGGCGCAAAGGACGCGCCAGGCGGCAACGGAGACCGCCAGAACGGCCGGCTGGGTGTTGGCCGTTAGGTTCAGGGCCTCCTGCGGACCCTCCCAGAGCAGGCGGCAAAAGGGCTCGCCGAGGGCCTCGTCGGCCTCCTCCAAGACCCCTGCGGCAACGGGGAATCCCTCCGCCAGCGCCTTGCCCATTCCAACGTATTGCGATGCCTGGCCGGGAAACACGACGGCGACCTTCATGGGCGCCTCCCTGTCTTCTGGAATCCGTGGTGCTCCGGGGCGGGTGCTACCACCTCACAAGGGCGGATCCCCACGTGAGCCCCGCACCGAATGCGGCGAAGAGGAGCACGTCTCCCTCGGCCACGCGCCCCGAGCGGACGAGTTCGTCCAGGGCGATGGGGATGGAGGCGGCGGAGGTGTTCCCGATCCTGTCGATGTTCAGGTAGAGGGTCTCGGGGGGCCATCCCAGGCGGTCCGTGACGGCATGGATGATCCGGGTGTTGGCCTGGTGCGGAACGAACCAGCGCACGTCGGCGGGTGAGAGGCTGGCCCTCTCGATGGCTTCCCTGCAGACGCTTTCCAGGGAACGGACGGCGATCTTGAAGGTCTCGTTGCCCTTCATCTTGATGGTGTGGAGGTTGGCATCGATCATGGCGTGGGAAACGGGGA
>JBFLVU010000066.1:0-12836 GCA_040758175.1 Acidobacteriota bacterium | reverse complement strand
CGTTCCGTCGTCGGCCATGGCCAGGAGGACGTTGATGGGGCCGCCGGCGAGAAGGCCTTGGGCGCCGCTCCGGTCCATGGTGAGCGGAGCCTGCGGCTTGGGGCCGGCAAAGGTGGCGGCCAGAGCGTCGGGCACCGGCATGGCCGCGAGAACGTTCGGGGAAGCGACTCCGGCGGCGTCTCCCGCTGGAACGGCGGAGCGCTTTTCAAAACCGGGCGAGGCCCATGCGCTCCCATTCACGGCCCAACCCAGGAGAATCGCCCCAACCAGACTTACGGCCCGCCATATGCTCTTGCCTTTCATGACCTCCTCCTTCCCCACGCCGCCCCCTAATCCCTTTCCCGTAGTCCGTGGGTGTATACGCAGCTTCCACCCTTCAACAGATGGAGTCAAGTTTCTCTGCAGAACGTCGCGCAAGAACCAGGCTTCTCGCGCAATGTCCCCTTGCATCGCATGGAGTTAACCCCCCGCGAGGAACCGAGAACGCTGTTTGCGTATCCGTGGAGAACAGAAGGCTCCCTGTTGAAAAAGGGGCGCGGGTTGCCCCGCGCCCCGCTCTTGCCTAGATTCGCCCCCTGTGGGCTAAGCCTGCCTACCGTGGCTCCACGGGGACGAGGCTCCCGCACCCGGGGTTGTTGGCCGTGTTCCGGTCCACGAGGGCGTTGTACACGCCGTCCGTCTGGTTCGTGAAGTAAGCCCGGGCCCGCTTGCGGCGGATGTCGTAGGCGGCGTAGATGTAAGTGGGGTCCTCGGGGGTCGTCCAGAAGGCCGTCCCGCCGTTGGCCACCACGCCCGTCCCCATGTACACCGAGCCGTCGGCGTTGGTCCACTGGTAGATGCCCGAGGCCCGCTCGATGCACAGTTCGGACCGGCCCAGATCGTCCAGGAAGTTCAGGTCGTAGTTGACCGTCACCGAGATGGAGGTCCCGTACCCGCAGACGAGCCCGTCCACGGTCACCGTCAGGGTGACCATGTACGTTCCGGGTGCGGTGTAGGTGTGAAGTGGGTTCTGCTCCGTGGAGCCCGAGCCGTCCCCGAAATCCCAGCTCCAGGAAGGCGGTCCCAGGCACCCGTCGTACGTCACGTCCCCGAACATCTGAACGGCCTCGCCCGGCAAGGTCGAGGCGGGCACCGTGGCCATGCAGGACTCGATGGTGCAAACCGGGGCGTCGGGACACTGGTCCACGAGGGTCGTGTGCGGCCCGTACACGAAGGCGCTGCCATTGTACAGGCGGCCCGAGGCGAGCCAGGCGTGGGTGCCGTCTCCCGCCGCGGCGGAGGCATACAGGATGTGGGTCATGTTCGGCAGCCAGGACCACCGATCCTCCAGCGCGTCGTAGGCCAAGGCGTAGGCGGACGCCGTGGCCGTCGAGGTGGAGTACCCGCCCGCCAGGAGGAGGAAGCGATCGTGCTTCACCACGTCGGCGGCCCGCAGCCAGGGCGTGGGCATGGCCGTACCGGCGGACCAGGTGCCCGCCGCGGGATCGAAGATCTCCACCGAGTCCAGGTAGGAGGCGTTGTAGCCGCCGACGACGTAGATCCTCCCCCCCATGACCCCCGCGGCGTGGTAGCGGCGCCCTGTGGTCATGTTGGGAAGGGCCGAGTTCCAGGAGTTGGCGACGGGGTCGTAGGCCAGGATGTTGTTGCTGTAGGTCGTGGTGTACCCGCCGATCACGTAGTAGAGTCCGCCGTGGGCCACGCCGGCGTAGCTGTAGCGGGAGGCGGGAAGGGAGGCGCCCGTGGACCACGTGTTGGTCGCCACATCGTAGATGTAAAGGGAAGACTGGCCGCTCGTGCTATAGCCGCCCGCCACGTAGATTTTCCCGCCGATCTCCACGGCGTCGGTCCAGTAGCGTGCCCCGGGCATGTCGGCGCCGGTGGACCAGGTGTCGCTGGCGATGTCGTAGATGTCCAGGAAGGCCGTGGCGGCCCCGTTGTAGCCGCCGATCTTGAACAGTCTCCCATCGTAGTAGACCAGCGAATGGTCCCGGACCTCCCGTCCCGCCGGCACGTTGGCGAAATCAGTCCAGCCCTGGACGAGGTTCGTTGTTGTGGTGGCGGTTGCCTGGGCCGTTTCGCCCCCGCCCGCGGCGGTGAAGGTCAAGGTGTCCTGGGCGCCCGGACCCGCGTCCCCGGGAATCCAGACCGTGACGTCCACGTTCTCTCCGGCGCCGTTCGGAACCGTCCCCGTGGCCGCCGGTCCCGTGTAGGGCCAGAGGCTCTCGTAGGTCAGGTCGAAGACCTGGTCCGCACCCGTTGTGTTGACCACGGTGAAGGTGTAGGGCACGGGGTTGCCCTCGCAGGCCGACCCCTCCTGGGCGCCGGGCGCCACCACGAGGCCCCCGGTGAAGAAGAGCGTCCACTGGTTGAGGGAGCCCGTGTCGCCGCTGGCGTCGTCGCACACCGTGAGGGTCCACGTTCCGTTGGCCTGCTCGAACCTGAAGTCGCTCAGGTTCCCCGTGGGGTGCCAGGTCACGTAGTAGTAAGGAGGGGGGGCGTTGTGGTTGACGCTGTCGGGCACGTTGGGGGAGGCGTCGTCCAGCAGGACGTTCACGTTGTCCGCGCCCCCATCGGGGTCCTGGATGAGCTGAACCACCGTCCCCAGGGGAGAGGTCAGTGTGGCTTCCAGGTCGCCCCGGTACGTGTGGCTGATCCAGAGGCCCACCTTGAGGTCGGCGATGAGAAAGGAATCGGGTACATGGATCGTGGAGGTGGCGCCCCCCGTCGCGCAGGTATTGTCCAAGATGGCCACGGGCGTCGCGTTGACGTACTCATAAGAAGTGGCCAAGGGTGCCGATTGAGGGCCCGCCGCACAGGCCGTGGAACCGAAGGACGGGTGGGGACCCGCGGGTACGAAGGACTCCTCCTCGGCCCCCTTTTCCGCCGCCCAGGCGCCCACCGCCAGGAGCACCGCCGCCAGGACAATCCACGCCTTCCCTCTTCCGTGCATGATGACCTCCTCCTCTGCCAAGCCGCGCACCACCTCCCCGGGGCGCGCGGTCCCCTTTCGAATTCCTTTCCCACAAAGCCTATCCCCAAACCTCCTGATGCTTCGCCTGTTGTGAATGCAGTGTTCGATTTCCGACTCGAAAAGTCAAGCGAAGGGGCGGGAGCCCTTTGCCAAGGGACTCCTACCCCTCCCATCCCCCAGAAAGATCATGCGTATTGGACGATTCCCGACGGGGATACTTCGTTCCCGGCGTTGCGTGAGTTCTAACCCAGGTTTCGCAGTATCGCCCACAAACGAAGCGCGGGGCGCGGGTTGCCCCGCGCCCCGGTGGCTCTTTCTTCCCAGCTGGCCTCAGTAGACCGGCGGAGGCTCCACTGGGATCAGGCTCCCGCACTCGGAGTTGTTGGCCGTGTTCCGGTCCACGAGGCTGTTGTAGACCGCGTCGTCGCTGTTCGTGAAATAGGCCCGGGCCCGCTTCCGGCGGCTGTCGTACGTGGCGTAAATGTACGTTGGGTCCTCGGGAAGCGTCCAGAAGGCCGTGCCGCCGTTGGCCACCACGCCCGTCCCCGTGTACACCGAGCCGTCGGCGTTGGTCCACTGGTACATGCCGTTGGATTTTTGGATGCACAGCTCCGAACGCCCCAGATCGTCCAGGAAGGTCACATCGGGGGTGAAGGGCTCGCCCAGGGAGAAGAGGACGGCCAGGTTGTCCTCCAGAACGGGCTCATAGCAGGAATAGGCAAGGCCCAGGGTGGAATCTCGCTGGATCCCTACGACGGCGGCGGCGCCGTAGTCCTCCCCCTCGCAGTAGGCCCAAGGGCTGAGGTACTGAAGGAGAATCGAGTGGTCCGCTTCGTTCAGGATGATCTCGAAGGAAATCCCCATCTCGTCCAGGAGCATGTTGGAGGGAGCTTCCTCGCCGCCTGCGCAATCATAAAAGCCTACACGGTCGAACATGACAACGAAGCGTCGGCTCCCGGGCTCGCCGAGAGTTTCTGTGTACACCGTCCCAGGGGCCAGAACGGCAAACGCATCTGCAGGCCAGGTGATTAAGTCCGTCCAGTAGGCCGCGATGAAGTTCTCCGTCACGTCGTAGTCGACCTCTCCCGGGACGCAGACGTTGCCCAGCCCTAGATAGGCGTCCTCGAACCAGACGTGACCGTTGGTGCCCACCGCCGCCTGGGTAAAGGTCTGGCCGTAGAAAGTGAAGGGGAAGCCGATCTCGATGGGGAAGGCGTAGTCGTCGTCCCAATCTTCGGGGAAGTACACTGGCGTGCCCGTGGTCGAGATATCGATCCAATCGAAGACCGGGCCTCCGGGCTCGTTGGAATCCGCGTAGCGGTAGCCGAAGGCGTCGGGGCCTCCGCCGGCGTTGGGATTGCGGTACGGCGGTCGCACCTCCCGCGAGGGGTCCTTTTGGGACTTCGTCTCCTCCCGAGCTCCGCGGTCCGCGGCCGTGGCGGCCAAACCAATGATCAGCACTGCAAGAGTCACGAACGCAACCTTCAGATTCCTACTTCTCATGGTTTTTTCTCCATTCTGGCGCTCAAATTGATCTAGGACCGCCTGGGCTCTTTTTTTAGCGATCCTGGGGCTCGGTGGAGCATTCGCCTTCGTTGTTCGTCGTGTTGCGGTCCACGAGGCTCGAGTAGACGCCGTCCTCGGTGTTGCTGAAGTAGGCCCGGGCCCTTTTCCGCCTGGAGTCGTAGATGCTGTAGATATAGTTGGGATCCTCGGGGAGGGTCCAGAAGGCCGTTCCGCCGTTGGCCACCTCGCCGACGCCGGTGTAGAGGGCGCCGGTGCTGTTCAGGCTCCAGATGTAGTGGCCCGTCTTCTTGGCGATGCAGAGCTGGCTCCGGCCCAGATCGTCCTGGAAAAGGACGTCGTAGACGACCATCCCCTCGCGGACGCCCCGGACGAGGTTGATCCAGAGTTCCACCCCGTCCTGGATCAAGTCCCCGTCCAGGTCGGCGTCGTTCTGGCCGTCGAGGAAGGCCTTGTAGACCGTGCGCCCGTCGTTGCCGAGGAGGACGGCGGCCTCACCCTCGGAGGGGGAACCGGTGTAGCCCGCCAGGGCCTCGAAGCCCGGCAGGGGCTCGACGAACTGCCCGTACGTGCCGTAGCGGTATCCGGACAGGCTCGTCAGCTCCGGCACGGCCATGGGGTCCGTGAAGAAGGGGTGGGACGGGTCCCACCAGTACACGGGCGCCGGCGGGTCGTAGTTGTCTACGGCGGAGCCTACCCCCAGGGTGGTCCAGAGAGGATGACCGGTATACCACCCCAGGACCCATGTGTTCAGGATCAGCTTTCCGCCTCCCGCCACGTAGGTCTGAAGGGCGTCAAGGACGGACTCGGGTGCGCCGTAGTTGTCGTTGCCGAAGAGGACGAGGGTCCAGGGACCGCCCAACTCGAGGGCCGCCTCGAAGCCCGCGAAGTCTCCGTCGTAGTATGCCGCGTAGGGAAGGCCCCAGTATTGGAGGGCCTGGTCCAAGAAGGTGTTGGGCGCGGCGTGGTAGTAGTCGTCGGCGTAGATCAGGATGTCCGCCGCGGGTACCACCGAGTTCGCGGCCCGTTCACAGGCGGCGCGTGGAACCGGCGGCGCCGGCGCTTCGAGGGCGTTCTGTCGCCCCTCCGGCCCGCCCTCCGCCCAGGCCGACAGCCCGAGCACGAGCCCCAGAACCAGGGAAACGCACACCCCCGCCCTTCGGATTCTTCCCGTCATGGCGCCTTCCTCCTTGTGTCCGTCCCATTCTATGGTCTGGGTGCGCTTCGACTCCTGATTCCCCCCGCGCGGAGCCAAGCGCCCCGGTTCCCTCACCGTGAACCACATGACCAAAATAGCCCCAAAGACGCACCTTTTCAAATTGGAACCGACACCTTCGTTCTCGCTGGGTGGGAAACCCCTCCTTTGGTTTCAGACGCGCGCGCGCTCACCCCGGGTGAATCCGGAGGGGACCCTCCGCCGAAGGGTGTTCTCTGGAAGGAACCCCGGCGCGCCGGACGGGGAAGAACTTTGGTTACGGAATCCGCGACTCACAACAGCGACCCCGCCGAGTGAAGAAAAAGGGCGCGGAGCAGAAGGCCCCGCGCCCCTGGATGCCGCTCACCGGTCCCTTAGGGACAGGGCGGGTTGTTGGTGGTGTTGGAATCCACGATGGCCGAGTAGACGCCCGACGTGGTGTCGCTCAAGTAGCCGCGGGCGCGCCGCCGCCGCGAGTCGTACGTTACGTAGAAGCTCACGGGGTCTCCGGCGGTGCTCCAGAAGGCCGTTCCCCCGTTGGCCACGACGCAGATCCCGGTGTACGTGGTTCCGGCGCTGGGTCCCGTGAGGATGGTCCACTGGTAGATTCCGGTCTGCCGCCACACGCACACCTGGGCGCGGCCGGCGTCGTCATAGAAACTGCTGTCGAAGGGCACCGTCACCGTCACGTCCACCGTGTCAGTATCCACCCAGCCCTGACCGTCCGTGACGGTCAACGTGGCGGTGAAGGTCCCGGGAGCGAGGTACGTGTGGTTGGCGTCCTGGGTGAGCGCGTGGGCCGATCCGTCCCCGAAGTCCCACTCGAACGCGTACGCGCCGTCCCCGCCCGTGGCGCCGCCCGTGAAGGCCACGGCCAACGGGGCCGTTCCGCTCGTGGGCGCCGCCGAGGCGGAGGCCACCAGGGGCGGATAGGTCACGTGGAGGGTGACGGGCACGAGGAGGGTTCCGTAGGGCGTGTCGTTCGTGATGAAGAGGTCCGTCTCGTAGGACGTCCCCGGTGCAAGGCCCGTCGTGTCGAAGGTGAGGTCGATGTCGTGGCCGAAGCCCGGGGGGATCGTCCCGGTCAGCGGGGATTCGAAGAGCCAGGGACAATCGGCGAAGGCCTGGGTCATCTCCGCCGCCGTCAGGTAGGAGCCGTTCCAGCCGCCCGCCGCGTACAGCTGGCCCGAGGGGGCCGTGGCGAAGGCGAAGGTCCGGCGCCCCGCGTTGAGGCTGTTGGTGGTGGACCAGGTTCCCCCGGTCCCCTGGTTCGTGTCGTATTCGTACACGGCCGTGCTGTAGGCGGACCATCCGCCGCCGCCCACAACGAGGAATGCGCCGTAGGTCCAGACGCCGGCGCCGCCCCGGGCCGCGGGAAGGTTGGGGTACGTGACCCAGGTGTTGGAGGGCACGTCGTAGGCAACCACGCTGGCCAGGTCCGCCGTGGTGTTGCGCATGCCGGCCCAGAAGACCCGGTCCCCGATGGCCATGGCCCCGCCCCAGGCCCCGCTCACGGGCGCGGCGGCGAGGGCCGTCCATCGCGAGCCGGCCGCGGCGGCGGGATCGTAGACGTAGGCGTTGTTGAGATACACGGTCGTGTATCCACCGAATGCGTACAGCCTCCCGTCGTGAGCCGCCAGGACCACGCCGTAGGCGGCCTGCGGGTACGGGTCCGTGGTCACCGTCTCCCACGTCCCCGAGGCCGTGTGGAAAACCTGAACTGCGTTCGTCGTGGCGGAGGCCGCGCTTCCTCCCACCGTGTAGATGTCGTTCCCCAGGACGGCCGCCGTGATGTTCGAGACCCCCGTGGGCATGGCGGGAAGAGCCGTGTCCCAGGCGTTCGCCGCCAGGTCGTACCGCTGCACGAGTCCCAGCCGCCCGCCGCCCGTGGATTCACCGCCGATCATGTAGAAGTAGCCGCCCACGGCGGCGCCCGCCGGTCTCGACACCCCCGTGGAGGCGCTGGGGAGGACGTTCCAGGTGTTGGGAAGGAGGAGGGTCCTCGATCCGGTCTCGTAGATCGTGTAGTTCACGTCCGAAGTGCCCGTGTTGTCCAGCCGCAGGGTGAAATGGTCGGTGCTGTCTACCGCCACCGTAACGTCCACCGCCGCCGGCGTGGGCGTGATCTGGCCCGATCCAAGGACCATGTCCGCCCGGACCGTGGAAAAATGGGGCACCGACACCGAAGTGGAGCCCGAGGAGTAGCCCGTTTGCGTCGCCGTCAGGTCGTTGTTCCCCTCGGGACCGTAGAACCAGAAGAAGCCCTCCGCCACGGCCGGGTCCGCTCCCGTGCCGACGGCGGTCATGGAGGCGCCCGTAGTCGTGTCGGTCGCCGTGGCGCCCGTCAATCCGAGGCCCGTGTTCTGGTCCAGCACGTTGCCCACGATGAGTCCGCCCGAGGCGGGGGCGTTGCAGGTGGGCGTGCCGATCTGGATGTCGTCCAGGTGTATGTCGTTGCCGTAGGCGCTGATGCCGTGGATGCCCACCAGGACGCTGGTCGGGCTCCCCGTGAAGCCCGCGAGGGTCACCGTGTGCTGGGACCAGTAGTTGCTTCCCGCCAGGTACCGGGAGATGGGCGAACCGACATTCTGCCAGGTTGTCCCGCCGTCGGTGGAAACCTGGATCTGAACCCGGTCGTTCGAGGAGGTGTACCCCGTGTCGTGGAACATCCAGAAGGTGAGCTGGTCGCCGCTCACCGTGAGGTCCAGGGGGACGGTGTAGTAGAGGCGCGCATTGTTGCCGGTCGAGACCGAGAAGGAGTTGAAATACACGAGGTTGGGGGCGCTGTGGGAGGCGTAGCCGGAGGGGTACCGCGTGCCCGCCCGGGTGGCCCACGCCGTGGCGGCGTTCGTTCCTCCGGTCCGTACCATGGCCCAGCCGGCAGGGAGAGCGGGCGGTGTCGTGGTGTCGAAGTTCTGGAGGAGGCCCGAGCCCGTGTAGCCGGGGGCGGCACAGGGGGCGGCGGCGGCCGAGAGGGGAAGGTCCTGCGTCACATCCGAGCCCAGAGGGGTTACCGTTGCGAGGGTGGACTCGTACCCCGGAATGAAGGAGGCGGCGGTAAGGGTGTACGTGATCCCGTCCACGAGCGTGATGGAATAGAAGCCCGTCACGGGATCCGTCCAGACGGTGGCGCCGGGGTAGCCCGAGCCGGTGACTTGGACGGAGGCGTACAGGGGCCATTCGGTGACCACGTCGTAGACGGTGCCCGAAACCACGTGGCTCGGGGCTCCCGCCAGAGCGAAGTTCTGAGTCGTTGTTGCCCCTTCGGTGATGGCCACGCCGTTGACCGTTTCCGGAAGGTAGCCGAAGAGGCTCGCCGTCACATCGTACGACCCAACGGCGATCGGGTTGATCTGGTAGTTCCCCGAAAGGTCCGTGGTGGCCTCGTAGATGAGCCCGCCCGACTCGGCGTGGATCAAGGCCCCCATCAGGGGAAGGCCCGATCCCTGCTCCGTAACGGTGCCCTGGAGGACGCCGCTGGGCGTGTAGGGCGTGAGCGTCACGCAGTTGGACAGGGCGCTGAAGCAGGAGATGTTGGAGCCCACGGCCTGGATGCGGTAGTAGTAGGTGAGTCCATCGATGGCCGCGCTGTCCACGTAGGACGCCGTCGGCGCCGTGACCGTGGCGATGCGCGTGAAACCGGCGTCGCAGTCGGATTCGTTGCGGTACACGTCGTACGTGGAGGCGTTCGCCACCGCTCCCCAGGAAAGGGAGTTGGAGTTGCCGCCGGCCGTTCCCGCCAGGACGGGCGTCCCGACGGAGGGACAGGCGGAGGAGTCGGTGTTCACCACGCTCGTGCAAGCGATGGCGTGGCGGTTGAAGGCGGCGAAGATGGCCGAAGCGTGCGGCGTTCCATTGGCCAGGTTGCCGTCGTCGTCGTCGATCACCCGGAAAGTGCTGAAGTAGTTGGCCGCGCCGCACCCGTGGGTGGTGGCCAACGAGGGGCAGGTATAGGCCGAACCCGACGTGCTCCGGCTGCGGTACCACAGCTTGTCCACGTGGAGCCAGGCCGTGTTCAGTTCAAGCCCCCAGGTCACCAAGTCGCGGACGGCTAGGTCCCACATGGCCTCGGAGGAGATGTAGGACTCGCAGTGGCCCTCGTACCCGCAGGGGCCGTAGTAGGACCCGCTGGTGGAGCAGTGGAAGCCCGACGCGCCGCTGAGCATGGTGGGAACGGCGGGGGTGTTGCTCGCGTGCTTGGCGTAGTCGATGTCGCGGATGCCGGAGCAGGAGAGGCAGGGGTCGCCGTATCCAGAACAATTCGCGCCGATGAAGAAGCCGTTTCCGGCGCAGGAATTGTGGGTTTGGAGGACGGCCGTGAAGTCGCCGTACGTCTCCCCCGTTCCCTTTTCCGGCGAGGCGCCGTTGCCATCGTTGTAGTCCATGCCGTGGCCCCACTCGTGCAGGGACACGCCCGGCAGTTCGCCCGTGTTCTCGCAGGTCCAGGATCCGTAGACGCCGTACTTGAAGAAGTTGACCGTGCCCGAGGCGCTCGACCAGTAGGCGTTGCACACGTCGTTGATGTTGACGCGGTCGGTGAGCTGGGCGCTGAGCCAGGCGTTGGCGGGGAGATAGGAGCGGGCCTTCATCTTGATGAGGTTCACCTGGTAGAACTGGGTCCGTGCGGCGTGGGTGTTTCCCGTTCCCCCCACACCGGGCGTCACGCAGTCCCTCCCGGCGCTCATGCCGAAGTCCAGGTCCCCGGTCGTGGTGGTCAGGCTGATGGTCCCCGCGCCCCCGCCCGCGCCGCAGGTCATATCTTGAATCCGGACGTACTGGCCACTGAGGGTTGACGTGGCATTGTTTCCTGTGAAGAGACCGCCGGCGTCGGAGTAGAGACCCCCGCCGATGTCGGCGAAGGGGAAGGGCCTGTCCACCTCGGCGGCGGGACGGTCGTTGGGATAGACCCCGCCGTGGACCTTGCCGTAGTCGTTGGTGTCTCGGAAAGAGAGGACCTCCCCGGTGTGGGCGTCCACACGGGTTTCCCAATTTCCGACGACCCCCTCCCGGTGGAAGGCCACGGTCCAGACCAGCCGGTAGGAAAGCCGGTCAATGGCGGCCTTCTCGTCCCCGGGCGGAAGGGAAACGGGCAGGATGCTCAGAGCCGGGCGGAACAGGAGGTCGTCTCCCTCCCGGAACCCGCCCACGAACCCGCCCGCGATTTCGGTCGCCGTCTCCGACGAAAGATGCGGTGACGGGTCCAGCCACCGGATGGCGTCCGAGATGCCTTCGGCGCCCATCTGCACGAGGTTGCCGTGATTCAGTCGGAAGACCACGTGGGCTCCCTCGACGGGCAGTCCGCGGTAGGTCCAGTCGAAGTCCAGAACGTAGAGATAGCCTCCGACGGGGCCCGAGGCTCCCTTGTTGAGCACCAGGTCGCCCGCGTCCACCCCGAAAAGGCCCGGATGGGCGTTGAGGAACGAAAGGGCCTTGCCTTCCATCCAGTCCAGCGGCACTTCCGAAGCCCTCAGGCCCAGGTCCTCGTAGGTCAGCGCGTTCGCGCCGGGGATCCAAGGGATGCCCTGGCCCTCCAGGAGAAGGGGCCGGCCCGTGCTCCGATCCACGAGGAGGACCCAGGAGCCCCCCTCCCGGCTCAGAAACGCGTCGAAGGCCTCGGCCAAGGGCTTGGTTTCGACGGCGCCCAGGGCCCGAAGGCTGTCCAGGTCAGCCGCCGCCGGCTGAACCCTCAGCTCGGGCTTTGCGAACGCGAGATCGTCCAGGCTGGACGCCCTCCGCTTGGCCACCTGGGCCGCCAAGGGCATGGCCAGCGCGAGGACGGCCAGCACCATGGCCGTCCTTTGCCAAGCGATCCATCCACCTTTCCCTCTCATGGTTCGTCCCTCCCTTTTCTCAGAATGCCACCACGGCGCACACTCCAACCCCCCACCCCGAGGGGCGTCTTCCTGCACGCGACGGGCCCTTGGTGAGAATCCCAGTATGGCTCCCCACGGCCGCCCCGACGGCCAGATGCCCTCCCCGATGTCCGCGCAAAGAAGCTGTGCTTCTACCTTATTCCCGGTTCATGGGGACCGTCAAGGGGGGAGGTAATACCTCGGACGGGAAGGGGTTGGCCCCTTCCCGCCCAGCGCTCGGGTGGGCAATGCCCACCGCGGGGGGCTCAAGCGCAAGCAGGGCCGCGGCTTCGCCCTCGCTGCCCGCCCATCGCCACTTCGAAGAAGTCCTTTGCACATGTCCGAAACATCCCGTCCGGAGCAAGAAGAGAGGCTCGCCGGAAGTTCCTGTGCGGGCCAACGAGCCGGAGATCCTCCCGTAAGAAGCCACGCGCTTGATGCGCGCAGGCGGCCTGCCCTGCCCTCCAAGAGGAGCCACGAAGAGAAAAGGGGCGCGGAGCAAAGGCCCCGCGCCCCCGAAGCGTCGTTTCTACTCGTCGACTAGTTTTCCACTTGGCCGCCGCCGCAGGGCGGGTTGTCGAGGGTGTTGTAGTCCACGATGGCCGAGTACACGCCCATCGCCGTGTTCGTCAGGTACGCCCGCGCCCGGTGGCGCCGGCTGTCGTACGTCGCGTAGATGTAGGTCGGGTCCGCCGGGTTCGTCCAGAACGCCGTGCCGCCGTTGGCCACGACGCCCGTCCCCTCGAAGGTCATCCCCGCGTTGGGGCCGGACAGCACGATCCACCGGTATGCGCCCGTCTGCTTCCACACGCAGAGCTGGGCCCGGATCCCGTAGTCGTAGAAGTTCATGTCGAAGGGGATCGTGACCTGGATGAGCACGGTGTCCGTGGCCGTGGAGCCCTGGCCGTCCGTCACCGTCAGCACGGCCATGAAGAATCCGGCCGTCGTGTACACGTGCGTCGGGTTCTGGTCCGTCGAGGTCCCGCCGTCGCCGAAGTCCCACGCCCACGTGTACACCCCGTCTCCGCCCGCGGCGGCGCCCGTGAAGTTCACCGTCAGCGGGGCCTCGCCGAAGCCCACGTCGGAGCCGGCCGTCGCCACGAGAGGATCGTACGCCACGTGCATGGTCACCGGCACGTTGATCCGGCCGTACAGCGTGTCGTTGTTCACCAGGAGGGTGGCGAGGTAGTCACCGGGCGTGAGCCCCGTGGCGTCGAAGTCCACCGTGATGGCCTGCGTCCCGTTCGCCGTCACCGTGCCCGTCGTCGGAGTCTCGGAGATCCACGGCACGTCG